>NVWB01000201.1 GCA_002733575.1 Blastopirellula sp. | reverse complement strand
CAGTAGGCTTTGATGTGGTCGAAGTTATCGAGTATCATGCGAGACACGGCCATGGCTCGCAAGTCCATCAAGATCGATGGTTTCTTTATATTGTGGAGTGCGGCTAGTTCGGTGTTGTCAGGGTGAAATGCCAACGGAATAAATGTTTGGAACCCGCCGGTTTGATCTTGGGTTTCTCTGAGGCGAATCAAATGGTCGACCCGATGATAGGCGTTTTCGATGTGCCCATACAGCATCGTGGCATTCGTGCGAATTCCAAGTTCATGAGCGGTGCGATGTACCTCGTGCCATTTGCCAGCGTTGGCTTTGTGTTCGCAAATTTGATCGCGGATTTCAGGGTGAAATATCTCGGCACCCCCGCCTGGCATACTGCCGAGACCTGCGTCTAGCATATCTTCGAGAATTGCCTTGACTGGTTTTTTGGTTAAATGCTCGAACCAGTTGATCTCGACTGAAGTCCAAGCCTTTAAATGAAGTGTTGGATAGGCTTCGTGCAATAGGCGGACAAGATCGAGATACCACTCGTATTTTTTCTGGTGATGCAAGCCGCCGACAATGTGCATTTCGGTGCAACCATTATCAATGGCCTCTTGCCCACGGGCCAGCATTTGTTCGTCGGTCATCGTATAACCGCGAGGGTCACGCAGATCGGCCCTGAATGCACAAAAGTTACAGCGATAAACGCAGACGTTGGTCGCGTTTAAATGCGTATTGATATTGTAGTAAGCGAAGTTTCCATTTTTACGCACACGCACCATATCGGCCAAGGCGGCAACTTCATTCAACGGCACATCGTCTTGGTAAAGGTAGATGCCTTCGTCCATCGAAAGACGCTCGCCGTTTTCTACTTTTTTGCCAATCGTGTCTAATGAAATCTTGCTGGCATGAATCATGGTCGATATCCGTTATGTACACTGATAGGAAGTTTTTGGTTTGATACGGTAGTAACCGCAGTTTAAAGCGTTCAATAACTCTATTTACTATAATCTCTTGTGAATCGATTCACCACAAGGCGGGCAGGGCAGGGGAGTCCCTAGTTTTATAGTAGTAGATCAAGCGATGTGACTAAAAACAGGCCAATTCCTACCACGGTATTCACATGAAAAAATGCGATATTCACCTGGGAAAGATTGTCTGGACGCACTAGCCAATGTTCGTAGGCTAATAAACCGGCCACAACGATCACCCCGGCCCAGTAAATTGCACCCAATGGAGGGTAACTGTACGGCAACACACAAAGCATCACGATCATCATTGCATGGCAAGCGGCGGCCACTTTGAGAGCCCCAGGAATACCCAACGTGGATGGTACACTTTTCAGTTTCGCTTTTTTGTCAAACTCCGCATCTTGGCAGGCATAAATAATATCGAACCCTGCGACCCAAAGCATGACGACTGCGCCCAGCACCACCGAAGGCAAGATGTCTGCCGGGTGTTGTATGATCTCGGCCCCTCGCAGGGCAATCCAAGTACAAACCGGGGCCAACATTAATGAGACCCCGAGCCAAAAATGGGCCAGCGAAGTCCAGCGTTTTGTGTAGCTGTAGCCAAACAGAAAAAATAGCACCGGGACCGAGAGGACAATCGGCAACCAATTGGGTAAAAACAGCAGCGTCGAGGCGATGAACAGCAAACTACAAACTACCGTGAAAATTGTGACACTCCCGACTGAAAGCAACCCGGCCGGAATATGCCGGTTGGCAGTTCGTGGATTCTCGGCATCAATGTCTTTATCGGCTAAGCGATTAACGGCCATCGCCGCACTTCGGGCAAAGACCATACACAAGAGAATACCCAGGAACTGGGGCCATGAAAATTGAATCCGCTCACCCGATGCAGTCGGACCAGCCCACGCCATGACCGCCGCCAACAGCGCAAAAGGCATGGCGAACACCGTATGGCTAAACCGAATCATTTCCAGAATATGCGTGAGCTGCTTAAACATCTTCACCCCATCGTTGCATCAAGGCATGCGGCACTTGCAGTTGATCAAGAATTCGAGCCACGATGAAATCGACCAAGTCGTCAATGCTCTTCACGCCGTGATACCAACCTGGCGAGGCCGGCAAGACAACCGCACCGGCTTGCGCTGCTTTCTGCAGGTTGGTGACTTGAATGATTGAGAGCGGAGTTTCTCGCGGAACGAGAATCAATTTCCGCTGTTCTTTCAAATGAACGTCTGCGGCCCTATGAATTAAATTGGCACTATCGGCATTCACCACACCGCTAAGCGTACCGCCAGAACAAGGGCAAATCACCATGCCTGCGGTCAGTGAAGACCCGCTGGCCATTGGGGCCATAAAGTCTCGATAGTGGTGGTAGGTCAACTTGCCAGGAGCCGCATTCTCATTCAGTTCCACCGTTTTTTGCAAGCGAAGATCATTCTCACCAATCGACTCATCAAGTAATAAACTAGGTTGGAACGCATCGATATCAATCTTGATACCAAGTTCCTGTTCTATCACCAAGGCGCCGGAACTGCTGATCGAAAGATCGACATCGTAGCCAGCGTAGATCAGTACGTTCAATAATCGTTTCGCGTAAATCACGCCACTGGCGCCGGTGATTCCCAGCACGATGGGCGGGCGAGACGGATTTTCTCGCACATTCATCTACTTAGTACCCACGTACAAGGTCGCCACGCCGAAGGTCATTGGGCGAAAGAAAACGTCCTTCAAACCCGCTGCTCGCATTTTTTCAGCGAGTGCTTCGCCATGTGGGAATTCGCCGACGCTCTCAGGCAAATACTTGTAAGCCTCTTCTTTGTTGGAAGCCAGCATTTGCCCGATTCGCGGTAAGATGTTTTTGAAGTACCAGCTATAGATACCCTTAAACGGTTGCCAGCCAGGCATTGAGAATTCTAAAACGGCCACTTTTCCGCCAGGTTGGCAGACTCTGGTCATCTCTTTTAAACCCGTTTCGGTGTTGGTGACATTTCTTAATCCGAAGGCTACCGAAACAATTTGAAACGTATCGTCTTCAAACGGCAACGCTTGGGTGTCGGCTTCCTGGAACTCGACTTGGCCGTTGATGCCAGCTTTCTTCTTTTTGGCTTCGCCGATTTCTAGCATTTCAACACAGAAATCGGTGCCCATGATTTTGGTTTTGCCTTTGGCCGCTTTGTAATAAGCCAGGGCCAAATCTCCGGTGCCGGTGCAGACATCCAAGATCGGAGCGTCTCCAGTCGGTGGAACGATGCGTACCGTCCGCCAACGCCAGTATCGATCGACATTCATCGATAACAAATGATTCATGCGATCATAATTGGTCGCAATTTCGGCAAACATCTGCCGCACGCGAGTTTCAGATTTATCGACGCCCATCGAAGTTAAATTTCCGGCACAGGTAGTAGGGAGTAAGAAACAAGAGACCCTTGCTCATTAAAACAAGAGTCTCTTTCCAGTTTACCGCAAATCGGGCTGATCTGTAACAAGGTATCTTTAGATAAGAACCGAGATAGCCCTTGAAATTGGTTATTCTTTCAAGCTACCAGCCGCCCATTGAATTCCTTGGGTCAGTACATCCAGGAATTTTTCGTCACTGAAAGTCCCGTTGGAGTGACCATAGGTAGTGCCAAACACTCGGGCTTTGCCATATTTATTCGTCCAGAACACGGCATGCTCTTTGCCATCTCGTTCGCTTGTTGATTTCGCCAAGATGGTGGTATTGGGCCAAACTTTTTCGATAATGTAAAGTTCATCTTTGGGCATTTTGTACCCATCTGGGAAACCCTTCATCGTAGGATGATCTTTGGCGACCACGTTCACGGTGTAGTTGCTTTGATGATCGTGTCGACGGCTAGTTACGCCAAGCATTTGTCGCCAATCATCGATCTTGGCATCTCGATAGGTGTGCATCGCACAGTGAATCACGACCGCATTGGCGCCTTCTTTATGGCTTTTGGTGATGCTGCGGATGTAATCCGCATCGGTGGTCGCTGCAAAACATTCGTTATGAACAATCACATCGAATCCTTTGGCCCAATCTTTGTTTTCATAGAGTTTGATTTGGGCATCGGTTCCTTTGCCGCCATCGTTGACCACAGTCCAATCGATGTTCACTCCACGCTTTTTGGCCGCTAGTTGCATCGCTTTGGCTTGGAATTCGTAGTCGTGACAACAACCTCCGGTTACTAATAGGGCACGGATTTTCGTCTCGGCTGCGTTGACTTGGTTGCTGTGAAGTACAAGCAAGCTACTGAATATGGCAACCAAGAGAGTTAATTGGCGGAATCGAGTTATTTGTGACAAGATGATGTTTCCTTGGAATGGAGGGGCTAGAGGGAAATGTGTAGGTTAATTCGTCTGCCTACTATTGTAATCGGTCTTCGATAGCATGCGACAGGTGATCTAGCTAAGAACGGACCCATTTCAGAGTTTAATTCCTACCAATATAATATCTCGAACCCCATTGGCGAGGCGATTAAAAGCGTTTATCGATTATTTATGAAACTACGTCTGATAGAATTGGCATCTTGCTCCCTAAATTGATATGCTAAACAACAGGGGAGCAACCTGAAAAGATGCATTTATATCTCAAGTGCGAAGCGTCAGCGAGGAGGAAGCACAATTAAACTTCGTCCTCGCTGACGCTTCGCGCTTGTGATTGAAATCATAATCGATTAACGACTCATATTGGGCGAATATTTTCTATGGCCAAAGCGAACACCGGAATAAAACAAGATTGGAAAAGCCGCAGTACAAGGCGAAAAGGAACCAAACGGACTCCCATCGCAGGATTGCTGGCTCTGGTTGTGGTTGCCTTAATCGCTGTGCTTGTATGGTACTTACTTATCCCCAAGCAACCCAATACTTTCTTTCTCATCTCAGACCAGGTCGAGTATGACTTGTCTTCAGTAGATATTTTGCCCCGTGTGTCTCTCAAGAGCGGTCTGGACTCGGGCTATGAAGCTAATCCCGAACGACTAAAAACATCTCGTTTCGAACTCTCCTCAAAAGACCAGAGTCTTAATCTGGCTAATTTAGCAATAGGGCCAGAGGATACTCTGATCGTTTATTTGCAGGCGCATCTCATCCATGATTCGCAGGCCGATACAGATAAAGTTTATGTTGCGGATTCTAACTTTTTGAGTAGCGGATCGATCCACTGGGCAAAGAGTGGGGTGGTCGATCTGTCTGAGATTTTGCAACAGATACAGGTTGCTAACGGCAAGCAAAAGTTACTGATCCTAGATGCGGGTAGCCTGACTACGCATGGGCGTCTTGGAATCACCGTGAATCGATTTGCCACGGCCTTGAATGAAATTGTGAAAGCAATGGATTCCAAGGACGATAACCTTTTCATCTTACTTTCGCATTCCGATGGTCAACAGTCCAACTCGGCAGCCCCAAATCGGAACACGATATTTACAGAAGCCGTTCAGGAAGCTTTCCGTTTAGAGTACCCCAATGAAGATGACAAAGAGTTGACTCTGAATGAATTGTATCATCACGTTTGCTATCGCATTCAACACTGGCTTGGTCCTCAGGCAGCACAGTTGCAAACTCCCATATTGATGCAAGGGAGTAAAGGTGCTCTATCTGAGTTTCCCAATAACCAAGTACACCTAGTCAGATACTCCGATAGTTTGCTACCAGAAAACAAAGACGATAGCGAAGAAAAAGAGGAGACCGAACAACCTGAAGAAACCATGAGAAGAGATCGGCCTGAGCACAATAATACTAAAATTGCTTTAACGCAATTCATGTCGTCTAGAAATTTGTTAATGAATCAGCCGAACTCACTGCTGGCGCAAGCCGAACCCGCCGCACCAGTTGATCCCGCCCCTGCTGGACCCGCACCTGTACCGGCTGCTGGCCCCATGGCTGACGCAGTGACGAAAGCAGCAGAGCCTGTTGATCTCTTTGATGAAAAAGCAAAAGGCTTAGAACGAATCTGGGAACAAATTCAAGACTTGCGAACCAGAGCAACAACAGGCGATAAGATTCGATTGACTCCCGTCGATTTTGGTCCTCAAGAACTTCGGCGTCTCGAATCGGATGTAATGGGATTCGAACAGAGACTCTTGCATGGAACCGATGGATCCGATGGAACGGACCAAGATATTATCGATGATTTTAGGTCGATGGAAAAGAAACTTAAAGATCTCAAAGAGGCAATTGCAGAGAACGAAGAGTATCAATACAGTGGCTTAGACGACGAAAGGGGAGTGGGAGTCAGTGAATTAATTAGAACTTGGAACACTTTACATAATTCACCCACTTCCAAGGAGTGGACCAAACTAGTCGATCCCCAAACGGATAAAATCCGTTTAGGGATTTTGCAATTAGGCGATTATGCCGATGAAGTTCCTGGCCTAATCCGAGGCTATGAATTATCGCTCGCAATTCCTGGAGATCAAACAGCAAGTTACCAAGCGATACGTGAGTTCCTTCTTGAATTATGCAGAGCAAAAAAATTGTTGCAGAAGTTGCATGCGGATAATCTAAAAACAGCCATCAACAAAGAAACTCAAGCGGGGCCATTCTTGTTGTCCATCAGCAATCTCAAGGAAGACTTGGAGATAGTCCACGACAAGCAAAAGCAAACTATAAATATCGAAAATATTTTAACAACACTCAACGAGCAACCATCAAAGAGGAAAGCAGGAGATCAGTGGAATGCTACCATTGATTTTAAGTTGTTAAACGGCCTGCGTGCCTCGCTTGCAAACTCTCAACTTAAGCCTGAGACCAGATATGAGATTCTCTCTGTACTGCACAAGTTCTCCCAGTTGTTACCGCCCGAGAATATCTCTCATCCCCCAATACGTGATTTTGAATTTCCTGATCGCAATTTCCCTGATCCCAACAATAATCCATTTAGGGGAAAGGAGCCTAAATCTTTGGCGAAATTGCATCTATTGCAACAGTGCCTGCGAATTTCTGAGCCCACTGATATTGAAGCGGAAGCTCGGGATATCGAGTCGAAGATCGATGCCATGCAAGATCTGGATGCCATTGAAAAAGAATTGTTAGTGTACTACCTAGCGGTAGATAAATCCTTTGATGATCTAAAGGACTCTAACTTAACTAGCGACCAGTTTGATTATCAAATGTTGGTCAGAACGCATCATTCGAACGATACAAACCATGTACAGCCATTTGAACTACAGTTTAAAGATTTGGTCGTTGTATCGAGTCTCGATATATTAGAACCTTCTGAAAATGTCCAACTCCAATTACTGCAAATCGGCTCAGGCGAAAAATTTGAGCTTGAACTTAAAGCCCAGGGATTTGTCATTCCACCTGATGGGGAAGATCCCGTTGTGACAGTTCAGCTTAAATACGACGCAGATCTGTTTGACATAAGTTTTGCGAATGCCAAATATGACTCTGGCGAGCAAGAATTGTCGATCAGGATAAAACAGAATGGTACAATCAAAATTGAAGGGACCGTGAGTGCAAAAATTGATCGAGAAGCGTATGCACTCAGCCAGAACGATGAAAACTTAGAGTCGGCAACGGTTGATTTTAATTTCCCCACAAAATCAACGCTAGATTGCAAGCTACCTTGGGCCAACGAAATTGAGTTGGCCGTTCAACAAACAGGCAGTACCGACACAGGGCTCTTCTTCGGAAATCGAGTTCAATTATCGATGTTCCCTAACCGACCTTCTGAATTTGCCTTGAAACTAGTTAATCGGTCAAGACTAGAAAAAATAGTGACCGTGACTCTTTACCCGGTGG
The DNA here is from genome assembly GCA_002733575.1 of Blastopirellula sp. Lineage (GTDB taxonomy): Bacteria > Planctomycetota > Planctomycetia > Pirellulales > Pirellulaceae. Next base: position 18,031 of record NVWB01000201.1, on the reverse strand, counting down.
TTCGACCTGCCAATTCAACGATGCCGCCAGGGCGAATTTTCTCGTACAAGTATCATCGCAAATCAAAAGATGAGCAACAGCAAGAACTCGCCCAATGGCAGCAAGTTAATAGCGAACAAGGCCAAGCGTTAGGAACTGCCGTCGAAATCAAACTGCCACCCTATCAAGGCCTCGCTAATGGAAAGAAGGCTCCGTTTACGAGTCCAGCATCAAACGACCTCCAGATTATTCAAGAGGCATTGGAAGACCCGATTGATTCGGCTCAAGTTGTGCCGTTAGTATTGACTCTCTCTCCGCCAGTAGAGGGCGAAAAGCCGGCTCCCATTGATATCTCCAATGGCATGGTTTGTGTTATTGAAGAGGTGGGCGACCAGGGTAGAAAATGGATTAAATGGATTGAATATAGTACCAGACATCCAGGTAACTATTTAGAACCGACAGTGAAAGTGGTTGAAAAGGATGGTTTGAAGAAGCTGGAAATCACGATCAATCCTAAAGTTGATCGTCCTCCAAGACCCAGTTGGAATTCAGATCAGCGGCTTCATGGATTTGCCAACTTACCAGCGGTCTCGCCTGATACGCCCCTTACCATTTTGTGGGATTGGGAAGGCCATTTTCCATTTGAAAGTTCTCCAGCCCTCGGCTTGATTACGACGAAGGATGGTATAGCAACCATCGAGTCTCCTGATGAACTCATCTCATCCGATGTCGATGACTGGCGCCCGATCTTACTTAGCGTTCGAGACCATCCAGATTATAGTATCTGGGAACGTGTCTTTCGCTATCAGATTAATTTACGTGACAAAGGCGGAGAGTTTGAAATTCGAGAATTTCCAGGCTATCAACATCTGGCAATCACCTCGATCTCGAATGTGTTGAACCCTGCTCCAGAATCAGGGCTTCCCATTCCCACGACTGCCACCAACCTAAATAAACAAAATCAGTCTTCATTACTCTTTCCGCTTAGTAAAGTTCTCATTGCACAAGTTTCGGTCTCTGCACCCAATGACGCGTTTACTTTAGCAAAAGAGAAAGCCCCAGACTTCATTCAAATAGGGCTCGTCGAACCTGGTGAACCCCTCGAACCAGACCAGTCAAGGCTGACCAAAAAATTCTATGGCAAACGTAGCTCTCAAGTCCATTTATTGGAAGCAAAACCAGATGGTGTTTTAAAACTCGAATCTCTCATATCGGACCACCAGCTCTCACTTCCGAAGATCGATACAATTACTAATAATAAAAGCTTTCGCAAAGACTTTGTGGTAAGTCTGCGAGCAGGTGCATCTGGAAAGTCTATCGAAGCCCGCGTTCCCATTATTGTCGATGGTGAACCTCCGGAAATTCTTTTTAACGAGAAGAGTATTTCTGTCCCGATAAACAAACCCCTGGTCATCGAAATACCCTGTGTGGATAATTTCGCTGGAATCTCTCACATAACCATTGGTGTGCCCGATCAGAAAGAAGGCTTGCTCCCTATGCCGGTCCCTCAACGGGTGATCGTTGCCGAGGGAAACGTGACAGAAGCATCAATTAATAAACCACAAAAGGTCTTTAAATTTCAATTAAACCCTATGGACTTTATGTGGAAGAAACCGCAATCGTATGAACTGAGAATTCTCGCGTACGACAAAGTCGGTTTAGTTTCCGAGCCGGTTGATTTCGTTGTCAAAGTGACTGAGCCAGTCATGGATAAGCCTGAGAAAAAAGAGTTGGTCATCAAAATCAAACTCAAGTACGCCTCTGGAAGAGATGTTGCTGTAGCCGACTTAGGGAAATTTGAGACACTCATAGAAGAATTGCCAGTGCCTGGAGTAATTGAGGGCGGTTTCTTTGTATTCAAGAGTATGGATTTTGATCCAACCAAAATCTACACAATCAAATCATCCGGTAGAGGCACCTCTGGTCTCCTGATGGGAGAATTAAAGCTTAAGGCTGAGTCTGCGGATCAGGTAAAATCGGCAATTTTAAAATTTGATTCCTAACTCCCTTTAGGCAATCGATAAACGATCTAAATCATTTGCCAATTAGACCTTGCGATTCACCGCAAGTCGATTCTGCTGTGGGTTGTGAACACAATTAACGACCTCAGTAATTGATTATTCTAGGTAATTTAGGGAGCAATTGGCGGAGTTGCCTTGAATTCTGTTTTTGCGTGAAAGGAACACCGATTCAATTATACATGCAGGAAAGAACGGTTTATGCCAATTAATGGAATTGATCCATAAAATCACTTTTTCAGCATGTTAATGATTCATTTAAATTTCGATTAAAACATCGATTCGAGGAATCCCATGAAACAAGCATCACTTTCAACTCTATTACTTGCAACCGTTACCATTGCATTTTTAGGTTGTGCGGCAGGCCCTAAAACTGAGGTCGTCACCGTTTGGAATAAAATGGGAATTCCGCAAGCCTTTAATGCGATGCATGGCAATTTGGTCAATCGCAATGGCAAGCGACCTCAATGGGAAAAGAAGCCTCCGTTGAAAGCCATTGCTGATCCGGCCAACCTTGAGTCTCCCAACCCTGCGATTAAAGCAGCGGCCGAGATTAAAGTTCAGGAAGATATGGCCCAACAAAAAGTCAAAGCCTTGGCTTACCTTGGCAGCCTTGGCTGTGGTTGCTACGACAAAGAAGGCAAAATGGAAGCTGCCTTGTTAGCCGGTCTCGAAGACTGCACACCAGAAGTTCGTATGGCAGCCGCACAAGCAATTGTTGATACCGCTGCAAGCTGTTGCTGCTCTGGTGGTGGATGCAACTACACCAGTTGTTGTTCTGCAGCGGTTCAAAAGAAGCTTGAAGATATGGCCTGGGGAGAAACTGATGGTTGCTGGCATGAACCTTCGGCAGAAGTACGACAGTTAGCACAACAAGCTTTTAGTGCCTGCCCACCTCTCGAAAAACTGGAAGACAATCCAGAAAACGTGCCAACAACTCCAGCAGAGTCCGTTTACGACTTCAGTGTTCCATTGCCATCCGCTCCTCAAGCAGATGTTGTGGTCAAAGAAAACTATTACACGCCTGTGAATGTCGGATTCTCAGAAGGAACCGCCGCACAACTAGTTTCCACTGAAATCGTTGCAGAGCCTGTCGCTTATCAGCAAAGTTACGCTGCACCGGTCATTGTAAAAGAAGTATCCGTGTTGGAATCAACACCTGTTGTAGATTCGCTAGACCCAACAGTGCTGGCAAAGTCGATGGTGGAATACATTGACGTGCGTGAATCGGCTGCCGTGATTGACAAACCAAAAAACTTGGACGTACTAGTAGATGATGTTCTATCGGTTCGAGTTTTAAGCAGTCGCGGCCAAGAAGTCTCCACGGGTTACATTCATGTGATCGAAGTCAAAAAAGGCTTCCTTAAAGTTCGCCCGATGGAAGGCATGGTCCTAAGCCAACTCCGTGCCGGTGCTTCTCTTGAAGTCCTTCGATAAACTATTGATGGCCCATTGAGGCTTATCAGATCAAGGATCAATATAGCGTGTCGCAACTGCGACACGCTTTTTTTGTGGAATTATTTGATACTTGAATTCATCCTTTCAAAACGGGTAGCCCAGTTTGCTCGCAAACTGGGTTGACAAAGTCAACAAGAGGTCGCACGTGGCGGCGTGAATTGAACACGACTCGAAGCGTACTATATATGCTGTCCAGCCAAAGTTACTACCGCCTTCGTTCTTCATCCTCGCTCACCGAACTCAGCTGCTCCTCTTGCGGCTACGCCGTCCAGTTTGCGAGCAAACTGGAGTACCCTTTATTGAAAACCAACCCTGCTTCATCGTCAGGCAATAGCCTGACCTACAATCTTGCCTTCAAAAAACTTTCTAACAGTTGCCTTTTCTCCCAGGTGTACCATATACTATGCAAGCGGAAGATTATGCACAAAGTAGCTTCTTCCCTAACTAAATCGAACAAGACCACATCGCTGGCGTTTTGAATTCACACATTCAAGCCAACCGCGGCGTCCTATCTTTTGGGGTAAGTCCAAGATGAGTATCAACCAGGAAAATGACCACACAGCAGCTCCCAAGGCACCCCCGTTGGCATTTCTACGATTGTTCATGTACTGCTTTGTAGTGGCACTTTTAATGGCCTGGGGGATTAGTTTCTTCACCACGCCCAGCGATGACCTTTCGTTAAACCCCAATGCCCAGCCTCGGGTTGTTGCTGCCCGAGGTAGTTTGGCGGACGATGAAAAGTCGACCATTGAGCTATTTAATCGTTCAGCCAACTCGGTGGTTTATATCACTACCTCACGCTTGGCCCGGTCTTACTCTAGCGCAAATCTACTTGAAATACCCAGCGGCACCGGCACCGGGTTTGTCTGGGACGACCAAGGCCATATCGTCACCAATTACCATGTGATCAAAGATGTTGATCAAGGATCAGGCCGCGCGTTGGTAACCTTTGCTGACCAAGAAGTGTATCAAGCCAGCATCATCGGGGTCTCGCCAGAGAATGATCTCGCTGTGCTCAAAGTCAATAATCTTGGTTCAAGAAAACTGAGCCCTATTATGATTGGGGCATCTGCAAATTTACAAGTCGGGCAAAAAGTGTTTGCCATCGGCAATCCATTTGGCTTTGATCACACCTTAACCACCGGCGTAATCAGCGGGCTAGGGCGAACCATCAAAGGCGAGAATGGACAAAAAATCGGCAACTTGATTCAAACCGATGCTGCGATTAATCCCGGTAACTCTGGTGGTCCTCTGTTAGACAGCAGTGGATTATTGATCGGAGTCAACACGGCCATCTTTAGTCCTACCGGCGCTTACGCAGGCATCGGGTTTGCCATCCCGGTTGATAATGTCAATTTGGTTGCCACCCAACTATTGCGTCATGGAAGAATCGTCCGACCCTACTTAGGCATCGGAATGGCACCGCCGACAGTGGCTACACAACTGCAAGTACAAGGTGTGCTGATATTTGATCTCATAGATAATAGCGCCGCGGACAAAGCAGGATTAAGGCCAACACGCACTGACAAAAATCAAAATATCGTTCTCGGAGATTTGATTTTAGAAATCAGTGGAGCCAAAATCAAAAGCCAGACCGATGTTGTGCAGCAACTCTCTAAACACCAAGTAGGAGATACCATTACCATCAAAATTCTTCGTGGACTTCGTACCAAGGAAGCAAAGGAAATGGAGATTGAAGTTGAATTGAATGAGGGGAATTAGGATTATTCTCTCTCATAAAACCCTCACAATTTGACAACCATCGCGCGGCAAAGTATTCTCAAGCCTGTTCCCCCCCCTCAACCATCACAGGAAAACTCCCCATGAAAATGAAGCTATTACTCACCGCCATTTTTGCTTGTGTCACCTTAACCGCTCAGGCCGCAGAGAAAGACAGCTTGCCCAAGGTGTTGATGATTGGCGACTCGATCTCGATTGGATATCAAAAACCGCTGGTTGCTTTAATGAAAGGCAAAGCGGTTGTCACTCACAACCAAGGCAACGCGGCCCATTCGGCGAATGGCCTGGCCAACCTTGACAAGTGGCTCGGTGATACCAAGTGGGATGTGATTCACTTTAACCATGGTCTGCATGACTTGAAGTATGTCGACAAAGCGGGCAAAAATTCGACCTCAAAAGAAACCGGCCACATGCAGATTCCTATCGATCAATACGAAAAGAACATGAACGCCATTGTGGTTCGTTTGAAGAAAACTGGTGCCAAGCTAATCTTCGCCACAACCACGCCGTATCCTGACAAACCTGGCGGTCCGCTTCGTGAAGCCAAGCAAGCAGCAATCTATAACCAAGCCGCTTTGAAAGTGATGAAGAAGCACGATGTTGCAGTCAACAACCTGCATGATTTTGTGTTGCCACAGCTTGAGAAACTACAACGTCCGATGAATGTTCACTTCTCGCCCGAAGGCTCTGCCGTTTTGGCGAAAGAAGTTGCCAAGCATATCGAGAAGGCGTTGGCTGAATAATTCTTGTGTTCAACACCTACATAAAAAGGACGACACCTGTCTAGTGTCGTCCTTTTTTATTTGATTGGCTCGAAGTTTGCGTTGATGACTATTCGTCAGTAACACAACCTTCAGAAGCACTCTTCACGTTCTTGATGTACTTGTACAAGGTGCCGCGTGTGACTTTTAACGCAGGAGCAGTCCAAGCCGCTTTGCGCTTTGCCATTTCTTCTTCCGAGACTTCCAAGTCCATCACGTTGTTGTCGGCGTCCACCGTGATAATGTCGCCATCTTGAACGAAAGCGATTGGACCGCCTTCTTGAGCTTCAGGAGTAATGTGCCCCACGATGAACCCGTGTGATCCACCCGAGAAACGTCCATCGGTCAACAGTGCAACATCGCCCCCTAATCCTGCGCCCACGATGGCCGATGTGGGTGTCAGCATCTCCGGCATGCCTGGTCCACCTTTAGGGCCTTCGTAACGAATGATGACTACTTGGCCCTTCTCAATCTTCTTATCTTCGAGGGCCTTGAGCATCAACTCTTCGGAGTCAAACACATTGGCAGGGCCTTTGAATACAAGACCTTCTTTACCTGTGATCTTGGCCACCGCACCTGTTGGTGACAGAGTTCCTTTCAGAATCTGAATGTGCCCCGTCTCTTTGATCGGGTTGCTGATTGGGCGAATGACTTCTTGTCCTTCTGACAGACCTGGAAGATCGGCCAGATTTTCGGCCAATGTTTTGCCGGTGACCGTCATGCAGTCTCCATTGAGCAATCCTTCACTCAAGAGATATTTCATGACCGCAGGCGTTCCGCCCACTTTGTGTAAATCTTCTTGCACAAACCGGCCACTCGGTTTTAGGTCAGCCAAGAAGGGAATGCGGTCACTCACGGTTTGGAAGTCATCGATGCTCACATCAACATCGACACTGCGGGCCATGGCAATGATATGCAGTACCGCATTGGTTGATCCGCCTAACGCCATGATCACGACCATGGCATTCTCAAACGCTTCGCGGGTCATAATGTCACGAGGTTTGATATCTTTTTCTAACAGCATGCGAACAATATGTCCGGCTTGGATACATTCTTCTTGCTTCGCAGGATCTTCAGCCGGAATACTAGCACTGTAAGGCAGAGACATTCCCAAAGCTTCAATGGCAGATGCCATGGTGTTGGCCGTGTACATGCCGCCACAAGCACCGGCACCAGGACAAGATTTTTTGACGATCTCTTTTCTCTCATCTTCAGTAATGGTGCCTGCCAAGTATTGGCCATAGCACTGGAATGCAGAAACGATATCAAGTTTTTCATCGTTCTTGAAACCTGGTTTGATCGTTCCACCGTAGACCATAATGGCAGGGCGATTCAAACGGCCCATCGCCATCAAGCAGCCAGGCATGTTTTTATCACAACCAGGCAGGGCGACTAAGGCATCGTACCACTGCCCGCCCATGATGGTTTCAATCGAGTCGGCGATCAGGTCTCGCGATTGCAGAGAGAAGCTCATGCCGTCGGTGCCCATCGAAATACCGTCACTTACGCCGATGGTGTTGAATCGCATGCCAATCAGATCGGCTTCAGTCACCCCTTGTTTCACCATTTCTGAAAGTTGGTTCAAGTGCATATTGCAGGTATTGCCTTCGTACCACATGCTGGCGATACCGACTTGGGCCTTATTCATGTCTTCATCGGTCATGCCGGTTCCATAAAGCATGGCCTGTGAGGCACCTTGGCTTTTGGGTTGGGTAACTTTGCTGCTGTACTTATTGAGTGGCTGTGACATTCGGGTTTCCTCAGAACTCTTGATAGGGTCGACATAGGGTCGAAATCGAATCACGTATTGTACTTCGAGAATCCGAGCCTGACTAGAATCGGATTGGCTCAAAATTTGGATATGAGCAGCAGTATTGACTAGAATTGTGCTTGCAAGTGGTTTATCTTTGAGTATTCTGCTGAATTATCCTCGCCCGTACCCTGATTTTCCTGCCATTAACCCAGTGATAAGAATCATGACTCGCAACACAAAACAGGCATTGGTCCGAATTGTCTCACTTAGCTTCCTCTTGGTGTGTACCGCTGTGGTCGTGGCAGAGAAGCCGAAAAAAAGGTCAACCCAGAGAGTTATAGCCGCGACCAAGCTGTTTGACGGCAAATCATTCGCTGGCTGGGAAGGCAACATGGATTGGTTTCGGATTGAAGACAAAGCCGTAGTGGCAGGTTCGTTGGAGAAAAAAATCCCGAACAATGAATTTTTATGCACAAAAAAAACTTATGCCGATTTTGAACTAAGGCTCGAAGCCAAGCTTTCGAGCGAAGGCAAAAACGCCGGCATTCAGTTCCGCAGTAAACGAATTCCCAATCACCACGAAGTGATTGGCTTCCAGTGCGATATGGGCGGCACAAGTGATCGTTTGATCTGGGGTGCGTTGTACGACGAATCACGCCGCCGCACTTTCCTCGCACAAGGCGACCAAGACAAGTTGGCCAAAGTCTATAAAGAGAATGACTGGAACCAAATCCGCATTCGCGCCCAAGGCCCTAGAATTCAAATTTGGATCAACGGCCTGCAAACGGTCGACTACACAGAAAAAGAAGCAGACATCGCCACCTCAGGTGTGATTGCACTGCAAATTCATAGCGGAGCCCCGGCCGAAGCATCGTATCGAAATATCATGTTGACTGAACTTTAATACGAGCAGAACAAATTGAAAAATAGATCACCAATGACACCGATAGAGTTCATCTATTTCGATCTTGGCAATGTATTGCTGGGTTTTAACCATGACCGAGGATGCCGCCAACTGTCTGAGTTGACCGGTGTTTCCGCTGAACGAATTCAAGAAATTCTGTTCACCAACGGAATGCAACAGCGTTATGAAAAGGGGCAAGTTACTACTGAAGAGTTTCATCGATATTTTTGCGATGAAACTCAAACCGATGCCTCACTGGCCGATGTCTGTCAGGCGGCCAGCAATATCTTTACGCCCATGGATACCACGATCCAACTGGCGCATGCTCTCAAACAAGTTGGGCATCGACTGGGCCTGCTCTCAAACACCTGCGATTGCCATTGGCAGTTTTGCCTCAAGGATTCACGTTTTGGTTTTCTTCACCAGTTGTTTGAGACCACGGTCCTCAGTTATGCCGTAGGGCATATGAAACCGGAGCCTGATATCTATCGAATCGCGGCCAACTTGGCCGATTGCGATCCCAGTTCGATTCTGTTTATTGATGATAAACACGAAAACACGGCTGCCGCTAAGCAGTTCGGCTTTGATGTGATTCATTTTCAAGGGATTCCTGCTCTTATTCCTGAGCTGATCAAAAGAAAATTGATCCAAGGTTAGTCGGTAAATGTCCCCAATTATCGTTATGACCCGAGCATTCGTATCTATACTTCAGTGGCATCCTTTTGAAGTATCAATATTTTGCACAAAAGACGCAGTTTCATCCGGTATTCCTTGGACTCGGTTATATTCTCATGCCATCTTTAATCAACCACGTTATACCAGCCTGTGTACATGATTGATCTTCACGAGGCAATCTACGTTAGAGTAAAAAAATGAACAAGCGAATACTACACGTTGACGATTCACTACTGATGCTAGAGATGGTATCAACGGAGTTAACCAAGGCAGGCTACGAGGTCGTTTCATTAGCAGACCCAACCAAAGCAATCGAAACACTTACCGACTTAGATATTCGTGTTTGTCTACTTGATATCAAAATGCCGGTGCTCAATGGGCTGCAATTGCTCGAGAAAATCAAGCGATTTGATGGGGGAATCCAGGCAATTATGCTGACCGGTGAAGTATCTCAATCGTCGTTGCTAGAATCCCATCGTCTTGGCGCAGAGGCTTGTTTTTTCAAACCATTAGAAAACTACGAGCTTTTAATAGAATCTCTTGATGGTACTTTCACAAAAGTCGAGCGGTGGTGGAAAGCACTCGAACAATTGCAGAATTTACCTCAAGAGGTTGGCTGCATGTGATAACCGGACAGGCTGATTTTTCAACTTCTTTAATCGCTGTTATCGCGGTCTGCTTCAGCACATCGACGACGTTATAAACGAGATATCTTGCACAAAACGCATGGACGATGCTCATTGCTTGGTATTTCCTTATGATTTAAGACCTAAATCATCCGATTTCCAGCGCCTCTCTTGGTTTCTTATACCATCCTTTAGATAGCAAATCGATGTATACCATAGATATACACGAGACATTCTAATCGCTAACAAGGAACCCAAGTATGAACAAGCGAATTCTTCATGTCGACGACTCTCCATTGATTCTTTCCATGATTTCGACTGAATTAAGCGAGTACGGATATGAAGTGGTATCGCTTGAAGATCCGACAAAAGCCATTGATGTACTTACCGGTTCCAATATCCGTGTTTGTATTCTTGACATCAAAATGCCGGTCATCGATGGCCTTCAGCTACTCGAAATGATCAAGCAGTATGATGGAGGAATTCAGGTCATCATGTACACAGGCGAAGTTTCACAGTCTACTTTGCTTGAACCTCATCGCTTAGGCGCAGAGGCTTGTTTCTTCAAACCATTGAAATCTTACGAGCCACTTTTCGGATGCCTGGATACGACATTCAAGAAGCTTGAACGCTGGTGGGGTTCACTGCGAGAATTGCAAGCCATGCCTAAAAGTCCGATCTGCTGAACAGGTCAATTTTAATGCTCCAAGTATATGTGGGCACGTATGATGCGTGTCCACTCTACTGGGAAATTGCTAATTTCGGGAAATACATTGTCTGCTTCCGGCAACAAGTCTACAGTTCTGAGCTAGACTTTTAAAATCCTTTATTGGAGCTCTGTTTAAAAACTAGACAGCACTGAAAAAAAATGCCGAACCAAATTCTTCATATTGACGATTCTGCGTTCATCCTGCACTTAGTCTCAACACAATTAAGGAAGCACGGATTTGAAGTTGTCTCGTTAGACGACCCTACAAAAGCGATTGATACGATCAAGGCATTGGATATTCGAATCTGTATTATCGATAACCTGATGCCAGGTATGAATGGAATCGAGTTACTGGAATCAATTAAACAAATGGATAGTAGTATTCAGGTCATTATGCTTTCAGGCAAGATGCAAGTAGCTGCGATTGCAAAAGCTTGCCACTTAGGGGCGGAAGCCTGTTTTTTCAAGCCGGTTAAATCATTTGATTCTTTGATCGAATTTTTAGTTGACGCCAGCAATAAAAATGACCACTGGATGGATGTACTCGAACATTCTCACTGCGATTTCTCAGAACACAGTGTCTAAATTTGGGTTTGCAATCTTAGCAAATCACTAGGAAGCGGTTTCTTATTTAGAGCATTTCAAAAGCCGCTATGCCGAGTTTTAACGATAATTGTTGCCATCGTATTCAGACCTTTCTCGTCTTCCCAGAAAGGAAACTAGGGGACGTTTTTTGTAAATAGTCGGAATACGGAATTAAAAAAATGATCTAGTACCACGCATATGGTCTTGATACGGCTGTGTATTAGAAATACACGGAAAACCACCTCTTTATGGGGTTTTTAAGTCGTATAAGGGCCGGTTTTTGTCGTCGGTCTAGTAGCAACTTATGGTTTTATGAAAAAAAACGATTAAAATTGGGTTGATAGCCTCTGAAATGATTGACACCCTGATCAATCGGGAATAATCTTAGTTTGTGTTCACTATCAAGACTTTTCCAGGGCACATCTATACTTTTCAAACTATGACAATTTGTGACGTTTTGTCTTCATCTATTCTTATTTTTCTTCTTGAAAGAGGTACTTATGAAATCTACATCCCTAAAAACTCGCAAGGGTTTTACACTAGTTGAGTTACTAGTGGTTATCGCAATCATCGGTATTTTGATTGCCCTGTTGTTACCTGCGGTTCAACAAGCACGCGAAGCGGCTCGTCGACTCCAATGTACGAACAATCTAAAACAGATTGGTTTAGGCATTCATAACTTCCATGATACCTTCACCGCATCACCACCACTGATGAGTCACTCTGGTCGCCAGAGTTTGTTTGTGCATATCATGCCTTTCCTAGAACAAGGAAATGCTTATAAGATGTTGGATGGTGCTAATGTCAACGCGACTGGCGGTTCCCCAAACCCAACTAGTTTGAATGATCACATGCAAACCAACTGGGATCGACTAGTAGCAACTGAAAGATCCGCATTAGGATCAATCGACTACATGCATTGCCCATCTCGTAGATCAGGCGAGCAGATCAAAAATGGTGGCAAGTCACGTGGGCCTCTTGGTGATTATGCCGTTGTGTTTCTTTATCGTAATTTAGATCCAAACAATAAAACCAACAGTTTTAACGACCGTAGAGAACAAGGCTGGTGGGGACATCACAATGGACAGAATAATTCTTACGATAGACAAAAGGGTGCTTTTGTCACAGCTAAAGTTGATACTTCTTTGCCAACGAATGAGCGATATAAAAAAGCCAAATCCCGTAATACCTTTGCTGCTATTACCGATGGCTTGAGCAATACCTTGGTTGTGGGCGATAAGCATATGGCCGCCGCTGATCTAGGCAAGTTTAGTAATACGGAAGCAACTGATGGAAGCTATTTATATAACGATGGTAGCTGGCGAGAGTATCAGGTTACTCGTAATATCCGTCATCGCTTTGGTCGTGGACCGAATGATAATGGAAATGGTAACTCGATCACAGGCTCAAACCCTGCTCGTGTTATTGGTTTCGGTAGCTGGCATCCAGGCGTTGTTCAGTTTTTGGTTGCCGATGGTTCGGTCAAAAGCCTGACCCTTACCCTGACCGAGTGGACACAACGTCAATATGGTCATCGAGGTGACGGAACGGTAATCTCTGAGTAGTAAAAACTTTGCTACAATTTAGAAGGAGCCACTATTATTTGGTGGCTCCTTTTTTTATACTACAACTTGGAAATTCTACATTAATTTATTTAAGGAAGTAATAGACAATGAATTGCATTCGTTTCTGCATGGCAACACTAGCTTTTTCTACGTTAATGCTAGTTGGCTGTGGTGATGGTGGTAGCGGTAACAGTGTGAAAGGAACGATCAAGTTTTCTGATGGTTCGCCTGTGACATCTGGCTCCGTTACGTTTGAATCTGATAGTTTCAGTACATTTGGTGGAATTAATTCCGATGGAACTGTCGAAATTGGATTACTTGATGGAGGCGTTCCTGATGGTACCTACACCGTAATCGTTACTTCAAACAAAGATACTGAAGGAACTGACGTAGAGGGAGAGTCTGACTATGGTGAATCAATTCCTCTCGTGGCTGAAAACTCGACTCAAGTTACGATCAAGGGAAACCAAGATTTTTCAGTAACCGTTGAAAAGCCTAGTGGCGCAGCTGCTGCACCAGAGACTGCACCTGAAACCGAACCTGAAACAACTGAGTAGTGAAATCTCCTACTTATTTGCATAATAACATCCAGACCCACTGCTGCATCCTTTTGATTGCAGCAGTGGTTTCAGGATGTAATTCTGGTTCCACTCCGGTGAACTCTACTTCACCTACGAACCAAAATTCTGGAACAACAACCGAGCCAGAAAACGATTCTGATCTTTCAAGCGACCAAGCTACAAGTAACAACGCACGCTTGCCTTCACAACTTCCACGCGAAACCGTTCAGCGAGAACTGCGTGACGATGACTGGTTTGAAGAAGTGGCCAAGCAAGCTGGTATTCAGCATGCCTACCGATCAGCAGCCGAGGATGGATTCTATCAACTGTTAGAATCCGTGGGCGGTGGCTGTTCGATGATTGATTACGACCAAGATGGCGACCTTGATCTTTATGTGGTCGGGGGTGGCTCAATCACTGGTTCACCACTCCAAGCCCATGGCGTCTCTGGCAAGCTTTTTCGCAACGATGGAAACTGGTCGTTCCAAGATGTCACTGAAGAATTAAACTTGGTAGACAGCACCCTCTTCACCCACGGATGCAGTGTCGGTGACTATAACCGAGATGGCTGGCCTGATCTGTTTGTTGCCGGGTATGGAGGAGTTATCCTCTATCGAAATGAACAAGGGAAAAAGTTTACCAACGTCACCCAAGAGACAAAATTAGATTCCTGCAAAGGCTGGAACGTGCAAGGAGCCTGGGTCGACTTAGATCAAGATGGTTGGCTTGATTTGTATCTGTTGACTTATATCGATTGGAAACCAGATCCGAATCGCATGTGCAAGAACGACCAAGGACTACGAGACGTTTGTGGACCTACGCTGTTTGAAGGAACTCAAGATCGAGTCTTTCATAATCAGGGCGGAACTTCATTTAACGACGTCAGCGCACAAGCAGGCTTAGTTCCAAGCAACCGAGGGCTGGGCGTAATTACTGCCGACTTCAACTCTGATGGCTTCCCCGATATTTTTGTTGCCAATGATGTGCAAGAGAATCAGCTTTACTTAGGCAGCAAAGAGATCGTCTTTCAGGAAGAAGGCGTCATCGCAGGCGTTGCCTTCTCGGCGGATGGTTCGCGTGAAGGCTCAATGGGAGTTGCTCTAGCGGACATCAATGGCGATGCCATGCCTGACTTGTGGTACACCAATTATTCCAACCAAGATAATTCACTCTATCAGTTAATCGGGCCTGCATCGTTTATTCCTGCCACCGGTACAACCGGGTTGGCAGGCGTTTCTCGTGAATGGGTCGGCTTTGGTACAGTGGTTGCCGACTTTGATCACGATAACTGGCCCGATATTTTTGTCACCAATGGGCATGTGGCCTATGACCGCAGAGATAGCCCTTACTACCAACCCCCGCAGCTATTTCACAATCAAAAACAAGGAACCCGATTTCCCGAAATATCGAGTCAAGGTGGCCCTTACTTTGATGGGCTCTATTCGGGCCGAGGTGTTGCCGCAGGCGATCTTGATAACGATGGCGACTTAGACCTGGTAATCGTGCATCAAGATGACCCAATCGCGGTATTAAAGAATCAAAATTCCAATCCTCACTGGGTTCGTGTTCAACTAACAGGAACGAAGTCCAATATCGATGCGATTGGGGCAAAAGTTGCAATTTCTCTAGAAGATCGTACATTTACACATTGGGTGAATGAGAGCGACAGTTACAACTCCACGTCAGATCGGAGGGTGCTTTTCTCGCTTCCAGCAGCACAAAATAGTGATGTGACGGTTTCGTGGCCCAGTGGCTCAATCGAAGTTTTTTCTAACCTAACCCCGAACAATACGCATGAACTCGTCGAAGGGATGGGGCGACAAGCCTCAACAGAATGATCTCGACCAACTAGAAAAGAAACGTTGGCGCCGGATTTGGATCACCTTCGCTGTACTCGCTAGTTTGCCGATCGGGGGCTATTTGCTTTACGGGCTTGGGCTCAAACTGGTTTATGGCAATCCACACACATTAATCCAACAGGCCCGGCAAGAATTGACCGAAGCACTTGCCGATGATGACCTTGCCTCTCAAGCTGAGCACGCGGCAATCGCCGAAGACCTGATGCGAACCACGCTCAAGGTCACTGGCAACCAGCAAACCCCGTTGTTGCTACTAAGTGCTGCGTTAACACTACGCAAGCATGATGATAGTTTTACGGAAGAAAACTACCATGAACTGACCGACTTTTCTTCTCAAATCTCGGCCCCAAAATGCGAGACGGATGACTTATTACTCGCCGCGGAAGCATTCTTTCATTCCGGTGATTTATCACGTGCAGACTGGGCCATGGGTCACCTGCTCACACATGACGAAGGGGATCGCACAGCCATTCTTCATCTGGCGGTACAAGTTCATTTTGATCTAGGATCCGAAGATAATGTGCTGACGATGAGCAAAGAATTAGCAGAACGTGATCCCAAAGACTGTATGCCTTGGATGGCCAGTGCTTTTGTGTATGAAAACCGACAGATCCCCGAAGGCATGGTCGACTGCTATCGAGCTTTGCTAGAAAGGAATTGTGAAGAGCCAGATGAAACTCGCTTGAAGCTAGTCGAACAGTTGATTATCTTGGGCACAACTGCGGATGCGAGAAAAGAGTTCGAAATTCTAAAGCTCGACGACCCTCAACTGCTTGCCGATAATCGCATACTCGAGGCCAAGCTCTTATCGCTTGAAGGAGAATCAGAAGAGGCCAGCAAATTGGCTGAAGAGGTACTAACCAAGCAGCC
Organism: Blastopirellula sp.; assembly: GCA_002733575.1. GTDB lineage: Bacteria > Planctomycetota > Planctomycetia > Pirellulales > Pirellulaceae. The sequence goes on along the minus strand of NVWB01000201.1, from coordinate 1,969 downwards.
CAGGAATGTAGAAGCACTCGTATTAATATCAGGCCAACTTTTGGCTCAACAACAGTACCAACAAACGATTGAAAATTTGCAAAAAGCGATCAAAATTGATCCGGTCCATACACATGCCCATTATTTATTGGGGCAAGCCTATGCACGTGATGGACAAAAAGAAAAGGCCAAAGAAATAGAAGCAAAGCGGATAGCGATCCTCGACATGTTAGTCGAGCTTCACCGTCTAGAAGGCAAAGCAGGCAGTGACTCACAAGACGTCGAAACCCGCAAACAAATTGCCGAAATGTACGAAATGATTGGCTGGGACGAAAAAGCTGAATACTGGAGGCAAGCCGCTAGAATCGCTGGTCGGTAACGCTTATCACTGAGGAAATCTTAGTTTTCCAGGAGATGAAACTCTAAAATAGTACGCCCAGGAGGATTCGAACCTCCGACCTACGGATTAGAAGTCAGAACAAACCGTATTACATAGTGTTTGGATAGGGTGAGAATAGCGTAAAACACCGGAAAGCGTTACATGCGTTTGATCCTATGAATTACGAGAGATGCGTAATTCTCTGGACACTTTTATGGACACTAGATAATTTTGCTATTCATCGTTTAGTTGAACCAAAAAAAGTTCTGGACACTGAACAAATGACTACCATATAAAAGCCGGCTCTTGACCATCATGGTTGTTGAGTCGGCTTTTTTATTTTTCTAGTTCTGCTAGTCGTTTTAAAATGTGTTCTTTATTCATTAGAGTTTCAGACTTTGGTGTGATCTTACCTGTGTTGTTTGCCAGAGTCTTTCTACTTGGGTTCAAGATATTCAAATCCATGACCTTGAGGCGTGTCGCAACTAATCGAGAGGTTCTGCATTTTCATCGTTAATACGTTAAATCTCTCGCCCCCAGAAGTTGCGAAGTCATTTTTATGCACTATAACTATTTCGCCCGCTCGAATGAATTGTTTGTTAAGGACATAGCTACCATTTATCTTCAATTTCACCTTGGTCCAATGGAAAGTGTCATTATTCGTGATCTTAACCTCTGTACGTGAAAAGTTGACAGTTGCAGATATAGTCGAATCGGTGGACGAGTCAGAGTCGCCTGCCATCACGCCTAACAGAACTAGAGCCATGAACGCACCAATGAATATCCCCGGAATCACGATGCTCGCAGTTAAATAAGGGGCCTTCTTACTCTTCGGTGCAGAACTTCTTCTTCGTCTTGAGCCTGAACTGTGTGACTGCCCAGACGAGTGTTGTTGGACCACGGGCAGTTGTTGTTGGACTACGGGCGTCGCTACGGGTGTCGCCACGGGCGGTTCCTTAATCGCCATAGGCATTGGCAGTTGAAACCGCCCCTGGCAGTGGACGCACGCGACAACCTGACCAGCCATTTGTGGCGTACTGTCCACCTGTTTTTTGCAATGTGGACATTGGAAGGTAGTTGGTTGCATATTTTAAAGCCTATAAAATAAATCAGCCGGTCACTGTAAAGTTACTTGTTCCAATTCCCTGGTTACTCTTTGGTGAAGTTTGATTTTTTGATGTAGAGTTTTTTATCCTTGAATGACTCTAAGCCGATGTACTCATCTGAATTTGTATATCTAAGTGGGGCTCCAGCAGAGTCTACTCTCAGCCAGCCATCTCCCGCATCATAAACAGTGACTGAGGCAGGAGGGGATAAGTGACCAAATACTTGTCCGTTATCATCAGGTGTTAAAAAGACTTCACTCTCATAGCGAATCCGACCTGAGCCATTGAGTTCTGTTTCCTGAACCGATGCTGAACCATTGGGTGCTGTCTCTTGAGTCGATCCTACAAGGCTGAGTGCAACTCCCGGCAGGATAATGAAAAGCAACAGAAAGACCAATCCAAGAGCTAACCACAGAGCAAGACTAGCTACAGATGCTCCTAAGAAGCCAAAAAAACCAAGTTTGAACATATCGGTCTTGGTCATTGAAACCATCTGGATGGCTTC
>NVWB01000200.1 GCA_002733575.1 Blastopirellula sp. | reverse complement strand
TCAAAACGACGCCGGGTTCGACTGTCGTCGATTAGAGGCCAGAGCGGCATCCATTTTTCCCGTAAAATCTAAGCTTGTGATTGATCAAGTACGTTCTATGAGTTTCATTAGTTCTTGGCCGCTGTAGCCTCTGATGGCCTTCGGCCACACCGACGACGTTCCGAATCAGTTTGATTCTGAAACATAGCCAACTCCGGAATCGACGGTGGTGCTACCCGAGATCAAACTGTTTGACACAGTGAAATTAGATATGCTCTACATAGAAATTGAGCGATGTTGTCTCAATTGAGACAAATTGAACCGAGAGTTTCGGTTCAATTATGCGAATTATCGAGTTCAAGAATAAAATTTGATGAGCGGGAACGGACTTTGCGAATCAGACTAGCCAATCAGGTTCTTGACGCTTTCAATCAAGCGATCCATCGGAAATGGCTTGCGGATATAGTCGTCGACTCCTAGCATTTCAGCATACGCTTTGTGCCGGCTGCCTTCGTTGGCGGTAACCATAATCACTTTGATAGGCACTTTGTGCGTTTGGCGTAGCTTTTCTAGAACCAAAAAACCGCTACGTTTGGGCATCATCATATCGAGAATCACAAGATCAGGCGCTTCACGTTCGGCCAAAGCCAGCCCCTGATTTCCATCACGGCCTACTGATACTTGGTACCCTTGAGATTCGAGAGCATAACGTAGAGTTTCGATGATTTCCGCATCATCATCCACTAGCAAAATTCGTTTTGTTCCGGCGTCCTTGGCCGTTTCGTCGCTCATGCGGAAAACCTTTGCTGATGTTGTCGAAGCACAACTATTCGTGCGTTAATACTATTCTTGCTGACTATCTCAAGTGTTTTGGTACAAACTATGCACCTACTACTACCCAATTCTATGCAACTTCGCAACACCTGATGTTACAAGCTGCCAGATATCGCTTGGATACGCAGATATCGTTTGGATACATAGGCTTCATCGGTATAGTTCGATTGGTACGTTACGTTATTGTACACAATCACCGGGCAATTCATAATGGATGATTGTCTCTGCTGGTCGCAAACGATTTCTTTGCCTTAATTATTGGAAGTAATTTGAGATGAACCCGACTATTTTTACAGAAAATGAGATTTCTTCCTTTGCTGAACAAGGTTTTTGTATGGTTCGGGGCCTCTTTTCAGAGCCTGAGATTCAAAAATTGCTGGAACACGCAAAAGTTGATCGACAGCTCTCGGAATCAACTTACGGTCGAAAAGATGCCAGCGGACAGGAAACTAAGCTCGCCTTATGGAATCACCCTGGCGATGATCTGTACGGAATGTTTTCACGTAACCCACGCATTGTTGACCGGATGGAGCAAGTTCTGCAGGGCGAAGTCTATCACTACCATACTAAAATGATGCAAAAAGAGCCCAAAATCGGGGGAGCCTGGGAATGGCATCAAGACTATGGATATTGGTACAACAATGGCTGTCTGTTCCCCTATATGGCAAGCTGTTTGACTTCAGTGACCCGCAGCACCAAAGAAAATGGTTGCCTTCAAGTGATCCCTGGTTCACACTTAATGGGACGGATTAACCACGTGAAAACAGGGGATCAGACCGGCGCTGATCTCGAAATTGTCGAAGCGGCCATCGAGCGAATGGGCATTCAATACGTGGAAGCCGAGCCAGGCGACGCGTTGTTTTTTCATGGAAACCTGCTGCATCGTAGCGATCAAAATAATGCCGACTACCCTCGCTGGTCGATTATTTCGTGCTATAACGCAGCCAGAAATAACCCCTACAAAGAATCAAAACATCCTCGCTATACGCCACTCGAAAAAGTTGATGTCGGTGCGATTGAAAATTGGCAACCACCGGCCGTTTGAGATTCAACACTTAACAACACACATCCTTGAACAGTAGTACGAATGAATCTAGTAAAAATTGTTGCGTTGATCTTTCTCTCCAGCGGAATACTCAACACAGGCCTCGCCGATGAATCAACGGCTAAATTATATGGCAAACTAAAAGAAAGCTGTGTTGAAATCATTCTTGATCGTCACACCGATGGCTCAGGTTGCTTTGTTTCAAAAGCAGGGCACGTTTTAACTGCGGCCCATATTTTTCAGCGAGAACATAAGCATCTAGAAGTTGTCTCGCCCAAATTGGGTCGTTTCACTGCTCAATTGATTGCGTTAGATATTGGTCATGACATTGCAATTCTAAAAGTGAAGGCTCCTAACCAAGAGTTCCCCTTTTTGACACTTGCCGCAAAGGCTTCACTGCCTGGCACCGATGTCTATCTCTACGGAACACCAATCTTCCGACGCAACGTAATGGCGAAGGGTATGATCGCGTCAGACCAAACGAATTTCGAGTTTCTAGGAAAGTTCTATGCCGAGGAAATACACATCTCGGTAGTCACAACGAAAGGAACTTCTGGTGGTCCTTGGGTGAATCAAAATGGAGAGATCATTGGCGTGCAGTCAGGCATTATGGCACTTGATAAATCGCCACAAGGCGTGGCTTTTGCTGGCCCACTGTTTGCCATTAAGCGATTATTGTCGGAAAAGAAAAATGCACAAACGCTGTCTCTCAAGATGGCAATTGAGGAGATCGGCGAGCAACCGCTCGACTATTTAAAAAAACTACCGGCTGAAGTGGATGGCGTAGTTGCCAAACTCGTAAAAAAAGATGGGCCTGCGGATAAGGCAGGAATCAAAGACGGCATGGTTATCACGCAGATTAACGGAAAAATGGTGACTCGAAGAAATGACTTTCTCAAGCTACTACGTCAAACAAAGTCATCAAATAAAGTCTCCCTAACAGTCGTTGATTCAAATGGAAAGAATCAACGAACTGTCGGGATTTTGCCTGTGATATTGGAAAGTGAATGAAATTACATTTTTCAATTAGATAGTAATTTCCTTGCTCATACGCTGAATTACATCATTCAGCAAAGCTAACAACACCTCCCGAACTTTCCAAGTCATTTTATAAAGTTCATCCACACATTCATCATAATGTTCGAGGCAAGCGACTCGTAGCTTCGGATTGACCTTGTTTTCTTTCTTCTTCAATGCTGCTTGTGCTTCATTGACAGCTTTGGCCAATTTGTCATATTTTTTCTTGTCACTACCACTAACATTGATGTCATTAATATATTTTTTGTGCATGGAAACTAAGGCAGTCCCATCTTTTTTGACTTTTTGGACTTCTTTCAGATAATTATAACTCTCGAGTGCGTAGTCCTTCTCACATGCCTTGAAGAAGTTTTTCATTCCTCCTGGAACTGAGCCAATGGTTGAAGCTTTGATCATTCCCACAATTTTATTATTATGTTCAGCCCGGTATTTCTTAATGGCTTTGCAAATTTTAACCACTTCATCTTTCAGTGGTTTATCCATATTCTTCAATTTGAGTGAGCAAGTTTGCACATTATTTAAACAGTATTTTAACAAGACTGATTTTTTTGCATTCGCAGGATCAGCAAGTAAGGGTTTCTCCAAAATCTCCAGACCCTTAACATGGCCAAACAGATTATTGCGTTCCCCTTTATTACTGATTAATGGAGCAACATTCTTTTCAAAATATGCTTTGGTGAGTGGAGCCTTCATTGTCTTATCCCTGTATTGATTGATAAGGTTGTCATAATTTCATTGATCGTGAGATGAGCTTTCTGCTTGCATCTGACAATATTATCTGGATATTTTCAGATTGGTTGCGTAGAAAATCTGAGAAACAAGGATTTTGTGCAATTCCAATTTCGATGTAACTAAACAGTCTCGGAAAATAATAGTTCGCTAAACCAAAGAACTGGAATTCAGCGAGTCGCAGAAGCGAACGCTTTTAATCGTTTTTTGCCAATTTCAAGATCGATTGGCTGATTCGTGTTTGCAGAAGAAGTGTGGCAAACATGAGTCCCACGGCAAGTCCAAAACAGACATCGCTCGGAAAATGGGAGCCTGATTCGATTCGCTGTAAACCAGACAGCACGGCCAACACCGCAAAATACCACCGGCCTTGGGGGTAGAGAGCCGAAAGCCCTACCCAAAGACCTGCCGCAGTGGCAGCATGAGCAGAGGGGAAGCTGTGTAAATTGCTATTGTTAAGAAATTCTTTCGCTTGATCCCAGCCACCAGAATTGAGCAGCGGAACAAAATTATGAAAAGAATCCCAAACATTGAGATCCATATCAAAAGCTTTAGGGCGAGTACGAGATACCCCCAACGCCTTCACTGCATTCGTAAAAATCCCTGATCCTAAGGCAAATATCACTGGGATTAGCGATAATTTCCAACTTCGTCGATCCACCGCCAGAACTGCAAGGCTGATGAAAATCACCCCAATGCCGTGAGCAAATGTTTCACTCAAGGCAATCAATGTGCTCAGTTCGCCTGGAAGATGCAATCGGTTTTCTTTCTCGCCTACAAAGTTTGAAGAGACACCAACATCAATCGTAAAACAGAGGCCGCCGCACACAATTAACAGGATAAAAACAACCATATTCCAGCGTAAGGAAGTACCTTCGGGTGATAGATCTTGGCTGGTTTCTGATGACGGATTCAATGTTGTGCTTTGGTGATAAGAGTGAAATGCTTGTGTTGCTGATAAATTGTAGTTCAAAATCTGACAGATAGTCTATCATCTTTGGGTTCTCGACCCAAGATTGAAGATTTCCCCAAAGTGAGCTTGGAGGATACCGCATTCTTGCGTTAAACTCTCATTATCTATAATACAACTAGGCACGCTAGCAATGGAGTGCGGATATGCCTAAAGCGACTCAACATGTCGCAATTATCATCAGTGTTTCGATTTTTGTCTATTTTATCAACTTGGGTGGACCACGGCTTTGGGATCGTGATGAACCACGCAATGCTGGTTGCGCAATAGAAATGCTGGAAGCCAATGACTGGATCGTTCCACGGTTCAATGGGCAGGTACGTGACCATAAACCGATTTTGCTTTACTGGTTGATGATGAGTTCCTACGCACTTTTCGGCGTCAGTGAGTTCTCGGCTCGCTTCCCTTCCGCCCTGCTATCGGTTGGAACGGTTCTGCTTACTTACAGTTTGGGCCGCCGCTTGATTAATCGGGATGCTGCGTTCTGGGGTGCGTTGATACTTTCCACTACGCTCATGTTTACGGTGGCCGCTAGAGCCGCTACCCCTGATGCGTTATTAATCTTCTGTGTGACTTTAACACTTTGGACATATGTCTATCATACGTTTTCCAATCAAGCGAATTCGACCAACGAACAAAATCCATTAACCCAATTCTACCCAAATTCTTGGTGGAAGATCGCGTCGATTTATGCAGTCTCAGGCTTGGCAGTACTTGCCAAAGGCCCTGTCGGATTGGTGTTGCCTACCGCCATTATCGGCATGTTTCTGTTGATCATGCGATTACCTGTACCAAAAACATCCAATACTTGGGCTGCCAAGTTTTTATCCGTTTTACGGCCTTTTACCCCGCTTCACTTCTTAAAAACCTGCTGGCAGATGAAACCAGGTACGGCTTTATTGGCAGCAGCCTTAGTTGCATTGCCTTGGTATTTGTGGGTGGCCATGCGTGATTACCGTTGGATTGAAGGGTTCTTTTTCACGCATAACTTAGCAAGAGCGACCACTTCAATGGAAGGACATTCTGGTCCTCCGATTTATTATCCACTGGTCCTCTGTATTGCTTTTTTCCCTTGGTCAGTCTTTTTCATCCCCACTTTGTTAGAAGTCGTTCATACCATTCGCACGAAATCAGCCCAGTATACTGGCCAGATATTTCTTTGTTGTTGGGTCGGGGTTTGGGTTGTCATCTTCACAATCGCCAGTACCAAACTTCCAAGCTATGTGACACCCATGTATCCGGCGTTGGCTTTATTGACTGGTGTCTATATTGAACGTTTACTGAAACAGACATCGGCGGTTTCAATTCGCTGGTACTACGCTGCGACATCCGTGTTTACCATCGTAGGAGTTGGATTAATCATTGCCTTGCCGATTGTTGCTTCCCAATATTTACCAGGGGAAGAATTCCTCGGTGCAATTGGAGTGATTCTATTAATTGGTGGAATTGTCGCCATTGTCTGTCAAATGAAACAGCAGGTGACTCTCTCTGTTCGCGCAATTGCGGTCTCTTCCATGCTGTTTGTCGTGGCCATGTTGGCCGTAGCAACGCAGAGAATTGATTCACACCAACAGAATCACTTATTGCTGACAGCCATTGAAGAACAGACGCCCGATTCCCCACTTTTCTGTTACCGAGTCTTGGAGCCAAGTTGGATTTTTTACTCTGGTAAAACGGTCAAAGAAATTGTTGGAGACGAGCAGGATTTAAGACAACTTGCCCAGGAAAAGAATAACGCGGTTGTCATTACAACCTCGGCTCACTGGCAGGAATTCACGGAAGAAACACGATCTCAGTTTAAGATCCTTGCGCAAGAGCCCTATTTCTTAAAATCGGATGATTTGTTGGTTCTATTCCCCATCTCTTCTGAAGTATCAACAGCCAGGCGAGACAATCAGGCAGCGACTAAGTAGTCACGCTACAATCTGTACAGATATTGCGACACTCAATATCGTTACTTTCAGAACTCTCTTAGCAGCAGGAATTCCAACGATTTCCTGCTTTCTCTGATGTTGCAATTTGCCATCATTCTCTGCAAAGCTACATTTCTTCGGTAAATGTGTTGATTGAAGATGTGCAGTCCTCCCTTAGATTTCCATTTTAGGGACTGTTTTTCTGCTTGTTTCACTCATCAGCATTGAACCATGAAACGACTGACACCACAGAGAATCATAGAAACCAGAGATCATGTTAAAGCAAAAACCGAAAATCTTATTGGTCGAAGATGACCAGTTGTTAGCGGAACTTACTTCCTTTCGTCTCGAACTTCTCGATTACGAAGTCGTGGTAGAACATGATTGCGAACGTGCTTTCGACACGATTTCAGACAACCACTTTGACCTCGTTATTATTGATTTAGAAATGCACGGTATCGGAGGTTTGGAACTAATTAATCGCTTACAAGATTCGAACACAATAGAAGCGACTCGGATTCTGGCAACCTCAATCGATGCAGATCTCGACGTGGTTCAAAGAGCGTACGAAGCGGGTGCCATGGACTATTTAGTCACCCCGTATGACCCCATGATACTCGAACAGAAAATTGAAAACCTACTGCATAAACCGGTAACGGTCTAACGCAGTGGCATCCTACGAAAACCTATCAACCCTACAATTTTGGCAAACGAAGGATTAAAATGGCTGGCCGACTTGGAGACATTTTAGTTGAACATGGACACATTAATCAGGAGCAGCTTGAAGCGGCTCTTAGTAGCCAAGGTACGCAAAAAGGAATGCTCGGAGCGATCTTGCTTCAACGTGGATTGGTCTCTTTAGATCAACTTGGCAACGCTTTATCACAGCAGTTTGAAGTCCCCTTTCGCCGTGTTGTGCCTGAAGCCGTGAATCCTCAAATCGTAAGGTTATTGCCAGAAACCTTTGCACGTTCCCGACGTACTGTCCCTGTGGCAATGCACAACGGACACCTTCAATTGGCGATGTCTGCACCTGACGACATCGAAACAATCTCTGAAACAGAGCTCATCACCGGCTACCCTGTTGATCCCCTGGTGACGATTGAATCAGAGATATTTGAAACTCTCGACCATGGTTATGACGATAAAATTGTCGCCCGGCAAACCATTGTCGATATGAAATTGCTTGAGCTTGAAGAGCTTAAAGACCAGGGCAATCACGAAGAAATCGCTGCTGCGAATGAAGAAGAAGCGGCACCTGTGATTCGTTTGGTCAAATCCATTCTTCTCGGTGCCATTGATAGTGGTGCAAGTGATATTCATCTAGAACCTCATACCCCTGAAATGCGAGTTCGGTACCGGATTGATGGTCAACTGCAACAAGTGGTCACCATTCCTGGTCATATTGAAGAAGCGGTAATTTCGCGTATCAAAGTGATGGGCGATATGGATACCACCGAAAATCGTCGTCCACAAGATGGCCACATCAGCATGGAAGAAGGAACGAAAAAAGTCAACTTTCGTGTTAGCACGATTCCAACCGTCGATGGTGAAAAAGTAGTGATGCGGTTGATCGATGAAGGAAATAATATCTTCAGCTTAGATCAACTTGGTTTTCACGAGCGTGATCGATCACGTCTTCAAGACCTGATCGATAAGCCACATGGAATGATTGTGGTTACCGGCCCAACTGGTTCAGGTAAATCGACGACGCTTTATGCGATGATCTCGGAACTCAACGAAGACTATCGAAATATCGTCACGGTGGAAGACCCCGTCGAATATCGCTTGACAGGTGTCAACCAAGTCCACTCAGACAACGAATTCGGTCTCGGTTTCGCCAATGCACTTAAATACATCATGCGGCAAGACCCTGATGTCATCATGCTGGGTGAAATTCGAGATCACGAAACCGCAGGCACAGCAGTCCAAGCGGCTTTGACTGGCCATTTGCTGATTTCCACCCTACATACCAATGATGCCGTGGGTGCCGTGGCTCGATTGAATGACCTGGGCATTGATAATTTCAAAATCGGCGGGGCCTTGCTCGGTAGTGTTGCACAACGCTTATTACGAAAGATTTGCGACAATTGCAAACAACCCGTTCAGCCCAATCTTTCCATGCTCAAGATGCTGGCAAAAGGACATGAGATCCCAAATAACCAAGTCTTTTACCAGGGGCGTGGCTGTAATAAATGCCTCGGTTCTGGCTATGCCGGACGAATCCCTGTTTTTGAAATCATGACGAATACACCTCGTTTGGCAGAATCAATCAACCAAGGAACTCCGACTTCGCAACTTCAGGTGATTGCCTGTGAAGAGGGAATGGTTGAACTATCGCAAGCAGGTCTTGAACAAGTCTTCAGCGGAAATACGAGCATCGAAGAAGCGTATTTCAAAACGATGAGCTAAAGGTGCGAACATGTCTACAAACTATTTGACAAAAACTGGCCAGGCAGAAGCAACCTCTTTAAAAGAGATGTTGTTGAGTTTGCATTCGGTGAAGTTCAGTTTCTTAGGTACCAAGAAAAAGACCGTCAAGACCAAGGTTCTGACTGACATATTTTCTCATCTAGCAACGCTTCTCGAAAATGGCGTGACCTTACCCAAGGCCCTTCTGGCGATCTCAGGCGAAGCCTCGCTGTGGCGACAGAAGACGATGCTACTCGATCTGCTGCACGCTATCGAACGGGGTGCAAGTTTTTCAGTAGCATTGGCTGAGCACCCTGACGTGTTTTCTGAATTAATGGTTCATCAAATTCGGATTGGTGAAAAGTCAGGTGCCGTTGCCACGGTATTGCGTAGAATTTCGCTTAGCTTGGAAGATTCCAATCAGCTACGCCGAAAAATCATCAAACGTTTGAGTTACCCGGCCGTGGTAACTTTTGCCGGGGTGAGTGTCAGTATCTTTATGATTCTGTTCATCGTTCCTGTGTTTGAAGAGACCTATAAAAAATCAAATATGAAACTTCCATTTGCCACTCAGTTTTTAATTGATACGGGAAATGTACTTACCAATTACGGCTGGCTGATTGCCCTGCTGCTGATGTTTGCTGTGTATATGGTTCGTCGCATTCGGAAAGATGAACATTTAGGGGCTGTATTAGATGAGAAGTTATTACGCGTTCCTCTGCTGGGACCATGGCTGCGAGATTATGCCATGCTTCAGTTTATGGATACCTTAGGCACCATGCTGCAAAGTGGTTATAAATTGGCAGATGCACTGGCTTATTGCAGCGGATCAGTCAGCAATAAAGCGGTGAATAAAGCAGTCGAGTCGATTTCGCAAGCAATTTTACGTGGCGAACGATTAAGCAACGAGATGAATAAACACCAGGATTTATTTTCGCCGGTGGTGAGTCAGCTCGTTATTATTGGCGAACAAACAGGAACACTTGCCAGAGCAAGTGAACAAGTTCGAGAACATCTGAAAAAAGATATCGAAAGAAAAACCGACGCCGTAGTGAGCACTTTGGAACCAGTATTAACGCTTATGATGGCATTTATGATTGGCGGGATATTACTCGCCATTTACACCCCGATGTTTGGCATGCTTGATCTAGTAGATCAGTAGGAGGGGCATTGAATTCAAGATTTATTCCCGATCTTTTTTTTGGGAATAGTTGTTTTTAATTGGCCCCGTCACTAATTCAAACCTATAAATTTACATGGATCGAAAGTCACACTATTCAATACGATCTTTGATTTACACTGTGAGAAAGAAATATGATAGTTAAAAGAACATCTGCTGTACGAAAAGGGTTTTCCCTCCTAGAGTTATTGGCTGTGGTCATTATTCTTGGAATCATTGCAGCAGTCGTTGTTCCTCGTGTGAGTAGCTCGAGTGCCTTGGCAAAAGAAAAAGTCAATGCTCACAACATAGCCACACTCAATGCTTCAGTTGAACGCTATTACGTCAACGAAGGAAGTTGGCCAACGGCCTTGACTGACCTTGGAGCCGATTACCTACCAGATGGCGTACCGGCTGTACCGACGGACGGCACGCTGACTTACACATTAGACGGAACAACTCACCGAATCAGTGCCCTCTAACGGGCGACAACTGTTTCGGTGCAAGGATTCGTCAGATTCCAAAACATTCAAGCCACGTTGGGTTCTCCTCTCGTGGCTTTTTTTGTTCAAGCGGAAGAAACATGGTTCAACGCAAATATCAATCGGGATTTAGCCTTTTAGAATTGCTCTCAGTCGTAGTGATTCTAGGAATGATTGCAGCCGTCGGATCAGCCCACTTGAGTACGGATGTATTGGCCAATTTATCGTCGGACGCCAATGCCCACCAATTATTATTTGATTTAAAAATGGCCCGGCGTCGCGCGATTGCGACCGGTGATGACCATCGGATCACTTTCACGACCGTTGATTCAAAAATTGTTAGCTACCAAATTGAACAAATAGCGACCGACTTAAGTGTTCAGGTCATCGATTCAACCCGAATGATCTCTGCTGACGTTGACGTAACGGTCACGGGAGGATCACCAACATTTGACTTTGAAGGCCAAGCCACGGTGGCACCAACCATTGACTATGATGGGCCTGACAAGTCATGGCAAATTAATATCATTCCCGTGAGTGGAAATGCTACCATCACTCAACAGTAGATAAGTGTGGAACGGTGAAAATATCGCAGTCGACAACTCGAAAAGGGTACACCTTATTTGAATTAACCATTGCTACGTTCTTGCTAGCGATATGTCTCATTCCTGCGATGAACTTTATGAGTGTAGCAATCGCCACGGGGAGAGAATTAGAGACTTGGAATTCGATGAACCTATTAGCCGTCGGTAAGTTAGAAGAGCAATTATCGATTGCTGCTGCAAACTTTACCGAGGGCACAGACTCTGGAAGCTTTTCGTCTATTTCACTTTCTACACTACGATATTCGGCCAGTCGCTCGATGCAAGTCGCAGATGGAGGCATTGTCGACGAATTGATGGTGGTCTCTGTCACGGTTTGGGAAGACACAGACAGTGATTCGATTATCGATAATGACGAAAGACAGGTTATTTTTGCCACTAAAGTTTCAAACATGGTAGTGTATGCCGATGAAGCGCAATCGAGTTAAATCCGCAGCGAATTCTTCGCGGCAAGCTGGATTCAGTTTGCTTGAAGTGTTGATTGCAACCGCAATGTTGGCAACCATTGTCACTTCGGTCACGGTAGTTTTACGAACCAATATCGATCTATGGCAAGATTATCAAGTTTCGCAAATCAATCACGATTCCGCACATGGAGTCATGCGCCATTTGATTCGGCAAATCCGCCAATGCAACTCGGTGGTCGCAATCAGCGGTTCATCCGATGACACAGGCACCTTGGAACTTCTCATGTCCGATGGAACCAAATATGTCTGGAACGCCGATGGCTCGGATGTTTATTACGGGGAAGAAACGGCAAGTACCATACTAGGTAATGGAATCGCAGCCCTGACATTTACCGGTTATGAAGCAGATGGAACTACCGAAACCTCGGATATAACTAAGATTCAGTTAATTCGGTGCCATATCGGCTATGATTCCCCCAAACGAAGTCCGGCTCGACAGCAATTAGAAAGCTATGCTTGGATAAGAGCCTTTTAATTAAATAGATAACACAACCCACCCATGAGCTCCACGCCTAACAGACACCGACCATCCAACCAACAATCCCGCAAAGGATTAGCGCTACTTTTATGCCTGTTTGTGATGGTGTTAACCTCTCTTGTGCTGGTAGGGATCACCGAAAGTTTAACCAGTCGCCAAGCGAGTTACCGTAATACCAACGCCTACGAGAAAGCCCTCTATCTCGCTGGTGCCGGAATTCACCATGGCATAACAGAACTGAATTCTGATCCAACCTGGCGAGGCACGCTTTCGAACGTGGAACTCCCGGCCGGAAGTGGAGACACCTACTCGGTAAGTGCGGCAGATGGAACAGGCGATACGATTGTGCTCTCGGCAGAAGGAAGTTCAGAGTCGGTCGTCAGACGTTTAGAAGTTACGATAAACACCAACGGATAAACCCTCCTCAGTATTATGAATATCAATCGGAAACATAAAAACAGCCTCGTAATTCAAATCGGACATACCGAGTTGCGAGGTGTCAGTACCGACTTATCTGACCCTAGCCGACCTGCCGTTGAGTGTGTCGAAACGACTTGGCGAAAAGAGACGGATTCTATTTATTCAGAAACAGGGAAAGCTGAATTAACTGTCGCATTTAAAGAGATTATTAAGGAATTCCATCTTCGTTATGATCGTGTCTCTATCAGCTTGTCAGGTGAGTATTGTGTCACCCGAGTAGCCGCCGGATCAAATGACGAGGTCCAACGAGAACTGCGCCAATTAGAAAATCGTTCCGCCCTCTATCACACTCTTGGAACAGGCACCAAAGCATTGGGAGGCAGTGTTCGACAGATTGACCCACGACATCAGCATGCCATGTTGACCGTGGTAAATCAAAATACGATCGATACACTTGTCGAGATAACCAAGAAGCTTTTGATAAAAATCGATCTCATTGAACCAACAATGATTTCACTCTGTCGCCTACTAGGTTCAGCCAATATCGATCATGATGCACCCATCTTGCTTGTATGCTTAGAGGCCGATGGATGCGAACTCGGAATCTCCTATCAAGGCCAACTACTACTAAATTACCAACCAGCCGGTATTAAACACTTACACGAAATCCCCGAAGCCTTATCAAAACATATTGCCCGATTACATCGGTATTGTGAACGATACGCTCGGGTTGATTGTGGCAAGATCGGTGGGATTTACCTGACAGGTAATCCGGATTCTGTCGACTCCATTCAAGAGCATTTTGCTAGTTTAGTTGACTTGCCAGTCCATGTATTAGATGAAAGCCAAGCACCGGTTTTTGAGTCAGAACTTCAATTGGGAAAAATAGATCCACAGTATTTACCTGCCATTGGGACGATGCTCAGTATTCGATATCCAGAATTGCCCAAGGGCCCTAATCTGATTGAACGAATTCGATCAAATCATACTACGCCGTTACTGCACCGCACGATTCGAGCTATTTGGCCACTTGCGGCATCGGTGTTGATTACTCTCTTTTTATGGGGGGCCGCTTATCAAAGAGAGTCTGAGATAGAGCACCTGAACAATCAGTTATCTGAATTGAGAGTCCCGATTTTAGAAACACAGATGGCCCATAAAGAATTTCTTCGTGAAGCAAACATTCGAGACGTCCATCATGAATTTAATCAAACATTTGTTGTTTTAGAAAAAACGAATCTGTTCGATGCGATCACGCAAGTAGCCCCAGAGAATGTCTGGATCAATGATCTTGCGATATCCAACAAAGAAGATCTGGTGATAAAAGGTTACGGTTATACGGAAGATGAGGTTTATCAGTTTCTAGAATTACTAGAATCTTTAGACCACATAACACATGCCGAAGTAGAATCGACCCTGCCAAACACTGGACCCAACGGTACTTCAACCAAGTTTACCATGCGATGCCTGCTGCATTACGACTCAATGGAGGTAAAGTTTAACGATGATACCATTTAAAACCCCACTTGAAGCGATTGTCGACCATCCTTCACGTCCGTTGCTCATTATAACCCTAACTTTCGCTATAGCACTCTTGGCTCTCTGGCCAGCAGTCGATGACTACTTACAGTTGGATACCCAAGTGCAAGAGTTGCAACATAAACTCTTACTTGCAGAAGCCGAAACCGATGGTTATGCAAGCCTGGTTGAAAACAAAAAGCAGATTGAAATAACGATTGAGCCCTATCTCAAAAATAATGTTGATGAAGGGCGAGCCAATGAAATACGAAGAGAATTAGTCAAGGCAGTTCGAGAAACCGATTGTACTTTACGAAATATTGATTTAGGCGATGTGATTATCAGAAAGTTGGATAACAACCATCTTCTGGTCAATAAGTCTGAAAAGAAAGATTCTCCATTTCGCTTGGAGAGCAGAGAACTTCGATTAAGAGTCGATGGTTCCTATTACGAACTACATGAGTTTTTAAAGCGGTTTGATCAAATCAACTCATATATCGATGATTACGATGTAAAATTAAAATCCAATGATGCAACAGGTGAAAACCTACAGCTTGAAATCAAGATGCGATTGCTTGGATTAAAATACTACGAAGAAGAATTAAAAGACGCTTAATTATATAGAACCAAAGGTTACGAAGAGTAATTGTTTTAGAACGGATAGAGACAAAACAATTACTAGATCAACGGATTGAGGCTTGTTGAACCAACAAGCAAAAGTTTGAACTCCAAGGATTGGATTAAAGCACGGATGTCTACACTGGACACACAATTAGCCGACGCTAATACAGGGGAAGAAAAATCACTTCTCTTTAGTCCAATCTATGCGATGAAGAAATCAGCCATCCTATTACGGATGGTTATCTTCTCTCTAACCCTTGCAGTACTGCTGGTTGCCTGTTCTCAGAATTGTCTTGCTCAAAACCGCACCAGAGATAACCGTTCAAAACTGGCACAGCGTAACAATCTCACCTTGAGAGATTTGCCACTAAATGAAGCTCTCTACACCATCAGTAACATTTGGGATGTCAATATCGTACTGGGGGGCAATCTCTCTGGAACCGTAAATGGCAACTTTAAAAATGCACCATTGAATGAAATTCTAGATTCCATTTTATTAGCAAATGGGTACAGTTATCGACCTGTAGGCGAGAGCTTAGTCATTGTGCCTTTAAGTGAACTTGGGGGAACGAACCCATTATTCCAATCAACTACAATTTCTCTACAACATGCCAAGATGGATGAGGTGATTCAAGCCGTTCAAGCTTTCCGGTCTCCTAAGGGAAGTATTACCGCAATCGCTTCCGCTAACTCAATCGTGGTTGTTGACTACCCACCTCAACTTGAGTTGATTCAACGGATTATCAAAGATTTGGAAGCCAATGCCAGTCGGATCTCGGCTCCCGTTGAAGCACCCATAGTCGATCCAATCGACATCATGAATTATCGACCCGAGTACATCGATGCTTCAAGCCTGAATGAAGCAATTCAGACTTTGGTTTCTGCCGAAGGCCGAGCTTCTATAGTTGCTGAAGAAAATCAAATCGTCGTGATTGATAAAAAATCGAATCTGAACTTAATTCATAAAATGCTAACCGAATTAGACACGCCTAGAGCTCAAGTTCGCATCACCGCTTTGATCTACGATATTAATATCGACGACGCAGAGCGAATGGGCGTTAATTGGAGCCATGCCCTCAAAGGCAATCAACTCGATGCAGACGGAAATCCACTAGATGTATGGAGCATGGCCTCCAAATTATCTGGTGCAGCAACTGCGGCCCCCAGTGGGCTGATGACGTTCAAAACGTTGAACAGCAATTTTGATTTGACTGCGGTCATTGACTTCTTACGCGAAACAGATGACTCACGACTGTTGGCAGACCCTAATGTTGTTGTGGTTGATCGAGAAGAAGCCAGCATCCAGATTACCACTGAGATACCTTTTCAACAACTGACTCAGACTTCTGCTGGCGGCGATATCGGGACCACCGCATTTCGAGATGCTGGCGTCAGTTTAAGAGTTAAACCTCGCATCGCAATTGATGGAACTATTCTATTGGATGTAACACCCAGTTTCTCGACACTCACTGGGTATACCGATGGAGTCAATCCTCAACCGATCATCAATCGACGAGAAACCAGCACCGTGGTACGTGTCTCAGATGGGCAAGTGTTAGTCATCGGTGGGCTGCGGCAACGCGTCGATATTCAGACTGAAGATGGAATTCCGTATCTTAAAGACATTAAATATATTGGAAGAGCATTTCGCTATCGAAGAACTGATGTACGTGAGAGCGAGCTGGTTGTCTTCATCAAGACAGAAATTATTGGAACGACAAACGACAATAATTGTCGCCAAGACGATGTCTATATCGATGGCATGAAAAAACTAGATCAGGTGCCTTACGCTTCCGAATTCCCTTGGCCAAAAATGTCGCCTCCGGCACCTGGCGTCCGAGAAACACAATGGGGATCAGATCCTCGACCACTAGAATCAGGCGGCTACCCTTACAACAACCATGGCTACGAAGAAGTTGCACCAGCATTTATTACTCCACAACTGGGGCCAATCACCCCTGTCCTTCCCGAGTCAAGTCCGCCACTAAAAACAGAGCAACCTATTCCACCACAAAATAAAGTATCGGATATTCGTCGATTGCCACCCGTTTTAAAATCAACACCACAGCTAGAGCCAACGCGGCAGCCAGAGGCGTTAGCACCTCGGCCTGTGACGGCTACTAAACCACCAGCGAAAAGCATTCAGCAGCCATTGCCTGCTGCCAGTAGATTGATATTAGAGGCCGAAAGTAAAGATCGGATCTTAACGACAGATCGGTCGTCAACCCAGCCTGCAAGTAGAAGTTGGCTGAATTCTGTACTTAGTAGATAATGGGCAATGGGGCTCTGAATTATTGTCCTTGAGATTACTCAAACAACTTCAGAGTCCACTCTCTTTTGCCTTTACGTAGAACGACAGAAGAAGTGTTCACTGACACAACATTCACGCCATGGTGAACTTCGTTCTCTTTCATGTAAACGATTTCTTTGTTGACACGTACAATCGCAATACGTTTTTTGTGTGTGCCAGCAATTCCAACAAGCTCCATTTGTTGTTTTTGAATCCTCGGTTTTAACTGTTGTTGATAAACCGTGATTGGAGCACTAAATGGATTGGTTCTCTTGCTAGTTTGTAAGTTGTCAGTTGGATTCAGTTGCTCTGAAGTCTTGATGCTTTCCGTTGATACTGGTAGGGTCTGTTCCACCAGTTGTTCAAGTTGCTCAGAGATGTCTTTTATAACGGGAACTGCCTGCGCTGCTTCTGTTAGCATCGTGCTGTTTGAATTGCTGCAACTGACAAATGTCATACTGAGTAGCAAGAATGCAAGTGAATAGCAGTTTGCTAAGGGTTTTCGTGTTTTTAGCATGAGCTTGACTCCAGCGTTGAGTCGTCAGTGTTTTCCTGGTTTGTGTTTGGCGAGGCTTTCCCGGTTTGAAGCAAACGCATGGTACTTTGTAATGCCATCATAATATCTGTTGAAGTCAGAATGCCTTTGATTTCACCCTCATCAACAACCGCCAAACAAGAGACTTTTCTGTTGATCATTTGTGTAATCGCAGGGCTTAACAGACTGGTTGTCTCTACCGACAGAACAGGATAACTCATTACATTTTTGGCAACCAGATTTTCTACATTACGAAACACTCGATTGCTAATCACTCCGGCCAGCTTGCCAACTTCATCCACAACTAGAACATGCCTGACGTGTTTGTCTCGCATGATTGTTTGGATATCGGTCACTTTTTTTCGGGTCGATACCTTGATCACTCGCTCAGACATCAGGTGCTTTACTTCGATTCGACCTTCGGAGATTGCCCCGGTATCTGAAGAGAGGTGATCATAGATCAATTGTCGTTTATTGAATAATTCAGACGATTTCTGTTTCGTATAGTGTTGCTTTTCCAACTCAACGATATTTTGCAGAGATATCGATCGGGTTCGCTTTTGATTTAATTGCGTCCAGATACCAAATCCAACTAAAAGTAATACCGCAAATGCAATGCAACTGTTACGCATTGCGCTTAAAGTTTCTGAGTTAATGCTCTCGATTGATTGGAATTCGACATTGTTGTTTAAAATAACATCAGAACTCGTATATTGGGCTACTTGAGATAGAATATCGGCGCCTAAAAATGCGGAACCAAAAATCAATGCTAGTACCAGGCCATACTCTAAAAATACCGCCACCGATTGACCTAGCAATCGGCTCGTTTCACTCTGGGAATTCGTTCCCACTTGGTTATTTAGCACCGCATCTCTCCATCCACCCGATTTCAATTGTGAACATGACTTATACAAATCATAGGTCACTGCCAACAACAGGGGGTGTCTAGAAAAATTTATGTGGACTCTTCAAATTATTAACTAAGGATAATCGTTCTAACCGGAAGAACCCTTACCGATTGGGAGAGACGAATCCTCTCTGCTTCATGTATTCAAGCTACTCTTGGTCCCAAGGGTCATCGGAAACAGGCTCTTCCACAGGCATCAACAAAGCATCTTCTTCCAACACACGAGACGGTACAGCCACTTTTTCTGGTACCAGATCCTTTGCCGAGACAACGATTTGCAACAGCAACATAAAAGCTGTGCCTGTGATCAAAAAGAATTGAAGCACGATGAACTGATAATTATAAGACAAAGAACCACGGCCAAAGAATTCAGTAATACTCCAAAACGGGTTAGGCATCTCAATCAAACTATAATCGTAATTGCTGATTGAAGGTATCGACAAATGGAGTATCAGCGGAGCAAAGCTGCCTATCATGATAAGCAGTATATGAATTAAAAACGAGAGAAAGACGTCTGCGAAAAAGTATTTCCGTAACGCCATCATAATCAATCGGCCCATTCCCAAATAAATTATGGCGTACGCACTCATGGTAAAAGTAAACCAAAACATTTGTTCAATACCATACCAGTGATCTAGTCCGGCTAATTCGGCACATAGTTGTATGAGAACAACAGACAGCCCTCCTCCAATAATTCCGCTAATGGCATAGAAATAACCACGTGCGGGGCCAGGTAAAAACCAGTTCAAAGAGATCCTACCGACTAAGGTGTCAGGAATCGACCGGCGAACTCTCGGTGAGAGAGTCGACTGCTCTCCGTTCATCAAGGCACCCATGATTGCCCAATGCACGGTCAACATTCCAGCCGCAAACATTAAGGCTGGTGCATCAAAGTTCGAGTAAACCCAGATGTAAAACATCCAGCCTAGAATTAAGAAATGTTGCACTAACATCACCGCGCGAAGTTTCGAAGATCGGTTCTCTGAAGCAAAAGTAATCTGTGCAGTGGCTGCGTAAAATATCAGTAAAAAATAACTAACATAGGCTGAGATGATAGCTGCCAGAATAAACCAGAATTCTTCTTGGTCGTAGGCCTGCCAGCTAGTATCTATGGTATTCATAAATAATGACATCCAAACCGTAAAGAAATAGCAGAATGCAAATAATAGCACGACAACCACAGATAAAACCGATTGCCATTGCTTTGATCTTGTTACAGTTGCAAGTAGTAATCCGGTTACTGAAAGAATACAAGTTAGAAGAAATACTATCAGTAACAAAATACTGATGGTAATAATATCAATTCCACGAAGTAGATAAGTAAAGCCAATGCAAGGGGCCAATGCAGAAAAATAGACCATTGACTGCAAAATAGCACTTCCCAATTTTCCACGGATGATCTGCTCAGGCTTTAAGGTCGAAATCGAAAGCAATTCATACGTCCCATCTTCCTGTTCAGATGCCAGCGAACGAAAGGCGGAAAAAGGGATAATGAGAACAAGCGGAAAGAGCAAGATATCAAGGTAGATATGCAGTAAGCTTGCCCCAGCAGGCGAATAGGCAATTCCTGGTGAATACATAGCAATCCCCAGCATTGACCAACCCCAGGCGGCAATCAACACCAACGAAAAGGTAATCACAAACTGCTTGCTCTTGAGTGCCTGACGAGTTTCTTTCACCAGGATCGGGTTCAAGTACTCACTGCAATTTTCTAAGAAGACATCCGTTTTCTTCCAAAAATCAGAAGACGAAGAGGCTTCAGGTTCGGTTGCCGAGACATTAATTTCTTCAACGGAATCAATCGCGCTCATTGCACCCTGCCCTTTGTCACATTCAGGAACACATCTTCCAGCGATGTATGTTGTGCAGCAAACTCTGCAATTTCAAACTTGGCTTCGACCATCTTCTTCAACAGTGCCGCTTCCGAATGACGATCTCCATCGTGCGAGAAGGTCAGCAATTCGCCATCAGCGATTAATGTCTCAGGCTTCTCATTTTCATTCAACCATTGCATTAGTTTATCGGTATTACAAAGAACTCGTACACGAATCTGGCTATGATCAACTTGAGATTTTTGGATTTCAGCTACTGTGCCAGATGCAAGTAACTCACCCTGCTCAATGATCCCCACCACATCGCACATCTCGGCAAGTTCAGTCAGAATATGCGAACTAATGAGAAAGGTCTTACCATCCGCCGCTAAACGACGGATCATTTCCCGCAATTCAATCCGTGCTCTAGGGTCTAGTCCAGCGGCTGGTTCATCCAAAATCAATACCGCCGGATCATGAATCATTGCTCGACCAAGACACAATCGCTGCTTCATCCCTTTTGAGAGGCCAGCGATTGGTTTGTTCTTCATCACATCGACACCCGTGAAATCCATGGTGTAATTCAAGGCTTTGCGACGTTCATTCCCTCGCAGTCCATAAGCCCTGGCATAGAAGTCCAAGTATTCCCAGCAATTCACATTCGAATAGGTGCCGAAATAATCGGGCATAAAGCCCAAGCGTTTACGCACACGGTCAGGGTCGTTGATCACCGAAAACCCATCCAGCAAGGCATCACCCGCCGAAGGCAAATCGAGCGTCGCCAAGATTCGCATACTGGTTGTTTTACCAGCACCGTTGGGCCCTATGTAGCCAAAAGCTTGGCCCGCATAGACTTCAAACGAGATATCATTGACCGCTTTGGTTTTGCCAAAAAAACGATGCAATCGTCGAAGTTCGATCATAGGTTTACGTGTTTTGATCATGAATGCAGAATTACCAACTCCCTCGAATGACTTGAACACTTTTTTCAGGCGTGGAAGTTTTCACACCATGGGGTGCTTCAGGAAAACTCTCCACAATCGCCAGATAGGTATGAGGTTTTTTTTGTTTAAAAAACTCGCTCTTCACTCGCTCCATCTCAACCTCTAAGCGGCTCTCGTAAACGATGGCACGACTTCTTCTCTGGTCAAAGTAATCGGCATCCACCCCTTCTAAAAGAGCTAACTCCGACTCGGTAAATAATTGTTTTAACTCATTCTTATCTTCGTCTTTCATCAAACTTAATGATCGAACTTTTTCATCTATCTCTAAGTCACGAATGACGAATGGGTTAGATTCATGATCATAAGCAACCGCCAACAACACTTTGCAACCTAGATTATTTTCGACCGATAGTGCAGCATCATGATTCATTGTAAATTTCAAATGAAGATCAGTCATCGCAGGGCGGATGGCCAAGTTCTGATGTGTCATGCGAGATTGAAAAAATCCCTTCGTGCGATTCTGGTGCTCGTTCCATTCCAATTCCTTGCTTGAATTTCTGTCAAGCGAGTGATAGGTGCGAAATTCATAAACGGCCGCATCCGCAGGAAACTGAAATCCACTGGAAGGAGCAAGTCCGGCATAATGAGTCTGGTGAGACCATGTCGTACTCGTTCCCGTTTGTTGATCTAACAAGGTCAGCGTCCGCTCTCGCGTCCGAGTAGAGAATCCATCAGAAAACAGTGCGTAGATCATTAATAACGAAGTAACGATAAAAGCGCCTGCCGGCACAGTCACGATCAACCAATTTAAGCGACCGACTCGTTTCAGAAAAAAGTAATTGACTGGGCCAATTAAGATGACAAATAAAGTGATGAATATCTGAAACGATCTGATCGGTGCCATGCCAATTCCTGGAATCATAAAATGCCAGAAATCATCAATTCTATAGTCTTGAGCCATCCCATGACGTTGAGACCACTGCCAGCGACTCGAATCGATATTGCGAAACAATTGGTCCCATTGAGCCAGCTCTCCAGGAAAAGGGCTCCCTGTAAAACCAACGAGTAAACCAAAATCGCATTTCCGCATTTGATAATCAAAGTCGCCAGAGGCTATTTTTTTATTGCGAGGTTTCTTGGGATTAAAATTAATGACCACTTTCCCCTGATCATCAATCATTAAAGTCTGTTTCTGGTAATCACCATTATATCCTTGTTCAGAATAAGCCTCCTGAAATACATTAAGATTTTCCTCATCTGATTCTGAATCCTCTTCGGGTTCGATATATTT
Source organism: Blastopirellula sp. (assembly GCA_002733575.1). Taxonomy (GTDB): domain Bacteria; phylum Planctomycetota; class Planctomycetia; order Pirellulales; family Pirellulaceae. The sequence continues at coordinate 3,364 of NVWB01000200.1, read as the reverse complement.
TCTTGGCAAAATCCATCCGGCGTTAGACTTTGATTTCTTGATATTGAGGTTCAATAATTCAACTAGCTTTCCATACTCCCCTTGACTCTTTCCCATCTCAGTGACACACAGATTTCCACCTGCATTTAACCATTTAAAAAGCACTTCCTTTTTTTCGACAGATGTTTTTTCTAGGTCAGACTTGGAGATGAATATAAGATCAATCGAAGTTAGCGCCAGCCACAACTCTGGCAAGTCACTAGGATTGAGCATATCAAAATGACCTAGCAGAGCGGTTCGATCAAGCAAGTCAATTGGGTTCGTCGAATTACGCATCAACTCAATCACATTATTACTATCATTTTCATTGGTCGCTGTGCATAAAACTCGAAGATCAACCAGGGGACTCTCTAACCCTTCTTCCTTCATTTTTTTACGAACGCGATTGGCCCAAACAAGCCGGCTATCGCGACTTGGTAAATCACTATCTAAATAGAGAATGGCAGGGTAAGTATCAGCCCAGTTATTGTGAATCTGAGAGGGGATATCGAATTCAGGTATCGAGAGTTCCTTTATTTCCCTTCCGTCTTCGTAAGTGGTAACTTCGTATGAATACCAGGTATTAGATTGAGGTATCAATAGAGTCGATGATACAGAAGCTGATCCTTGCGGAAGCTCAATATACTTACCAACCGTGATCTTGTTACTAGACCAATCTTCAGGCTGAATTTGAACGTAGAGAATCCGATCACCAGCAGTTGGTTTATTATTTTTTGTTTCAATCGTTATTTTTACGGGCCGGTATCCAGTTGCATCGACCCAGCGAGTATCGACTTGCAATTTCAATCCACTCGGAGGTAATTTCTTTGCGCCAGGTTGTCGCTTTAAAGGTAGGTGAAGAACTTCCCCAGTTTCGGCTTGTAAGCAAGGTACAATAACGCCGATGAATAAAATTCCTAGCAAGAAATACTTGGCCAAGAGGAAACTGCCGAGTCTGACGTTCATACTATTCCTTATCGATATTGCTAGGAGGTAAAATCTGAGGTGCCGGTCGATCGGTGGCAAACGGAGAAACAGCCTGTTCCGGAGTTACCTTAGAGGCAATCAAGGTAATGATGTATCCAGCAGTCACTAAAATAAACTGCAATACGGCCCAAATTGCAAAAGAGAATAAGGTAAGCATAATCGCTATGCTCCACACTTCTCCACGCACGGCAGACATCGCGATCCAAGAGATCACAGCGCATACAGCAATAAAGATCATCAAGCGAAATATCGTAAATTGAGGCATTAACATGCGGTCTATTCTCTCAGGCTTCGTGTTGAATGCAAGTCTTTGGTCTGAAAAGAGTCCCAATCCCGTATTGAAATAATTATTCCAAACAAAAACCAGAGTTATTTCAACCACATTTCGTTTCTGCTATCATTATCTTAGACTTTTTTATAAATTAAGCCTAAAACTCTTTCATTGTCTGAAAAATCGAATATGATCTTGTAAGGAAATCCTCTTCATACTCCAGTCGGAACTATCAATGACTCAGTTTATCTCTACCAAAACGGAAAATGATGCTCTGCTGATTACCATGGAAGTTGATGAGATGAAAGACTCTCAGCAATGCTATGATATCCGCGATGCGATGATTGCCGCCCAAAAAGAAGCCGGAATCGATAAAATCGCAATCAATATGGCCCGAGTCTCTTTCATGGGCAGTATCGGTATTCTGGCCTTCCTAGGGCTTCGTAGAGTAGTAGACGAACATCAAGGGCGAATCGTTTTCTACAATCTCTCAGCACAACTAATTGGCATGCTTAAAGTCTGCAAGTTGATTAGTAACGATCCCCATTGGAAATCACCCTTTGGATATGCCGAGACAGTTGAATCCGCTCAGGAACTGCTGGCTTCGTGAATCAAGAATTGCGAGATCGATTTGATCTGTTACTAGATTGTGTGCTCGAACAATTTCCCGAAGCCATTCATCAACTGCTTGAACAAGTTCCCATGTATGTTGAAGACTTCCCTTCCCAAGGAGTCATGCGCCAACTCGGAATTAAACACCGCACTCACCTTTGCGGTCTTTACACAGGCATCCCCTTAACTCACCGATCAATCGAGCATTCTGGCGTACTTTCTGACGCAATTCAAATTTTCCGCGAAGGCATCGTGCAACACGCAATCCACCTTGCTGGCGAACTTTCAGACGAAGAATTAAAACGACAAATCCGCATCACCATCCTCCACGAACTCGGTCACCACCATGGCCTAACCGAAGACGATCTATCCGAACTCGGTTATGGTTGAAGGCAATTCATCTCACAACTTCAAAAGTCGGCTGGCGAGCAGGCAACTTGTCAGAAGCTATATTCATGCTTCGATGTTGATTGATCTCAAATTAAAACCGGTAGCCGGATTCGTAAGAATTCGGTTTTTCGGCATTGAGGGTTCTCTGAAGTCTAACGACTTCAGCTACGTTTGCTGTCGTAAAATCGTCGCGCACTTTTTTCTCGTGTGCCACTGGCATTTTGCCAGTGCGGAATTGCAAATTGACTTCACTTGATAGCTATTATTTTGAATCGCAATGGTTCAAGTTGTGTTAGAATTTACAAGATCTCCGATCCAATTGCAGCACACACTGGCGGAGCCAGTGGCACCCGAGGGACTATCTAACTCTTGAATATCCTTCCTTCTTTGTGCCTTCGTGCCTTGGTGGTTCATCTTTTTGCACTTCCTCCTCGCTTACGCTTCGGGTTGAGATTGCTTTATCTCAAATCATTTCGCCCTTTCTAAACATCGATTCTTGTTAAATTTCATCCGGTCTTCCCGGAAAAAAAATGTGACGGCCGTCACTGTTGCTTTCGGCTGTAGAGGTTTTTACGCGCCGCCTGGAGCAACTTGCTTTTTGCTCGGTTATTCATTTTTGGTTTTCAGAGTGCCTAGTTATTTCTCGTTCGAAGCGGCAGTAAAACAGAACTTCGATTTGCCAAGGCTATACAAAAAACAAACGTGTGTCTGGTGGTGATGAATCCGAACGACACTTCGAGCACAACCTCGAAACGCTCGGCATCATTAACGCAATCATTTGGTAGAACCGGTGGTGCCTCGTCGCGGCCTTTTGAACCACTAGCAACACGAAACCGATTATTTCTCGAAAACAGGTTGCGAATAATCGTAGGTCAGGCTGTGCCTGACCTACGATTATTCGCGAAATAACGCCGATTTGCGTTCGCGTCAGGTAAAACCTGACCTACAAAAAGGCGAATTCTTACGATGTTTTCGTGCGAAATATCGGCCCACATGTCAGGCCATCTACTGAGTCAGCTTGACGCCTGAACAGTCCTGCGCCGCCTCGCTCGAAAAAAAATTCGGCAAGTGAAGCGACGCTCCAAA
>NVWB01000199.1 GCA_002733575.1 Blastopirellula sp. | reverse complement strand
AACTTTTCAGTAGTAAAATCAACTCGGCCACATCTTCCCCATCCGGCACGCCCGCTCCTTCTAACGCCGCCACCGCATGTTCGCGTACCGTTTCGTCTTTGTCCGCTGCTGCACGGCAAAGCCCAACCATTGCCGCTTTGGCCAGTTCGCCCAACCGTGATAACTGCTCTGCCGCGTTGCCACGCACTGCTACATCGCGGCTGTTTAGGTTGTTGATTAGCGTTGATAGGTCGTCGGTCATGTGGGGTGTTCCCTTACTCATTCGCCTTGAGAATTTCTTGCAACTTCATTTCGACATTCACTTCTCGCACGAGCCTGTCCTTGTCTTGCTTTGCTACTTCGGCCCAATGTCGATCTTCCAAATACCCTACCAAAGCATACAACAAATTCAAACTTGGTTTCATTGAAACACACTCGTGCTTCATCTTCACAAAAGCTTTCACCGGGCTGATTTGTTCTAAATCGCATCGAGTGTAGATGCCGATCTCGTTCAAGCATCGGGTTGTCTTAGCGCCAAGGTTGATTGTTTCGTCGTTGTCTTGTGATTCGTTCATTCAACTACCGCTAAAAACTCCGCCAGCGTTCACTCGGCCAGTAGATGTTGCGTAGTCTGCCAACAATGGCACTGGTTGGTCGTTGTACATCTAGGAACCGGCTATCTAAACTGGAACGGCTGTTGTCTCCAAGATAAAAAAATTGTTCATCGCTAAGGTTCCAGGTCTCTCCGTCACTCGAATGCGTGAAACCTATAGCTCCATTAGCTTCCATCTGAGTCATTGATAAATAGTAAACATCACGCTGAACTGAGATATCTCGAATCGAAATCTCCGCGTTTTCCGCCGTCAGAGAAAACACCGATTGCCCAGGATTGGATGAATCAGAATCGGACTGGTCTTGCATGGAAAGGTTGTTCCCTGCAAATAGCTCGGTACTCTCAGCAATTAGTTCCCCGTCTTGCAGGACATAACTTCGCCCATCTCGCAGTACAATGGAAAGGGTCGATCCAGCAAAGGGAGTCGCTTTCGCTGTTTTAGAAGTCTCTTCTTCATCGTCTTCGCCAGATTCAGGCTCAATTATTTTCTTCCAACGAAAGACAATGTCGCCTGTGGCTGAAAACTCCCACCAGAGCTTGTGTCCTCGGTAATCGGCTTGATAGGCGAATGTTCCCTCGCCAGTGAATTGATCGACAGTGAAATCGATGCATAGATCATCCACGTCGAAAGGTTTTGGTCCACCAAGCGATCTTCGACGTTCATTAAAACACCAGCGATCTGTGATCACACCTGAGAATGAAAGTGTTTCCGTGTCTGTGGCTTTTACTTGCCAAACGCCCTGCTCTTGTTTCCAGGCAGAGTTTTCTTCAGCGGCAACCCAACTACGGCAATCTTGCAAGGCCGTGGGCCGCTGATTTAACACCGAAACCGGCCACCAAAGTTGATCATGTAAGTCAACCGGTTTTTGTGCGAGGGCTCCATCAATATAAACTTCACCACGCTTGATGGTCACCGTTTCACCCGGCAAACCGATCATGCGTTTGATGTATTTAATGTTGTTTTCCACGTTGAATACAAATAACCCCCAACGAACAGGCGTACGATCAAGTTTATTAACAAAGATACGGTCGCCTTCTAGGATGTCAGCTGGCACCAATGCCGTGGAAGGTGTTTCTTCACAAGGGCAAATTACGTTGATCTCTGAGTCAACATACCTTCCTTGCTGAATCACATGCGAGGCACTTACTTCAACTGTTGCTCCATCAACACATAGAATGTTGGCATGCTTGCCCATGATCGTTGGCGCCATGGCATTCGTAGGAACCACAAATGTCTCAGCCACAAACATTTTAAAGGTGGTAGTCAGAACGAATGTTGGAATTAATGCAATAATATTGGCAAGCACCAACGCACAAATGGCCCAGCGTGTTTTGGTTTCTAGCTGCCACTTGAGTAACTTGACTGTCAGAGCGATTGCCAACAAGCTTAATAGAATTATTAGCAAACTAGCCAGTGATTCATCTATAACAGCAAAGTAGAGCAACCCCAATGCAATGCCCCCAACTGAAACCCCAGAAAACGAAACTACCACGCTAGTAGAAACCACCGTTTGCCAACGGATACTCTTAAAACGCAAGATCCACAGCGCACTCCAAAGAGAACCGCATTGCGCCACTAGGGAAACCAGCGCTAACAATAATAAACAGACCCAGATCATTGACTTCTCTCACTTCCAAGAACGATTTAAGCAATTCGATAGACACGATCATAAAGCCAGTGCTTTAGGGGAGGCAATACCAGTGATGAAGTATGGGCAAGAAATTTGTTGTTTCGGTTGTGAGAGAAACCGATACAGAAATACACCTACCCAGGCATCTTAAACACAGTTTCCGTCTTCACCATCGCATTATCTTCAGGAAACGTATGAAACGCTTGGATCATGACGCTTTTGCTGCGGGTTTCGGCGTTCATGTAGCTGACGGCGCCCATTTTGATGCGGCCAGAGGAATCGAATTGATGGATGAGCCCTTGCTTCGGTCCATTTTGGGCGAGTTCAAATTTACAGATGCTGGCCCATTCGCTGCTGATTTCTTCGAGTTGGAAGTCGGACTGATATACAATTCCGCCACGGCAATCAACCAGATCTCTGCGTTTGCCTTTTAGCTGGTAGTTCATTAACCGCCGGCGCTGCGGCAACGGATGATGAGCACTGGTGCAAACTTCGCTGAGCGTGACTGCATCGTAGCGCCATGTAATCACGTGACCTGCACTGGTGATATCCATTTGCAATTCATAATCACCCCGTTTGATGGTACGAGACTGATGAATCACAAATAGTTCAGGGTGCAGTGACCGGCTATAGAGTTGAAAGACCAACTCAGCAACTTTAGGACGAGCAGTTATCACGGAAAATTTACCTTATAAAGCATAAAAAAGCCGCCAGGTTTATCTGCACCATGTCAGACAAACGCCCGCGACATGTGTCTATTATAAACGTACCAGACGAATGATCAAAGAGAGAAATTTTGTTCTAACAAAGAAATATTATTTTGCAAAAGTTTTCGCCAATCTGACTTGACAAGCTTGTTGATTGCGAGTTTGAAAACATCGCTATTACGTGGGATACCATTATTCAATTAGAGTAAACATATTAAATAACGCATGCGTTACTGCCGCAATTCCAAACCCACGAAACGCGAACAAACAGGCAAAGACAACGCCGGCCAAGAATCGAAACGTAAAGCTATACCACTCAAACGAATCGCCAGCTGCGGTCACAAAATCGTAATGCACGGCAGAAAAAATTAAGCTTGATAATAACACCGCCCCGATCGCCGCTGGCACTTTTTGTACACCAAACATGGCCAGCACTTGCCACAGAACAGGGATTAAAATCAGCCGAAACAATAGTTCTTCATAAATACCTGCGCCTGCATAGGCAATCATTTGCCGCACTATTTCGCTAGGCAACGCTGGTTCCGTTCCGGCAGCCACTTCTAAATCCATCACGGCTGCCAACCAATGGGCAAACCCCAACAGCAGCAACCCAAGAATGGCCGACTCCAATAGCATCAACGGCAACACACGCGGGGTTACAGTCCAGCGTTGGCGTTTCATATGATGCCAGCCCAGCAGAAAACAGATCGTTAAGACCGGCAATAACAGGTATTGTCCGAACCCAATAGCTTCGAGAAATGTGCGTAACCAAACATCGACCCCATTGCGTAATGCCTGTGGCCCTAGCAGGACGACTCCTATTTCATAGATGGCCAGCAGCGGAATTACAAAGATCAAACTAACCAAAGGCCGCGCAGATTCTTCCCAATAGCCAAGCGGCGGTACGCCTCGTTCTTGTTCAATCGTTTCAGACATATAATCAAGTAAAGTAGATGACGAAGTTTGCCCGCGATGAGCGACCAAAGGAAAAATTATGACAACCATGATGGATGTGTACGACCGACTCTATTCGCACTATGGCCCTCAACAATGGTGGCCAGGCGAGACCGCGCTGGAAATTATGGTCGGGGCGATTCTAGTACAAAACACGGCTTGGAAGAATGTCGAAAAGGCCATAACCAATCTAAAAGAGCAAGGATTGCTTGATCCGCAAGCACTGCATGCGTGCCACTTGGAAGAGCTGGCCGAGACGATCCGCTCGGCTGGTTACTATCGCTTAAAAGCCAAACGCCTGAAAAACCTGATCACTTTTTTGATCGAAGAATTCGATGGTGACCTCGACCAAATGTTTGCTACCGACACCACCACGCTGCGTGAACAACTGCTAGCAATCAACGGCATTGGGCCTGAGACGGCAGACTCTATTTTATTATATGCGGCCAACAAACGTGTGTTTGTGGTCGATACCTATACCGCCAGAGTTTTGAAACGGCATGGTTGGATTTGGGCCGAAGCCGATTACTATCAGATTCAAGATCATTTCGTGTCAGAACTGCCACAAGAGATTGAACTCTATAACGAGTACCACGCGTTGTTGGTCAGCGTCGGCCATCATCACTGCCGCAAGACACCCAAGTGTGAAGAGTGCCCCTTGGCCGACTTACTGCCCGGCGGGCAAATCGTCGACTTCGAATAATTCGCTCTGCTGCCGAAGCTGCTTGATCAACTGCTTAATGTTTCGCGGGTTCTGGCCCAAGTCTCCTTTGCCAACCCGCGATTGACTTCGCACATTAATTCTACAGCCCAAGTTTTTCTCTTCGATGCTGATGTAAATATCATCGACGTAACGCATCACACCGGTGGTGCGTGTTACGTGTAAAACATGCTGGCCCTGCTTGTTCTCACTCTGATCAATGAACGCCCAGTTGGGAATTTTCTCGACTACAGCGAGAACGATCTCAATTGTTGCGTCACGGTTTTGCTGTACATCAAGCGTACGCAGGTTTTCGTCCGCAGCATCCACCGAAGTCTCGGCGGTGTTGGTTGTCAAGTCACGCGACCAGTTGTCGACATGTGTAACCAAAATCAGCGTGGGTAGAATAATGAGAATTCCGACCGCCGCAAGTAGTAGATAAAGCCACATTCTTCTTATTTTCATCTGATAAATACCAGCATTCACGATCAACCGCTTGCCGAGAACCGGGCGGCCTTGTCCAATAAAACTTGTCCAATAAAAACAGTCCGTCAGTCTGTCCACCCTCACCATATCCGATTCCCCGATCAAGGCAACCAACCGTGTCTTCCTTATTTGATAAAGCCGAAGAGAAAAATTTTGACCGCGTCAAACCACTGGCCGCCAGAATGCGACCGAATTCGCTGGAAGAATTCACCGGCCAAACCCATTTCTTAGGTGAAGGAAAACTGCTGCGCCGGTTGATTAAATCCGACCGATTAAATTCGGTGTTGTTCTACGGACCACCAGGAACAGGCAAGACCACACTGGCCCAACTGCTGGCCCGAGAAATCCGCAGCCGCTTCACACAACTCAACGCAGTCACCAGCGGCGTGAAGGAACTTCGTGAAGTTTTACAAAAAGCAAAAGACGAAGTGGCCACAACGGGTCGGCGTACGCTGTTGTTCATCGATGAAATTCACCGATTCAACAAAACACAGCAAGATGCCCTGCTGCCAGATGTCGAAAACGGCGTGGTGATTTTAGTCGGAGCGACGACCAGCAATCCGTTCTTTGCGGTCAACAGTGCGTTGGTAAGCCGATCACAAGTTTTTCAGTTTGAACCACTTTCGCCTGACGAAATCAAGCAGGTCATGCAGCGTGCCTTGGCTGATCCGCATCGGGGGCTCGGTAAGTATCAAGTCAACTTGCATGAAGATGCGGAACATTACCTGGCCGAAGTCTCCGACGGCGACGCACGCAGGGCACTCAATGCACTGGAGATCGGCGTACTCTCAAGCGAGACCCAACCGATTGAATTCGATGCTGAACTTGCGGCAGAATCAGTCCAACGCAAAGCGATCCAATACGACCGCGATGGCGATTCTCATTACGATGCGGCCAGTGCGTTGATCAAAAGTATTCGCGGCAGTGACCCTGACGCCGGTTTGTATTGGTTGGCCCGGATGCTGGAAGGAGGCGAAGACGTTCGTTTTCTGACACGCCGTTTGGTAATTCTGGCATCCGAGGATGTCGGCAACGCCGACCCCAACGCACTGCCGCTGGCAGTTGCCGCGATGCAGGCCTGCGAGTTCATCGGTTTGCCCGAATGCCAATTGACACTCTCGCAAACCGTCGCCTATCTGGCCTGTGCCCCGAAGTCCAACGCAGCCACTATCGCCATCGCCGAAGCCCGGGCCGATGTCCGCGAAGGCCGACTAGTGCCAGTGCCCGTTCATCTGAAAGACGCCCACTACAGCGGCGCCGAACAACTCGGCCACGGCACCGGATACGAATACGCCCACAACGCCGAAGACGGTATTGCGGCCCAAGATTATTTGGGTGTCGAGAAAGAGTATTACCGCCCGGTTGATCGTGGGTACGAAGCGGAAATGGGAGAGCGATTAAAGGTGATTCGGGAGAAGCTACGTGGTGGGCGCGGTGAGTGATGGATCAAATCAGGGTGATGCCCACGTTATCTTTTTATCCATGTTTTTGTGTGGTGGTGGACCTTATAGAATTCCTGGAATCATTGGTGTTTATGACTGGATTAACCGTTCCATCCCAAGTAAAGATGATATGGAAAATGGTCTAAACACGTTACTGGCAATGCGATTGATCAAACAGCAGGGTGATGATTTCTACATTCAAAAGGACCAGTACATCGAATACGATGTGTTCCAAAAGAAGCTGCGTAAAAACAGGTTTTACACGATCAAAAAATATTTTGAAAAACTCCCTGACCCAAATATAGTTCTCAAAGAAATTCAGCTGACTGAGAAGGAATATAAAACTTACATTGATGATTACCGAAATATATTTTAACCCAGTATACGAATTTTTTATTGCATATCAAATTTCAACTGCTAGAATGCACATCTGATTCATTCATCAATTAACTTCTCTACCACCAATTAGGCCCGAATCATGATTTGTAGTTTTTGTCATAGCGATGTTCCAGATGGGGCGATTAAGTGTAAGTTTTGTAGTGAGTTTTTGGTTGGGCAGACTTGTACTCAATGTTTGTCGACCATTCCAGAAGAGGCGACCGCTTGTCGTTACTGTGGGCACCGGATCAATAAACGCAAACTGGAGACCAACATCTCGCTAGAGATCAAAGCCGATGTGTTTGCTTCGCTGGTTTTCCGTGGCCGGTTGTTGCCGCATGAAATTGTTTCGGACAACGAAAAGATTGTGATCAAATCGCCGGGCCTGTTTCGTTTGTGGGAAAATGCCGACGAAATCCCTTGGAACAAAGTGGCCGGGTTTACCTATCGTAGCGGAATTGTCTGGGACAAAGTCGAAATCGAAACCCGTGGTCAGAAACCGAGCGTGATCATCGGGCTGGTCAAAGCCGATGGCGAAAAACTGCGTGAGATCTTGCAGAACCTGGAGAAGTAGTAGTTCAATGAGCGAGACCTCTTGCGGCTGTGCCGCCCAGTTTGCGAGCAAACTGGGGTACTCGTTACTTGAAATTTAAGCCTGCACACGCATCTCTTTCGAGACGGTCCAGAAATTGTCAATCGAGTCTAGTGGTTGGGTTTGGTATTGTCCTCGGGCAAGTTTTACTTCTTGACCTGCATGGTTGGAAACTACGACGCCGATTTCGTGTTCTGACAGGTGATCCGTCGGAATCGAAATTTCGGTGAGTTGATTGGTGCCGCCTTTTGTTTCAGCTACGTCGTAACTCTCTTGCGGTAAATAGATCGTGCCATTGTTGAAATCGACCGCGAATGCGATCACTCCAGGGACAAAGAAAAACATGAGCCCTAGTGTATCCAGCCCGACAACTTTCCAGTCAACGAGCCCAGCCGGTTGTCCTCTACGTTCGGGGTACATAATGGTGCCACAGCCTGATGAAAAACTAGCCAAGAGACCGCCTGCGGTGTAACATAAAAACGAACGCCGAGATGCCATAAACAAAACCAATACCTAATACACACCATGCCACTCAATACTATTTGGGTGGTCAGAGAATGCTTTTTTACGAAAACAGTCAAGCGGTGGTCTACACCGCTGCAAGAGTTGGAGCGGCAGGGTACAAGAATTCAGAATCTAGAGAAAGCCCATTTGTCTTGCGCAGAAATAATCTTAAGCGCGAAGCGAGGAGGAAGTGCAAAATAATGAACCACGAAGGCTCGAAGACACAAAGAAGAAAGAATAATTATGAATTAAAAAAACACAATCACAAGCGTGAAGCAAACGTAGCTGAAGTCGTTAGACTTCAGAGAACCCTCAATGCTGAAAAACCGAATTCTGACGAATCCGGCTACCCGTTTTCATGGTTACCGGGAGCGAATCAATCCTGGAAATGCGTCAACATCTAGGGTGTCGACTTGCCCGGCTTTTAGTTTTTCGATGGCGATTCCGCCCATGACTGCGTTGTCGGTGCAGAGAGAAAATGGGGCGATGATGAGTTCTATTTCACGCTGGGCGGCCATTGTTTGCAGGGCTTCACGCAGTCGTTTGTTGGCGGCCACTCCACCACCAACACAAAGCCGCTTTAAACCGGTTTTCTGAAGTGCCAGGATCGTTTTTCCAACTAGGCAATCAATCACCGCTTGTTCAAAACTGGCGGCGATGTCGGCCTTGCGTTGATCGGAAAGTTGAACCGCTGAAAAGTCCGGCTTTCCTGGCCCGGCTATTTCATATCGAACGGCCGTCTTGAGCCCGCTGAAGCTGAAATCTAAGCGGGTTTTATCTTTCATGAAGGGTCGCGGAAACGCAATCGCGGCTGGATCGCCTTGTTCGGCACATTTGGAAATCGCTGGTCCGCCGGGATAACCAAGACCTAGCATGCTGGCCACTTTATCAAACGCTTCGCCAGCCGCGTCATCGATGGTTCCGCCGATTGGATCAAAATCAAAGGCCGACTTGCAGTGATAAATGCTCGAGTGCCCGCCGCTTACGATCAGCCCTAAACAGGGAAAGATCTCTTTGCCGCTATCAATTTTGCAAGCATAAATGTGCCCATGCAAATGGTTGATTGTCACCAGTGGAATATCTAACGACCAGGCCAAAGTTTTCGCCGCCATTAGCCCAACTAAGATCGAACCGGCCAGCCCTGGCGTGTTGGCCACCGCGACTGCATCCAGATCATCGAGCGTAAGATTGGCCTCGCGCACGGTTTGATCGATGACCGGCAGTATCCGTTCAAGATGTGCTCTGGCGGCAATCTCTGGCACCACGCCATGAAAGACCTGATGCAATTCAATTTGAGAGGAGACGACCGAAGCAAGTACGTTCAACTGATCATCAAGCACCGCGGCGGCAGTTTCGTCACAGGTCGATTCAATGGCAAGTAGGTTCATTGCTTCCGATAGCAAGTAAGATGATTAGCGACTGGTCACTTCGACCTGCTCTGTATCAGAAGCATCTTCGCTGGATGGATTAATTTGGTTTTGCAGATAGCTCACGGCTCGATCCAAGACCGCATCGACTTCCGCAAGCTTTGCTTCAGGCCCTGGAGCATGAGGGGTCATCGTACGAAAATCACGGTCTCTGCGATAGAGGTTATAGGTCGCTTGCTGCTTGCGATCTAGCTTGACTTCAAAGCCATCGCTAGGGCTCACGCCCCAATCGTCCTTATCGGTGGCACCTTCAAAGCGATGGATATTCTTGCCGCTTGGTCGTTGATAACCGGCTGTTGTCAATTTCAAGGCACTCTTGCCGCCTTCTAATTGAATGATGTTCTGCACGCTTCCTTTGCCCCAGCTACGCTCACCAATCACCACGGCTCGCTTGTGGTCTTGCAGGCAAGCAGAAACAATTTCACTGGCACTCGCGCTATAATGATTGACTAAAATGGCCATCGGAAAGTCTGGCACGGTTCCTTTGACTTCGGCACTCCAAGATCTAGCGGGCGAGTTACGTCCTTCGGTGCTGACGATCTTACCGGACTCGATAAATAGATCACAGATTTCAATCGCCGCACTGAGTAATCCACCTGGGTTCGATCGTAGGTCAAGCACCAAGCCTTTGATTCCTTGCTGGGACAAGTCTTTCAAGGTAGTTCGCAACTGGGCAGCGGTATTTCTACCGAAGGCACTTAAACGAATGTACCCTATTTTATTTTCATGATCGTACATGAAATCCCAGTCTTTGTTTTCCTGTCGCTGGTCTCCGAGTACGGTTTCAAGTTGAATCATTTCACGCTGGATGGTCATATCTTCCGACTCAAACGAGTAAGGGTGAAAGATCGTTAAGTGGACTTTGGTTCCCACTTTTCCCTTCAAACGTTTGACCGCTTCGTCAATCGTAATTCCTTTGGTCGGCTTGCCTTCGATTTTAGAAATAATATCGCCAGGCATGATGCCTGCTTTGTAGGCTGGGGTGCCAGTCAAAGGGCTGGTGATCACTACGTTGCCTTGTTTCACGGCGATTTGAATTCCGATGCCGCCGAATTCGTTTTCAACGCCAGTCCGAAAGCGTTCAAGATCTTTCGGGGCAATGTAGTTTGAATAAGGGTCGAGTTCCCTCACGATGCCTCGAATGGCCGCTTCCATTAATTTGCGGCGGTCAATGTCTTTGACGTAGTTCCGGTCGACTTGATCAAGCGTATCTGCCAACAGCTTGATTAGCTCGAGATAATCTTCATCAATCTCGGCTGGCTTCGTGGGTTGTACGTTTGTGCTTTTGGTTACTTCGGCAGCATGGCCCGGCAAAGCAATGAAAGAAACTAATAGAACCAGAGCAGCGGAGATCGGGGAAAGGAAGGCGGGTCTTATCATCAGTACGCAACTCCAAAGAGAGTTTGAGCCAATTGGACGATGGATATCGAATTAATGACGCAAGCCATTCTAGTTAAAACACTTAGTACAAGTATACGCGGCCAGCCAGTCTACGGCAATCTTCATCTGAAACAGCCGATTATTCCCTAATACTGGCTTAATCAGGGCAATCGGAGTTATTCCGGTAATCGCTAAAGTCCGAGTATCTATACATTAAGATAGCCTTTCGCTGCTGACAGCACTGCTATCGGAATGATTGTTGCTGACAGATTTCAGGGAAGTTAAGTGCAAAGCTTACGCCGCCCCGCGACTGTATAGAGGACGAAAACCCAAAGAATCCACTGGTTCATCGAACTGGGAAGGAGGGTGAGTAGGACGAATCTGAGCCAGGATAACTGGTCTGTTAGCGTGAACGATATGGATTGAAATCGTCCCAAGCTGGGAGACCGATCCATGTCCTAATTATCCTGGATTTCCTCGCGGGAGGAAGAAAGAAAAGACCTATGTTAAAACGATGGATGGCTTTTAGCCTGTTTATAGCGCTAAGCGGCCAGCATTATTTGTGTGCCCAAGACCCATTAATTTTGGAGCCTCCACTGCCTGATATTCCTTTAGAGGAAACTGTCGACGAAGCGGTCGAAGAAGCCACCGAAGGCGAACCGGCTGCGGAATTTGAATTGCCTGAGATTGATGTAATTGGTCGGCTCAATTCATTCCCCGCGAATCCAATTCCAGACGGGGCTTCGATTACTGCCACGCGAACCACGCTTTTGCTCGCAGAGACTGGTTCCTCAATCACGGTAGTTACCTCTGAGCAATTGCAAGCAATGCAGCAACCAATTCTGAGTGATGCCTTGCGGCAGATCCAAGGTGTTGACGTGAACCGCACCGGTGGGCCTGGCGGATTAACTTCGATCTTTTTGCGAGGTGCCAACTCACAACATACCAAAGTCATGCTCGATGGAATTCCGATCAACGATCCGAGTAATGCCGGGCGGAGCTTTGATTTTTCTAGCATGAGTACCGCAAACATCGAACGGGTTGAAATCTTGCGCGGCCCGCAAAGTGTTCTTTATGGAACCGATGCAATTGGTGGTGTGATCAACATCATCACCAAACGTGGTGAAGGGCCGGCTACCATTCGTGCGGCAGTCGAAGGGGGCAGTATGAACACGTCGAACTCAAGCATCAATTTGAGCGGTGGCGATGACCTGTTCTACTACTCGGCCAGTGCCTCGTACTTGGGCACCGATGGGGTTTCTCGTGCGGAGGTTGAAAATGGCAATCCTGAACGAGACGCTTATTACAACGGAACGGTCTCTGGACGTTTCGGTTTTACCCCCAGCGATTTGTTCAATGTCGACTATGTGTTTCGCTATACCGATGCACATACGGCAGTGGATGATTTCCCGTTTGGTGGATCACCGATTGATAATTTGATGCGCTCGAACTTGAGTGATGTTTTTTACCAACGCGTTCAATTTCAATCATTTCAAATGGACGGAATGGTTGAACACAAGGTGGCATTAAACAGCACCAATTATGATCGCACCGATACTGATTCAGGGTACCTTGACCCAAGGTACGAGGGTCAAACCCAGCAGGTCGACTACCAGATGAATGCCCTGTTGCTAGACAACAATGTGCTCACTGTGGGTGCCGATCATTTGCAGGAAGATGCTTCAAGCAGCTCGGTCGCCAAGACGGGGCAGTACTACGACAGTATCTATTTTCAAGATCAATATGCCTTCGGCGAGCGAGTACATGGAACGGCCGGGTACCGCTGGGTCGATCATAGTGCCGCTGGCACCGCACAAACCTATCGGTTTACCTTGCTGGTGAAAACGCCTGAGATCGGGGCCGATTTCCATGGAAGTCTTGCCACCGGCTTTAGGGCACCTTCACTGGCAGAAAACCTGTTTCCATTCGGCAATCCCAATTTACGACCAGAGCATAGCAAAGGCTGGGATATCGGGGTCACCAAATCGTTTCTAGCGGATCGCTGGATTGTTGATGCCACGTACTTTCGAAATGATTTCACTGATTTGATTAACTACGACTTTGGTGCCATGATGCTTGAAAACATTGGGCGTGCCAGAAGCAGTGGCGTGGAACTCGTAAGCGATTGGTATATTGGCCCAACGACCGATGTCCGAGCGACCTACACGTACACCGACACACTCAATTCCGATACGGGCGATCAACTTCAGCGAAGACCTCGCAATAAAGCCAGCCTGGGAATTGAGCAAACCGTTGACGATGGATTTGGCCATATCAACATGTACTTGCTGTACGTGGGAAATCGCTTTGATACGACAGGCCCGCTGGCTGATTATATCACGGTCAACGTCGCAGGTAGCTACGACTTGCGTCCTGGTGTTCAACTGACTGCCCGTATCGACAATCTGTTTGATGAACAGTATCAAGAAGTGCCAGACTTTGGAACCGTTGGCTTGGCCGCTTATGGTGGCCTACGTTTCGTTTGGTAATACTGGTTCGCCGGAAAATTAAACTTCGTAATCGGGTCGAGTTCCTATCGCTCGGCCCGATATCGAAACTTGAGTTTAATCCATTGCGGTTGGTCCAAGGTTTGCCCATCGATTGCCTCAAACCGCCACTGTCGGGCCGCTGTTTCTGCTGATTGATCAATCTCGGCCACGCCAGAAGATTTGACCACCTTCACATTGGTCACGTGTCCTTGGGTGTTGATTTGTACCAACAGTTCGATTCGATCTGAACGAATGGTGCCTTGCGATAAAATCGCAGGCGGATAGATCGGAGACGTGCTATACGAGACTTGAACCGGGATTGCCTGGGTCACGCCTGAATCTTTGATCGACGCCACGCTCGGCACACTGGCCGAACTTGAGACCGGCTCTGGCTCAAGCAGAGACTCTTCGGCTCGCGGCAAGCTCTTTAGTTCGATATCGTCAAGAGGGATTTCGGCGGCAGCCTCGGCCCGTTGTTCTGGCGTATCTTGTTGATCAATGGGGCGAATTGGAAGCTCCAACTCATCCACCACCGGCATTATTTTCGCTGGAATCGAATCGGTAACTTCGTGCTGCAAGCTATCATTGGGTTCGGCTTTTGTCGCAACGGCCGACTCGAAGTTTTCTTCGGGAACGGTTTCAATTTCAACCGCCGGGGGTGTCGATTGTTTAGGGGCAGAAGCAATGGTGGCTTGGAGTTCTATCGAAGTTTGTCCCTGCCGAGCAGGCGGAACGGTCAGCATAACGGCGGCTGATTTCCAAATCACCACCATGGCCGCAACGTGCAACACGCTGGAACTGGTCAAGCCGGTGGGAAAGAATTTTGGAAAAACCATACGTCGATTCGTTGAGAGAAACAGGTCTCTCATGGATGCTATTGGATGTTATTTTTTGCCTTCGGCCCGGCGTGCTTGAAAGAATTGCGTCAACAATCTTCCACACCTGTCTGCCGAGATGCCGCTGATGACTTCCGACTTGTGATTCAGCCGATCATCTTGCAGCATCTGGTAGACTGATTCTGCCGCTCCGCCTTTGGGGTCAACTGCTCCGTAAACCACCGTAGGGATTCTGGCCAATATAATTGCGCCAGCACACATCGGGCATGGTTCTAGTGTGACGTATAACGTGCAATCCGCCAACCGCCAGTTCTTTAAAGACTCGGCCGCCTGAGTGATCGCAATCATCTCGGCATGAGCAGTCGGGTCTTTGAGCATCTCCCGCTGATTATAGGCGGCCGCAATAATTTGGCCCTGATGCACAATCACCGCCCCCACAGGCACCTCGCCATCGGTGGCCGCAATCTCGGCCTGACGAATGGCCTCTTCCATATAAATTTGATGCAACGGCGGCAGTTCAAAGTTTTCGTTCATGCGTAGAGTGGGGAATGGTTGCAGTTAAAGAAGGAAAATAAAAAAGGCGTTCTTTGCGATACGTGGCAAAGAACGCCTTTGATTTTAATCGTTGAAATTACTAAGCGGAGATCAAAACTAATCAAGTTCACCAGCTTTGATCGGCTTAGCTTGCCAGCCGAGAGTTCCATTTCCAAAATCGGCCTTACGACCATCAGAGCTCATCAACCGCCCAAATACTCTGGGGACGATACCTTCAGAAACAAACTTGGTTGAGCCATCGCAGAAGGCAACCACTGCACCTCCAGGGTGAGCACTAGAAACAGGGGCTAAGTTATTACTTGCTGCTCTAATACGGTTGATGACCGGATCTGGACTGGGATCGGAGTAATTTCTCCAAAGAATGCAAGCATCATCTTCACGAGGAGTCCCTCCTCCAGCCCTGATAACATGCCACATTGGTGGAGACGTAGGATCACGTGCATCAGCGAACGTCCGTTCAGAAAGCAAGATGGTATTCGCTTGTCCATCAGGAAATCGAGTCACCTTCATTTCTTTCTGACCCACTAAATTGCTCTTATCACTCCAGGCACCATTGGCACTCAGATCAAGTATTGAACCACCGAATTGTGTGTTTCTAACGCCACCGTTGACAAAGTAACTAACGGGGTTGCCTGTATCAACATCAGGCGGGTCACTCGGGCAAATGGCCACCGGAAGGTTACCATCGGTGAGTTTGTTTTTAACGGAACCAGCACCGTTCGCATCGACACCTAAATCGATGATGGCCTGACGATAGAGTGCATCTAGGGCACCTTCATCCAAATCTGCCAATAGGGGCGGAATCCAATTAAACAATCGGTTGTTTTTATGCTCGTCTCGTTTTACCTTCGGAATAAAACTCATCGATGGCGGCATGCTGCCTGTAGAGTTTCTCGATGAAAAATTCTTCACCGCAAGTCCAAATTGCTTTTGATTATTCAAACAAGTAACACGACGAGCCGATTCTCGGGCCATGTTGACCGCGGGCAAGATGAGTCCGACGAGAATTCCGATAATTGCGATCACAACTAGAAGTTCGACTAGTGTGAAACCTGAGCGTCTATGAGTGTTCATGACGAGCGTTCCCTCAATAAAATTGAACGAGGATTAAGTAGAAGAGTTGCTTTGATTAGCTTGGCCAGTCAATAGTATGACAGAAAGAGGGCCATTTGTCGAGTCCTTGACCCGGATTTACGACTGTCTGTAAGACGCGTAAATCATTTGCCACATACACTTTACGTTGTACGGTCAAGTGTTTATTAGTTTTTTTGGGCGAAAACAACCCGCGCAGCAGGCCGTAATTGCTGCCACGCCACTTGCCCAATAGACTCTGTACTGATCATGAATCGAAGGGTTGTCTCTTCATTGTTAAAGATTCATTCAGTCATAATAGATTCTGCAAACAGAGGATTTATCTACTACAGATCACCCGCTTTGATGAGCTCCAATTGCCATGGAATCACGGCCTCGTCTTTATAGTTGTTATCTTTATCCGTATCTATTCTGGCCTGTCTGCCGTTGGAAGTCATCAGGCGAGCAAAAATTCTAGCATGCATCCCTTCTCGGGCAGCAACCACCGCACCATCACAGTACATTATAAGTGAAACATCGCCATGGTTACTTGAGATCACGGCCGATTGCAGAGTTAAAGTTGTCCCATCGTATCTTTCATTGGGCTGATTTATTACTGAAACAGAATCAGGATCAGCGAAGTCATACCAAAGTAGTGTCCTCTCGTTATATGGAATAGGAGTGGAATGGTCGACGCCATCAAAAGAACCACCATACCAATTCGGTTGCCCGTAGTGCCTTCCCGCAGACTTAATTCGTTCTGAAAGCATGATGGTATTCGATTTCCCGTCCGGAAATGAAACCACCTTCATCGAACGCTGGTTCGATAAATTTGACTCATCGCTCCAGGCACCATTGGCTGCGATATCAAACACTTTGGTCGATTTAGTATTTGCATGCCAATGTGTGTTTCTAACACCTGCATTCACAAAGTAACAAAGGGGAGCGGCCGCCTTTTTCGTTGGCGGATTACTAGGGCATCGTACAATCGGCAGGTCTATACCTCGAAGAACCTGCTGTGGATTTAAGCGAGCAACTCCATCATATCTGCCTTCGTAAATATCTTGTCGATAAATAGCATCCAAATCTCCCGCGTCAAGCTGTACAAGCAGAGGCACAACCCAGCTCACGAGGTAAGGGACGTCAGAAGAGATACCAGTAGAGATATCACTATAATAATATTCTGGAACTTCGGGAGGACCAAACGAGACGGAAGGGGGCATTCTGCCATCTTTTTTTGAACTGACATAGTTGGCAACCGCAACGCCAATCTGCCGTTGGTTATTCATGCAGTGTGCCCGCCTCGCAGATTCGCGGGCCATGCCAATGGCAGGTAAGATCAACCCGGCCAACACGCCAATAATTCCAATGACCACCAACAATTCCACCAGTGTAAATGCAGAGCGTTTGTGAGAATTCATAACTTTCGATCCCTTGTTCCAAGCAGTTGTGTCTCGATTGAAGAAAATAATGGTATTCCGAAACAGTTTTAGGAATTCACGTTGTGTGACTCCTCCCTTGTTGCGGATACCTGCCCTCTCACTTTGTTTGCAGATTACTCTAACTCGTCCGCATTAATGGGTTGTACTTGCCATGGGTCATGTGAGTGTGCGTATGTAGTGCGTCCTCCATCCGAACTCATCAAGCGACCATAGACTCTCCCATGAATTGATTCGTTTAAGAATTTGGTCGACCCATCACAAAAAGCAAATAATGCGCCACCAGAGTGATTGCTTGAAGCGGTCGAATAAGTAGAGACACCTAGTTTCCTTTTTCCATTGATCACCTGAGGTGGATCTTCTGCTGGATAGTTCTTCCAAAGAATTGAGGCTTGCTCCTCTTGGCTTAAGGGGAGTGAAATCTTATGCCATTGTGGAGGGTTTTCTGGATCTCTAGCATCGAGAATTAAACGCTCTGACAGTAAAATTGTATTCGATTCGCCATCAGGGAAGATTATCACTTGCATGTCTTTACCTGCTGATAGAGCAGTTTCTTGACCCCAGGCTCCATCTGCTGGATGAGCGGATTCTGCTGAACTCTTGATGCCTCCATTGACGAAATAACTGAGTGGATTACCTGAGGACTCATCAGAAGGATCACTCGCACAGAGTAAAATTGGAAGGTAACTATTTTCCAACGTGCTCAAAATAACAGTTCCGGTTTCTAGTGGAGGATCAGTTATGTTATTTATTGCTTGTTGATAGCTATCAGCTAATGCAGTTTGCTCAAGATCGTTCAACAGTGCTGGAACCCAGTTAAACACTAAGTCTTCTTTGACCCAACTTCTTTTCACCTTGGGAATAAACGTCATCGAAGGTGGCATCCTGTTCGATGAGTTTCTTCCTCTGTAATTATTAACGGCAATCCCAAATTGCCGTTGGTTGTTCATGCACTCTGCCCGTCGTGCAGATTCGCGTGCCATCATCACTGCCGGTAAAATTAGCCCTACCAGCACCCCGATAATCGCGATCACTACTAACAGTTCAACCAAGGTGAAGCCAAATTTTCTATGAGAAGCCATTATCAGGAGTGATCCTATTTAAGGATGGAGAATTGCGATGGTGCGAGTGCCCTCAAAATGAGCCGTTCAGTTGTTTATAACGATATTATTTATTTTTGTCTCGTTATAGGCCAACATTCTTTGAAAGATCGGAATTTTCTTAAGTGATTATGATAAAAGGGTTTAAGTCGAATTTCCAGAAGAAGGGGTGGAAAATAACAATAATTTATTCCTAGACACTACGGGCGATTATCGTAGCTCTGCCAATTGATAGGGTGTTAGCAGTCAAACGCTCGCATTCCAGATGGTTGGTTTCTTACCGCGATTCTTCCGATGGATAGAGAGTAAGTAGAAATCCGTAGAGCCGGAACTAAAACCGCTATTAAAAACCAAGGAAACGCTTGTGTCAGATTATGCGAACCAGTGGCACCAACTTCTTAAGCGCTGGCCCAGCCAGATGCCCAAAGAAGGTGTGGTGCAAACCAAGTTAAACGAATCAGTCGTCTTCATTTCGTTTGCACTCGATGACCACATGGCCGTGTTTCATCGACGCGCGCCAGATCAAATGGGCGCCCGGCAAGTGATCATTCCCTACGAATCAATCAGCTACCTCAAAATCACCGCAATCATTCCGACCAAGATTTATGCCGAGTTCGGTTTTGAAGGAACGCTGCCCAATATTTAGTCGGCAAATATCACCTCCATAAATTTGCTATCTCATCTTAACCCGAAGCGTAAGCGAGGAGGAAGCTTAATTACACTTCCTCCTCGCTTACGGTTCCGGTTGAGATTATGAAAAATAAAACAACCATAAATTCATGAAACCCATTTATCTCGACTTCAACTCAACCACACCTTTGGCGCCGAGCGTACAGGAAGCCATGCTTCCGTTTATGTCGGCACATTTCGCTGTGCCAACTGGCCGCTATGCGATGGCACGGGTGGTGGAAGAATCACTGGAAGATTCACGCGGACAAGTTGCCAAGCTAATCGGCGCCATCCCTGATGAAATTGTATTCACCGCCAGCGGAACCGAAAGTTGTAACCTGGCCATCAAAGGCGTGATGCTACGAGATTTTTCCGCAGGGCCGAAGCATGTGGTGATTTCCAGTTTTGAACATCCGGCAGTTGCCGAGTCAGTGAAATACTTAGAACGCTTTGGTTGTGATGTAACCGTGGTGCCTTGTGATGCACATGGAATTGTTCACCCTGAAGACGTTGAAAATGCGATTCGAGAAGAGACTCGGTTGGTCAGCATCATGCTGGCCAATCACGATATCGGCACGATTCAACCGATTCGTAAAATTACCGAACTCTGTCGCAGTGAAAAAGTGGCCATTCATGCCGACGCCACTCAGTGCATCGGGAAAAATCGGGTCCAAGTAGGCGACCTGGACGTCGATCTATTGAGTCTCTCGGCTCATAAGTTTTATGGCCCCAAAGGTGCCGGGGCGTTGTATGTACGCACTGGGGTTGATCTTGAACCTTTCGTACATGGCGCAGGTAACGAACGTGGACTAAGGGCCGGAACTGAAAATGTGGCGGCTTGGATCGGCATGGGCAAAGCGGCCAACTTGTCGGCCCGCTGTATCGATGAAGCGGCAGATCGCCAGGCCAAGTTGCGTGATCGATTACAGCAAGGGCTGTTCGATGCGATTTCCGAACCGATGACCGTACATGGCGCAAAATCCGAACGGCTTTCTAATACGCTGTCGATCAATTTCCCGAAAGTTTCAGCGGCCCAAATGCTGAAGAAATGCCCTGAAATCTGTGTGTCGACTTCATCCAGTTCTCATACCGGAAGCGGAAATTTTTCCAAGACTTTACGAGCCCTAGGGCTTCGTGAAAAAGAATCCGATGGTACGATGCGTTTAAGCGTTGGTTGGTATACTTCCGAAGAAGAGATCGACAAAGCGGTCAGCATCTTAGTACACGCCTGGGAATCGCTGGTTTCATAGGCACGGGCATT
This sequence comes from Blastopirellula sp., assembly GCA_002733575.1. Lineage (GTDB taxonomy): Bacteria > Planctomycetota > Planctomycetia > Pirellulales > Pirellulaceae. Next base: position 5,942 of record NVWB01000199.1, on the reverse strand, counting down.
TCATTTTCCAATTACCTTGTCTCAAAAAAACATGGCAACAGCAAGACAATCAACCGGTATTCCTGGTTTAGACGAGCGGCTAGGAGGCGGATTAATCCCTGGCAAGCTCACCGTGGTTGTCGGGGCCACCGGAATTGGAAAAACTCAGTTTGGTTTGCAGTTTGCCTATCAAGGAAAACAGCAAGAAGGACGCACCGGCATCTTTTTCGATATGAGTGCCCGAGGTGATTCGCAAAGCCACGGGCACTACGCCGAGCAAATGTTTGGCTGGCAATTAGAACAGGCCGATTCTTCGATCAAGCCTGACTTAGAAAACTTCTTCGGCAACGGTCGCGAGTTTGGTGACTACCTGCATGTGTTTGATTATCAAGGCAAGCGAGTCACAAAACGCGACATGGAGTTCGAGCAGTGGCAACATTGGCAAAGCCAGTTGAATGATAAACTGGCCACCGCAATTGGTTTTTTATATGGCAACCTGACTAGTGGTTGCCGGCGTGTGATTGTTGACGGCATTGAACCGGTCGACGTGCCGAGCGAATCGATTCAGTTCAATCTCTTCGAATATGTGTATCATCAAGTCTTGCACAAAGACCCAATGTGGGTCGCCCGCGATTTGTTTCGCCAGAAATATCGAGCGAATGCCGAGCTTTGCGAAAAGTATTCGTACCCTGAAGAAGAGATCGGGTGTGTGCTATTGCAAACTTCCCGAGAGTCGATGTTGGATGAATTGATCTCAAAACAACTCGACGAAGGCGACTTACTCTCTGGCGCAAACACGGTCATCTACTTAGGGAAAATCCGAGACGGCAACCGAATCCGCAAGGCCATGTACGTGCCCAAACATCGCGGCAGCGCAGTGACTGAAGAGATTGTGCCCTACACGATTGACGATCACGGGCTGCATTTTGACAAACCCGTGTGAAGTGTTTGACGATTGTTTTTCCTCAAGCCAGGGTGCTTGGGTGCCATGCTTTCGCCGGTTTAGATTAGAGAGAAAATCGTTCGTGGTTTTCGTGCCTTTCGTGGCAAAGAAATCTCGTAGGTTGGCTGCTCGCCAGCCGACTTTTGAAGTGTGAAAAGATGAACCACCAAGGCTCGAAGGCACAAAGGAAGAAGGTTTTGTTAAATTTGAAAATGAACAAGAAGTAACGCCGATAGATAGGCACCTTGGTCGAAGTGACTTACCACTTCCAAGCGTGAGTTTCGCTGGTGCCATCGAATCCAGCACGTTTCAGCAGGGCTGCAAGCCGATAATCAACAGTAAAATCGTTATCGGGACCACCACCTTCTGTCTGATCACCACCACTGAAGAAACTATCGGACTTTCTCTTGGCAAATAGCTTTTCGCCTTCTTGCGATAGAGCTGGCAAGTCCGCACCCGTTGCATCAACAACAGATTTGTACAACTCGTAGGTTCGCACTGACAGATCAGTACGATCCATTCGACGAAGTTGTTCCATCCCCTGTTCCCACAACTCACCATTCCAAGAATCGAATAGCCAATTTCCCAAAACAAGGTCCAAGAGGCGGTCGCTTTGAAGACCATCGCTGGAAGGAACGATGGGATAAGGCTTGCCAATCAGGTAAGCAACGAATGCAACTCTTTCAGCAGGCACATCTGCAGACTGTGTATCACTGTTACCAATTGTCGATACTGTCAGCCAATCATCAGCAAAGCCTTCTGCTGCCTCAGACAATGAATCTGAAGGGTCAGTTCCAATTCGCCATTGAATGAGGCTTTTCATCAAGCGACATTTAAACGCTTCGCCACAATTGATTGTAGCAAGATAGTAGTGCCCCTCTTCTTTGGCAGCCAGCATTCCTTCACTTGCGGCTGCATTAGCCTGCTCTCCAAAAAAGTCAATCATCTGTTCTGTTGTCATTGCCATAAGTATTACCTAGGAATTGCTTTCACTTTGGGCCAACCTACAGATAACTCAAGAATTCTACCACTTTTATAAAAAGCCAGAGTGCCATGCTTTCACCGGGTGCCACTGGTGGAAATTCAAGTTCACCAAAAATCCTTCTGGTGTGCCACTGGCATTTTGCCAGTGTGTGCTACGGTTGATTGATGAGTTGCATTGATTTTAACACAAGTTGATTTGTTGTGCTTCAATGTCTCAAGATCAGTAAGAAACATGCTTACGCCTAACCGGCCAAGCATGGCACCCAACCCAGTTCACGGCGTTGTATGGCACCCTGGCTTTTGATTAAAACCACGTCACAACAACTCACTCGCCACATCAGCCAACTCCGAGCGTTCCCCTTTTTCCAAGGTAATATGTGCATACAGCGGTTGGCCGACCATGCGGTTGATCAGGTACGAGAGGCCGTTGGAGAGTCGGTCTAGATAGGGGTGATCGATTTGGTCGATGTCTCCGGTGAAGACGATCTTGGTTCCTTCGCCGGCGCGGGTGATGATGGTTTTCACTTCATGCGGCGTCAGGTTTTGGGCCTCGTCGACAATCATAAACATACGCTGCAAACTGCGACCACGGATGTAGGCCAGCGGAGTAATCATCAGTTTTTCGGTTTCTAACATCCGGTTGATTTTTTGTGCCTGTTTATCGTCTTCGCCGAACTGATGGCGGATGACCGACAGGTTATCAAACAGCGGCTGCATGTAAGGGTCAAGCTTGGCCCCGATATCGCCTGGCAAGTAGCCAATGTCTTTATTTGATAACGCCACAATTGGGCGGGCCAGTAATATCTGTCGATAAGAAGACGAACATTCCAATGCCGCGGCCAACGCCAATAAGGTTTTTCCGGTGCCCGCTTTTCCGGCGAGTGTGACCAATTTAATACTTTCGTCTAGCAATGCTTTCACGGCAAACAGTTGTTCGGCATTGCGGGGCTTGATGCCGTAGGGCGAAAACTTTTCGACGCGTTGCAACGTTTCATCATCCGCATGATAGGTTGCCAACACCGATTTTGATCCGTTGCGGAGAATGAAATTTTCATTGGCAACCGGCTCTTCGACATCAGGAAAATCTTCAATCGGCACGATGCCTGTGTCTTCGTAAAACTGATTGATCCGATCTGAATCAATGCCTTCAATTATTCGCCGACCCTTATAGAGCTTATCGAAGTTGTCTAACTTTTCGCTCAAATAATCTTGTGCCGTTACGCCTAAGCTTTTGGCCTTCATTCGCAAGTTGGTGTCTTTAGAGATTAAGATCACCTTACGATCGGTGGCCGTTCTTTGAAGATACAGGGCCGTGTTGAGAATTCGGTTATCGGGCGAGTCAGTCAAGAAGACATGTTTGAGCCGCTGATCTAATTCCGAACTAATGACGACCCGTAAGTGGCCCCCTTCCTCGCCTAAGGTGATTCCTTCTTCAGAAAGTAGGTCTCCGGTGACGGAGTCAAGTTGCCGGAGAAACTCGCGGGACTGGAAGTTGATGTCTTCATTCCCTTTTTTGAAACGGTCCAATTCTTCGAGGACCGTAATGGGAATGGCAACATCGTTCTCTTCGAAATTGCGAAAGCTGTTCGAATCGTGCAAAATGACATTCGTATCAAGCACAAATATCTTAAGAAGCGGATTGCTAGTTTGATCAATCATAGTTCGTCCATCCCTTTGCGAAACTATTGAAGTTGATATCTTATTTTCCGGGTGGCCGCGATGTTGGTTTTGGAGATCGCTGACCATTCAACTACGCATATTCAAAACGACGTCGGGTTCGACGCTAGTCGATTAGAGGACAGTGAGTTTTCCATTATGACCCTATACATCAAAGATTTATCGAGGCAGAAAACGGTAAAAGAATTCGGTAAGTTCTTGGCCGCTGTAACCTCTGATGGCCTTCGGCCACACCGACGACGTTCCGAACACGTTTGATCCTGAAGCAGAGCCAACTCCGGAATCGTCATCGCTGCCACCCAAAAAAATATTATTCATCTCTAATCAACGAAACTTAGGTAGCTAATTAATTATAGCTTATCAATCAACAAACCGAAGATTCGTTCATTTCCATATCTGAAAGTTTAAATTGAATTTTTTGGGACCGCACAGGAGTTTCAGCACCCGGATTTTGTGTCATTTGGCGAAAAGCGAATAGACCAATCGGCCAGTTTTCAGCACTATTTACGAAGACTTCACATTCAATCAATGACGGAACTGAGCAAGTCACTCGACTTACGACAATAACTGATAGATATTGAGTCCTCGAAAAAATGAATTGTCCGCTTGCTTGCGTTAAAATTCTCGGATTCTTCGGTAAAAAGCAATTAGGGAAAACCTGTGGACATTCGGGCATGAAGGGCCGTGTGCTGGGGAAAACTCGACTTTCTTGGCAAGTTGATGCTTGCCCTAAGGGTTGGCTTGCTATTAAAATCGAAGCATCATCTATTCCCATTCTTTTCCACGGCAACGTATCCTTCTGTAGAGTCAAAGAGGCAATCGTAATGGATTATTCGTCCATTCTTTCTCGATATATCGGTAGAGAAGTCTGTGTTTCAACCTTTGGGCAAATTAAGCTGCGAGGAGAAGTCGCTGCAATCTACGACGATTGTGTCCGTTTGATCAACGCCACCAGCATTGGCGAAACCGATGATACAAGCTGGCTGGATGCAAATAGCCAGAAAGCAGATGGACACTTTGGGCAGAATAACAACGAAGCCTTGGTCCATTTTCATCATATCGTGTCGATCTCCTGCGCTGACGATGAATTGCTTGACTTGCCTGTGACCGACCAAGCTGATTCTGAATGGTTCCAATTTCCGAGCGTGCCAGAGGCAGTGGTTGAGCCGGAAGAATCGTTTGAAGTCTGGGAAGCCTATCTTGGGCTGGATCGGTTAGTGCTAGAAGTCGGTTGTGATTTAATCTCATTGGTCGATCCTGAAAAATCGGATGTGATGGATCGTGTTGGTGCGGTTCGCTGCCAATTGGCCGACTCACTCGGCGTGGCACTGCCCAAACTTCGAGTACGTGATTCATTGCGTTTAGGCGATTCCGAATATCGTTTTATGATCGACGAAAACGAAGTCGCACGCGCCACTTTTGGACCCGGTAAATATCTGGCACTCGACATGGGTTCCACCGTCGGCATAATCGATGGAGTACCAGGCAAAGACCCAACCTTTGGTGGGCCAGGTCTTTGGATCTCGCCAGATCAAGTCGACGCCTCGGAAGAGGCCGGTTACTTGGCCATTGAACCGACGATGTTACTGGTCACACATTTTCAAGAGATCATGAAAAAACATGCCCATGAACTGTTAAGCCTACAAGATGTGAAGTATTCATTGGATCGCTTACGGGTAAACTTTTCCGCCGGCATCGAAGAACTAAGAACCACGCCACTCAATTTGAGTATCATCCACGGGGTGTTGTGCCGGTTGTTGGAAGAAGGCGAGTCAATCAAAAACATGCCGCGCATTTTAGAATCACTCACTCGTCACGCTAATAAGACGACCGAAGTGGAACTGTTGTTGGCTACGGTTCGAGTTCGCTTAGGCCGACAACTTTGCCAGAAGCATATCGATGAGCAAGGCCGTGTGCATGCGATAGGGCTGGAACGCAATATCGAAGAGCGGTTACTCAGCTTAACCGAATACGGACAAGGCCGTTTGGCTCGGTCTTGGGTTGAACGCTTGGTCGACACGCTGTCAGAAATGTTCCAACAGATTGAAGACCAACACCAGCAGGTTGCCTTGATTGTACCGGTGGAACTTCGTTCCAAAGTCTGGCAGTTAATCGCGGCCCAATTGCCGAAGCTGTCGGTGTTGAGTTATGCCGAAATCCCCCGCGATATCGAAATCTATTGGGAAACGAAAATTACTGCCGAAGAGATCGGCTTGCCAGAGTCGGTGCCCAATAAAGTGCTGGCATCGAAAGAGGCAGCTCTCGCTTCAACCAGTAAGTTAGTAGAAAAAATCCGGGACGAAATTCCACGACAACCCCGTTAATGATAACGAGTTACTGTAATTACTCTATTCCCTAT
>NVWB01000198.1 GCA_002733575.1 Blastopirellula sp. | reverse complement strand
CGTAATCAACATTTCCATCTTTAAATGGGGTGGTGATAGCAACAGAAACACCAGCAAATTCCGAACCTGAGCGAGCCATTTATTCAATCCAGCAATCAAAAGAAATATATTTTTAAAGGGAAAGCAGCTACCCTGTGGCAGTTGCCTAGACCTACTATGATAAAAAAATGATCCCCTTGAGAACAGGGGGTGAAATCGAGAGGCTATGCGCTAGTTACTAGTTGTTTCATGTCGGCTACTGCCTTTTCAAACCCAACCATGATCGCCCGAGAAACGATACTATGCCCGATATTGAGTTCATTCATGTCTGGGATACCGGCAATTGGCTGTACATTGCTGTAAGTGAGCCCATGACCAGCGAGGAGTGTCATGCCTCGTTCTCGAATCATTTTGGCAGCTTCCGTGATTTTAACCAACTCGGTATGCTGCTGTTCTCCACGACACAACGCATATTGCCCGGTATGCAGTTCGACCGCGTCCGCCCCGAGTTGTTTGGCTAAATCAATTTGCTCAAGCGTTGGATCGAGAAACAGACTGACAATAATTCCCTGATCTTTTAAGCGATTCATGGCGGACTGTATTTTGGGCGTGTTAATCGTAAGATCAAGTCCACCCTCGGTGGTTACCTCTTCACGCTTTTCAGGAACGAGAGTCGCCTGATCTGGCAAAACTTGGCAAGCAATCTCGATAACTTTGTCCTCGGTTGCCAGTTCTAAGTTGAGACTTACTTTGACCGTCTCTTTCAGAATACGCAAATCTCGATCTTGAATATGCCGCCGATCTTCACGTAAATGCAGCGTGATCCCATCGGCTCCACCAAGTTCGGCCAAAGCGGCTGCCCAAACAGGATCGGGTTCATTGGTCTTTCTCGCTTGACGAACCGTTGCCACATGGTCGATATTGACACCTAATTTAGGCATAAGATCTCTCTGGTTGAATTTTCAAGGAAATGGTTGACTGATGTTGTGACTGTTCCCAGTGATTCAAGGTTCACTTGATCACTCATTATTTGAGTTCCATCACTATGAACTTGAGTAGGTTTCATGGCAATCACGCAGCATGGCTCCATGATTAATCGGACTAGCGATCAGGTACTCAAACGCCTGGTCTTTGAATTGATTTTGCAGATTTTCTTGTGATTGTTTTGCTTGTGCGGTATTTTGACAAAGTGCAAAGAGGGTAGGGCCCCACGAACTCTGCCCCACTCCAAACACTCCATCAGCACGCAAGGTATCTACAATTTGATCGTTCAATCGACTCATATAAGCCCCACCTTGGACTGATTCGTAGCACAGACCAGCCAGATGGCCATAATCATACAAGGCGTCAGAAAATGCCGCGAAATCGCATTTCGTTAGTGCGGGTATTAATAGTGTGGTCAGAATTTCGTTGAGCTTTCGTGTGGTTGCTTCAGAAACAGGCGGAATGTTCTCAAACGCTTTGCTCTCGGCCTGTCCATGGCAACCGGCCAGTTGTGGTTGCATGATCAACAAAAACTTCCATTGCTCTGGAAATGGATGCTGAGAAGAGAGCTTTGAAAATGTCTCGTCTGCTTTTCTGCCTGATTCATAGATGAATCCGCCATAACGAAATCCATAAGTACCAATCGCCGAACGTCGACCGCGACCGACACTCGCGGCAAGTTCTTCAGGCGATGGTTCAGAGATTTTCGCCACAAGATTTAAGGCCGTCGCAGTTGCTAAAGCGAGTTGTGTGCCGTGACCTAGCCCTTGATGAGCATATTTGGTTCCGATCGATTCTAAATAGCAACTCGGAATTTCTGATTGATGATAGTCCGACCAAGCTTCGGCAAAGTGAACGATTCGCTCGGACAATTCTCCACCAGTTTCAAATGCGTTGTTTGGGGAACATTTGAGTTCTAACACCGGTTGATCAATCATTACGCCTGCCCCGCCATACGCTGGCACATTGGGATTGCCAAAAGAGAGCAATCCAAAGTGTAATCGGCTAGGGGCTTTGATCGAAAAGTTCATCATTAAAAATATCAACAAGATCAGGAAACAATGTTAGCAAACCGTTATTTTAGCGGGTTGACGCTCCCTTGGATATGTCCTGCAATGTAGATTGAAATGAATTATTCAGAGCCGATTTTCTCTACAATGTATTGCTGAAGCATCTCAAAAGCTCGATGCTCTGCATCATCTCCAGTTTTCTCGATCAATGGTTGTAATTGCGAAAAGCTTCGTCGAATCTCCGCAGCCGGTAATAGATGAATACGTGTCGCAAGAATGGCCGCTTCAATCACCGCATGCTTTGCGCGATTGAAGCCGATGAAATCACGGATTCGACCTGATTGCCGTACCTTGGTGTGAATCGAAGCCTTTTGTTCGTCTTCGGAAAATTCTTCAATTTCCAAAAGATACCAACGACAACAATCGGCCAGGATGTGACCAGAAACATCTGGTGCATCCAAAAGTTCAGGCGTTGAATCAAGTTTTCCGATAGCCGCTTTCGTCAAGGTTTCGACTTGATCGGTGACATGAAAAACCAACGATGACCCGCGGGCAATGTTTTTATAAGTTTGCGAAGTTTTGAACGGTCGCAAATGAAAATGTTGCAATTCGGCATCAACAATCGGCCCCATCGGCGCCACATTCACACTGCCATCTTCGTTCTCGGTGGTTAGCAGTCCTTCGATTAACATAAAGTTCTAATTGCAAAATTTAGAGAAAGTTCAGAAATTAATAATACGAAGGAATCTTGGTTGGATAAACGCCCGAGGTCGGCTGATCAAGGTCTTCAATCTGAGATTGAAGTTCCGTGATATTCTTAGTACAAGGAATATCAGCAACGGCCAGAAAATTGGCCAGCAATTGGAAACCTGATTGCGTGAGAATTGACTCTGGATGAAATTGCACTCCGTACACTGGAAGTTCTTTATGCGAAACCGCCATGATTAACCCGTCAGCCGCAGTGGCTTCGATTGACAAACAATCGGGAACGGTCTCTGCATGGGCAATCAGCGAATGATAGCGGCAGACCTCCAGCGGAGATTCAATGCCAGCAAACAGACCGTGCTGTTGGTGATCAATCAACGAAGTTCGACCGTGCATCGGCTGAACGGCTCGGGTAATGGTTCCCCCCATTGCTTGAACAATTACTTGATGGCCTAAACAGATTCCTAAGATCGGATAAGTCGTAGCAAGTTGCTGCACTACTTCAAGCGAGACACCAGCTTCATCGGGCGTACAGGGTCCAGGCGAAAGCACAATGGCCGCCGGTTTCATTGCTTGAATCTGTGGAAGATCAATTTGGTCGTTGCGTACCACGACTGTCGGTTGACCCAGTAGTTCAAAATACCGGGCCAAGTTATAGACGAAACTATCGTAATTGTCGATCAACAAGATCACGTTGTTATCAATCTCACGCTGGAATTATTTCAACGAATTCAAAATACCGGCCGCTTTATGCCAGGTTTCTTCATACTCTAACTGTGGATCAGATTGAGCAACGATGCCACCGCCAACTGGAAATTGCCACCACCCCTGACCAGCGGTAACTGTACGAATCAAGATGCTAGAGTCCATAGTACCGTCAAAACCGATGTAGCCCAAGGCACCACAGTATGCTCCACGGGCGGTAGGCTCCATTTCGGCGATGATTTCCATTGCACGAATCTTCGGGGCTCCTGTAATAGAACCACCAGGAAAGGTGGCCTTGATCAAATCAATCGGCGTTGCCGAATCTCTGAGTTGCCCCACCACGGTCGACACCAAATGTTGCACCGTTGCGTATGTTTCAAGTCGACAAAGCTCGGTAACTTGGACCGATTCTGGTAAACAGATCCGAGAGAGATCGTTCCGCATTAGGTCGACAATCATCACATTTTCGGCCCTGTCTTTTTCGCTATGCTGAAGTGCCTCGCCCACATAGAGATCAAGTTCGGTCTTTCCAATTCGGCTTCTGGTTCCTTTGATTGGACGCGTTTCGACCTGCGAATCTTTCACCTGAATAAAACGCTCAGGCGATGCACTCACGATTTGATGCGAACCCAAATCAAAGAATCCGGAGAACGGAGCCGGGTTCCGCGTCCGTAGACGCTCGTACAATGCAATCGCATCATCGATTGCAGGATAGAGCAAACGCTGTGAGAGATTGACTTGAAAAATATCGCCGGCGTAAATGTAGTCGATACATTTTTGCACTGCATCGAGATAATCGGCATGAGAAAAATTACTCAGTAACAAATCGGAATAGGGCGTGGCAAACGAGGGAGCCAAATCCTCACGTCTTAATTGAGGAACTTCCACGCAAACTTTTTGAAGCGAACTCGAAACGGTGCGTCCTTCAATGACTTTCAAGAAGAACTCCGCGCGGGCTTCGGCCACATCAACTCGGCCACAAGGGTTCGTTTCAGGATATCCTTGTGAAATAATCCAGGCCCGGTTCTCCTGATGATCAAAAGCGACCACTACATCATAAACGCCAAGGGCCAAGTCGGGAATCGAGAACTCTCGGTACTTCGTGACCGGAATCTGCTCAAACTCTCGACCAAAATCATACGCCCACAAACCGGCAAGACCGCCTTGAAAGGGTGGAAGACCAGGAATCGTCTCAGCACGATATTTAGTCAAACGAAATTCTAAGTCGTCAAACACGCCAGCATCACCGACCTGGGCGGTGATAAAATCAACCGGATCGGCAGTCACAAAGCTGTATCGACCGAGTCGGTTATCTTGGGCGGAACTGTCGAGGAAAAGACAGTGAGGCAGTTGGTTCAAACGCTGAAACACCGTCAACGCATCAATCGATTGCTTTAATGGTATAACCACGGGTTCAAATTTTTCGGATTCGTTCAACGAAGTGACTCACGAGTGATTCAAAAGTTTTTATTCAACAGGCCGCTGCGTGCCAGAGAGCTTAACTCGGTGCGTTGGCTCATCAAGGGTCAGGTAGCCCCAATCCAATGCTTCATCTTGACGGTACTGTTTGCTTAGGGTCAAAGCAGTCAACGCTTTACAAAGTTCAAAACCTAGATAGAACCCATGACTTGCATCAACATTGGCTGGGCTAGTTTTTATCAGTTTTTCAAACAACAGGAAGGGATCTTTCTCACTCAGATGCAAGTTTGCACCAACGAGATGCAATGTGTCATCGCTTGCAAATATCCGGTAGTTGTGGTCTTTGATATCCGATGAAAGCTTATCCAATTCTTCACTGCGAATAGGATCAACTCGCACATCACGCAATGTTACCAGATTCGGCTCTAATCTTTTCGGTAACACTTGCTGATTGACCGAATAATGCAATAAACGGCGAGCCAAGTCACATTCTTTGACACTGCTAGAGGCCCAATTGATGACTTGAGTCGTCAGCACACTGCGAATGCCAAGTTCCTGACAGAACCCTAATAGCAATACATTTAACCCGGCAGAATCAGCGTCGGTCAGTTCCGTGATATTACCGATCCCCATCATGATTTCGGCGTTCGGGTATTTATCACGAGTCGACAAGTACCGGCCCAGGCTATTCGCAAAACCAAAACCAATCGGTTCTAAGATCGGATCGATACGATACGGCACGTTGTGTTCTTCGAGAAACGCAATCGTCTCATCCAGGCCCTCCATTGTGCGAGGGTCATCAGGAATCGCAACCACATCGCAGTTCCAGTTAGGTGCATGCTCTCGGTTTGTGGAATTCACCGAAAGCACCAAATCGGCACCTGCGGAAGTCGCCATGGCAATCTCTTCTGGATTCAAACTATCGACCGAAACTTTGATGCCTTGTTCACATAGCTGGCGTACACAATCACCCACTTCATGCCAGACAGAACCAGGATCGCATCCAACATCAATCCGATCCGCGCCATCTTCAATCAGTTGCTTGGCTTCTGCGAGTAAATCTTCCATCGGTATCGAAGGGGCGTGATTGATCTCTGCGATGATTTCAATATCATACTTCCCGTAATCATCACCACGCGGAGACTCACCAAACCAAGCCGGCAGTTGTCGTAAATCTTTCGGTCCCAATTCAACCGGCACTTTTGCCGATTGTCGTAGTACATCCATCTCGCCCCGGCAGTAACCTGTGACCATTACTGACGTGGTGCCTGTGGGAACTTCAATCCGTTTTGCAATCCAATCAGTCGTCATCAGTGCAGCAACCGTGATGTTCATCACTTGCACAGTATACTGAAACCCTACTTGAGGCCCCAGTGTTTCAAGAATTGAACGCAATGAACTCTCAGCAAGTTTTCCGGTCACAAAATGTATTTGCTGATCAGGCATTGAAGCGATTACTTTCGGCGGTTGTTTACTCAGCGTGAGAGTGATTCAATCCGCCGTTGATAGGAATGATTTGTCCAGTGATAAAACTTGCTGCTGGCGAGGCCAAAAAACAGGCCATGTTGGCCACGTCTTCGGCAGTCCCCCAGCGTTTTAGTAGCGATTCGTTGATGGCACGTTGATTCCAGTAATCGCTAGAAGTTTGGCCCCAAGAAGTTTGAATCCATCCAGGGGCTAAACAGTTGACACGAACATCAGGAGCCAACGACCGGGCCAAACTTCGTGTAAAACTCATAATGGCCCCTTTGATGGTCGAAAAGATTTCGCCACTCTCGCCTTCCATCCCTTGTTCCGCTTGATCCCAGCCGGTGTTTAAAATCACCCCGCCAGGAACTTGGGCCTCTCGCATTTTGGTGCCGATGGCTCGTGAAAGTTGTATCGTGCTTTTCACATCGATATTCCACAGGTGCTCCAACTTCTGCTCGTAACTCCAGTCTTTTGCCTCGCCGGTCAATACATCGGCGCCTGCATTGTTGATCCAAATGTCGACGTGATTTTTCCATGCCCAACAATTATCAACAAAGTTTGAACGCTTGTCAGAATCTTGAAAGTCACATATTTGAATCTCGGATTCACTTCCCATATCTGCGATTAGACTCGCCGTCTCTTCTGCGCCTGCTTTGTTTTTATTGGCATGTACAATCACCGAAGCTCCACTTTGTGCTAAACGCAACGCAATCGCTCGACCAATTCCGCTGGAAGAACCGGTGACTACGGCAACTTTACCGGTTAAATCGACCAGTGATTCAGGTTGAACAGAACTGTCAGGTTGCATGATTGCACTAACTTGAGTGGAGAAAAATATGGTATAGTTTAAAAAGCAATTCACCAATCTACACACAATAACGCAGATTGCCATCGAAGATAAAATTGCTTTACCTGTTGTTTTATCTCGACTGAAATTATGAAACAAGCTACCTTGACTTTTCTTCCTTGCTTATTCAAGAGAGTTCCAGATGCCAGAATCTCCGTTTGCTCAACCAGAAACCACGGTTTTGGCCTATCGGGGATACAACTACACGAACCTCGGTCGCTCGCACGAGATGCTTAATCACCCTGATTATGGTGACTTTTATCGTAAACGATTGCAAGAATGTGGCGAAATCTGTTCTCAAACGCTTTCACGAAAAATCGATCTAGTCCGTCGGGTTGAGAGACGGAAAGAGACGACTTTAAGAAATTATTCGGATGCCGTGGGACTAATCGTTGCAGCCGAAATGGCGCAAGTCGATATCATGCAGGCCATGTACCAGGTGGATCTGCAAAAATTCCAAATGGCCATGGGCTACAGTTTAGGTGAACTCACCGCACTCGTAGTTTCTGGCAGTTTGACACTGGAAGACGCCTTATCGATTCCTTTGAATTTAGCGAAAGACGCGGCCAAGTTGGCCGACGACTGCACCTTGGCGGTGATCTTTTGCTTGCGCCAAGAATTACCGGCCGAGTTAGTTCAAAAGCACTGCCAAAAAGTGAACGCTGAAGGAGACGAATTGATTGGCATCTCGGCCATCTTGTCTCCCAACTCGTTGATTGTCGTTGGGGAAGGCGATTCTGTGGACCGATTGAAAGCAAAGCTTTCGGAAGAAATCGAAAGCCGCATTTTTGTCAAAAAGAATGAACACAAGTGGCCCCCACTGCATACTCCGCTGACCTGGAGAAAAAACATTTCGACTCGGGCCGCACTGTTAATGACTAAAATGCAAAGTGGGTTCACCGCTCCTTGTCCGCCAGTGCTGTCTTTGGTAACAGGTTCATGCAGTTATAACGAAATCAACTTACGCGAGACCATCGGAGACTGGGTCGATCACCCGCAGAATTTGTGGGATGCGGTCTACGAAACCTTAGTCCAAGGAACCAACACCATCATCCACCTGGGCCCCGCCCCCAATATCATCCCGGCCACGTATCATCGACTAGCAGACAACGTAGAACTCCAAACCCGCGGAAGCCTCCACAAACGGACCTTAGCTACCTTCGTGAATCGTCCCTGGCTAAAAGCTTTGCTCCCAGAGAAGGCCGCTTTGTTGCGAGCTCCTTCGATAAATCATTTCATCTTGGAAGATTGGTTACTGGATGAAGCGGGTGAGGATTGAATTGCATAAAAAAAGACTCTCTTCCCTAAACATGTAGAGGAGGAAGAGAGTCTAAATGGAAAACGGTTCAAATTACTTCGCGGATTTTTTACAGGCATCAGAAGCAATTTCGAAGCACTCTTTGATATCAGCAACGGGGTCTTTGGGGTTCTCTTCGTATTCGAGGGACAGGCAGCCATCGGCAGGGAATTCAACCAAGCGAAGTGCGCGAAATACGCCTTCAACATCTAAGTGGCCTTTGCCGAGGAATACGCCGTGTGTTTTATCTTTTTGATCAGCAAAATCTTTCAAGTGAATGCCGAATAGTCGACCTTTGAGTAGACGAATCAATTCAACTGGATCTTCGCCTGAACGGATGAAGTGACCCAAGTCGGCACATGCCCCGATATTTGGATGACGATCTTTCACCGCATTGTAGACGTCTAAAGCAGTGTTGTAATGATGCGATGGCCCGTGGTTATGAATGGCGATTCGCACATCGTATTTTGCACAAAGTTTATCGAGGCTATCGAAAGAATCTGCAGAAGGATCGGCTGACAGGTTTTTGATGCCTGCGGCTTTTGCAAATTTAAATAGTTTTTCATTCTTTGCATGATCGGCCGTGAATCGGTTGACCCCGTGTCCTAGCATCTCCATGCCGGCATCTTTCATTTTCTTTTTCATCGCGGCAATTTGATCTGCTGTGGAGTCAACAGGAAAATGCTTGCCATAGAACTCCATGTGTGCTAGGCCGAGATTTTCAGAGATTTCAATCGCTTTGTCGACATCGAAACCACGGAGCGAATAACTTTGGATTCCTACTTTGAAGCCAGGAAAACGACTTTGATCGTAGGCTGCTTGAACAGATCGGGCTCCAACTGCGGCCCCAGTTGCCAAAGCGGCGGTTGTTGCTAAAAAACGGCGACGATTATAAAGCATCGTGAAAGCTCCTAATAAAAAAGTAATATGGTTGAGTCTGGAACCATTATAATAGAAAATGGAGTAAGAGTCAGTCCATCTCAATTAAAGGGAGAAAATCAATGCGATATTCTGCAAAAAGCCTGTTTGTGCTGAGTTTTCTATGTGTCGGGTGTATTCCCTCTCTGAACGAAGGCTACACACTTGATACAGTGGTGTACGATGAATCGTTGCTGGGCACTTGGGAGGACAAAGAGACCACCTGGATTTTTGAATCAAAACAAATTCAGTTGTCGAGAAATAATGAGGCTGAAAAACATACAAAATCCGCCTATTTATTAACACACACCGACGGCAACGGGAAAATGGCCAAATTTGATGCAGTGATGTTTAAATTGGGTAACCAAAGCTTTCTCGATTTAAGCATTAATAACGTTGATGTGGAACTTAATAACTTAGCAATGTTTCAATTAATCGGCGGCCATCTAATTTTAAAGTTTGGCGTGGTGAATGACATTGTCGCATTCTCGCTTCCGAATCCCATTGAACTAAAAAAATACATCAAAAACAATCCAGATGAGATTACACATAAACGCAATGGAGAGGGCATCTATCTGACAGGCAGTACAGAAGAAGTGCAAGCTCTTTTGCAAAACACCGACCTATCCGCTAAACTATTTGGCGAACCCCAATTCTTAAAACGCATACCCGAGTAAAAAACACCAATGAAAAATAACGAATTGCCTGAATCACCAGTTGTTCCTTTCTTGAAGATGTCCCTTCTTGTAATAGGAATTTCACTTTTATTACTGGCCGACAGACATGCCCAAGCAGAGGAAGCTGAAAAAGACAAGCCTTCTCACCTCGTTCGTTTTTGTGCAATGGGCGACACCCCGTATACTCCCGAGGAATATGTAACCCTGCCCAAGCAAATTGCGGGTATGCCGACAGATATTGAATTTGTGATCCATGTTGGCGACATCAAAGGCGGAGCGGCCCCTTGTGATGAATCGGTTTATATCGATGTTGCCGCGATCCTACGAAAATCAGAGAAGCCGCTGTTTATCATTCCTGGCGACAACGAATGGAATGATTGCACTGATCCGGATCAAGGATGGAACTATTGGGTAAAGCACTTTCTGAAATTCGATCAGCGATGGAATCACAGTATCAAAGTGGCTCACGAACCAAAGCATGAAGACAACTTTGCGTTCATGAGAAAAGATGTGCTGTTTGTCGGCATCAACTTAGTAGGCGGTCGAGTTCACGACGCGAATGAATGGGAAACTCGCCAGGTACGTAATATCAAATGGATTAACAAGCAGCTTGAGCTTCATAAGACGAAAGTCAATGCCTTGGTAGTATTTGGTCACGCAAAACTGAACCCTCATCACGCGACATTTAAAACCGGTTTTGAACAACTGGCAACCGACTTCGATAAGCCAGTATTGTATCTACAGGGAGACGGGCATACTTGGATCAAAGACTATCCATTTAAATCAAAAAACATCTTACGCGTGCAAGTAGATCAAGGAGCCAAAGGCCCTCCGGTTTTGGTCCAGGTTGATTCCTCGTCTGATGAAGTCTTCCAGTTTGATCGCCGTAAGTAGAAGCAGTAGGTTCATTTTGCGGTTATTCAGAATTTTCCGCTGTCGGAGCATCTGCCTGAACTTGTTGAGGACTCATCAGATAAGCAATTAAATTTGCAATTTCGTCTTCGCTCATTTTTTCGAGCAAGCCATCAGGCATTAAGGAAAGCGTCGATGCTTTTATTTGCGTTACTTCGGACTTTGGGAAAACTAGTTTTTCTTTGGCCGTTTGTAGCGAGTATGTTTTACCCAAATCGCTGACGACGCCTGTCAGTATTCGTCCATCTTCCAGTTCAACAATCGACATCCGAAACTGTTTGGCAACCAGAGCACTAGGGTCAATAATGTTGTCTAGCAGGTAGGTCAGATTGTCTCGATTAGCGCCGGTGATATCAGGGCCGATTTCGCCGCCAGTTCCAAATAATTTGTGACAACTAGCACAGGTTTTCTCAAACAACACACGGCCTTTTGAGGCATCGGCAGTTGTTAAAACTTGAGGATTAAACTTCGTGTGATAATCCTGAATTAACTTAAGACGATCTTCTGGCGTACTACGAACGGTCCCCCAGACTTCATCTAGTAAAGCCTGGACTTCTGTGGATTCGAAGGAAGCAATCTGGCGAATCAGAAAAGGAGTCATCAGGCTCGTTTTAATTTTATCCTCTTGGATTCCCTTGAGTAAATGAATAGCATAATCGGGTCTGGAGCTGAGAGTTTCGAGGGCAGCGTCAACGCCGTTGTGGTGCAGTTTGTCAAAATTCTCTACGAGGCTTTTGGCCAGTTCTTCATCATGAATCACTGCTAAGCCTCGAATGGCGGCAAATCCCAGTTCGCGATCGGTCAACCATTTTTTTAGAACCGGTTGCAGCCCATCGGCCCTGGCAGCCAGCAATACATCCAGCGCATCTTTTCTAGAACTGGTGGGAAGCGAATTGTCGTCAACTAAGAGGAAGAGTTCCTTGAGAGCACGCCCGTCGCCAAATACGACCGATAAGTCACGTGCCATTTGTTTGAGTTGGTCATTTCCACCTTGATTAATACTGCGAACAAGCGTGGCCCAACTTGCCGGCTGCGGTGCCTTTCGCCATCCTTGAAGTGCGGCCGTCATCCCCGTTAAAACATCGAGTTGATCGGCTTCATTGGCCTGTGCCAACCATCCTATCAAACTGTTGATTGGTCTTGGATTAGAGTTAATCTCAGTGGTCAGTCTTCTTGCAATTAACTCACGGAGTTTCGGTATTTTACTATTCATTGCCACCGCTAAAGCTTGAGCTGCATTTTCTGGGACAGCAGGTTCGATGCCATACCAAAGCATCAGCGGCAGGTTATGATCATCGGCATCGGTAGGATCGTTAATCAAGTGTTGGGCAATTTGAATGCGAGCCAACAGTGGCAGTTTTTGCAGGGCCGAAACTAAATAGAGTTTGACAATTTTTGATTCTTCTTTTTTCGCTAAATTATTAAATGCATTGATCGTTTGCGAAGAAATGGGTTGATCACTTAACAAACGAATGGCCCAGACCCGAATGCGAGGGTTTGCATCTGCCAATTGATCATGCAGCCACTCTTCTGTCGTACCGCCTGAAACATACAATGCCCATAATGCACGAAGCCTTCTCGTTACATCTGAATTGGATCGATACATGCCCCGAAGTTGCTCGTGAGTTTCATCCATCGTCTGACCTGCGGCCGCACGTTCTTGCAAAACTCTTCGTGCATGTCGCACATACCAGTCATTTTTATGTAATTGCAAACGGACTAACTCGTCGTTCTTCAATTTACTGACATCTAATTTGGCCGGGGCATTTTCCACCTCGCCATACGTTACTTTATAGATGCGACCGCTGGTTCGATGGACTCCATCAGCGTCATGGCATTCACCCAGGTCGGCCCAGTCACTAAGATAGACCCCGCCATCTGGCCCATATTTTAGTGACACACCACGAAACCAGGGCTGATTGGCGAACAGCATGTCAGGTGCTCGTTTTCCAACATATCCAGAACCTTGAGGCTCCAAGATATTTTGGTTCACACGTCTCCCGTGTGTGTTGAACATGAACATTCGATTACGATATTTGGCTGGCCAGTTGTCTGCCAAATAGATCATGCCTCCACAATGGGAATGGCCTCCGCCAAGTTCGCCATGCTTGCCGACGCCTTCCCTTGATTCGACCCAAGTGCCATCGGTATCCCAATGATAATGATCGGCGTGTTGGTCAATTAATTCATACACATACGGATTGAAGTCATCGCCATACATGCGTTTGAAATGGGCACCAGGGATTACATGCCAAAGATGCCCTATCACATTATTGGTGAAGAAGAATTCTCCATAGTCGTTATAGTCCATGCCCCAGGGATTGGTTGTTCCGTGAACAACAGGCTCAAAGATCTTACGCACAGGGTGATAACGCCAGATGCCACAATTGATTTTCTGGCGTTTCTGGATGGGCGTCGCTGGTGTGCCGGGTGTGGAAGTGGCCAAAATTCCATGGCGACCATACAGCCAACCATCAGGGCCCCAAAGCAACCCATTCACAACATTGTGACTAGCATCGGGAGTAAATCCATTCAGGTGAACAGTCGCTGGCCCATCAGGCAGATCGTCTCCGTTGGTGTCTGATAAATGTTCGAGTCGCCCATCGTTCAAAATCCATAAGCCATTAAAGCCATGCATCAAACCAGTCAACCGAACTCCTTGATCCCAGAAAACTTTTCTTTTATCAAACTTGCCGTCGTGGTTGGTGTCTTCCAGAATGACCACACGATCTTTCATCTGATAGTCGTAACCTCGTCCTTCATAGGTATAACACTCGGCCACCCAAACTCTGCCGCGGTCGTCAATTGACATTGCAATCGGTTGATGAACATTCGGTTCACCAGCAAACAACGTGATATCAAAACCACGTGGCACGGTAAACTTCTCTACCGCTTCTTGCGCAGTAATTGGGCGATCCGTTTCCGCCTGTGAATTAGTGATTTCAGGAAACTCTGCAAACGCAATGCTAGGAATCGGTAGAAGTAGGAATACTGTTGCATGCAATGAGAAGAATTTCATGATGGGCAATACGATAATTGAGAGGTGAGAGAAAGGATGGTCGTTGGGTGGGAGAATTCTATTTTACATGATTTTGAAACCATTATCACGCTGATTTGATGATAAATTAGACTTACTCTTGAAACTGAGTAACCTGCTTCATGATCTTTTCTGTACTGCTCGTTCCAATGCGTGTAGCACCGAGATCACGAAATTGCAGCAAAGTGTCCAAGTCACGAATCCCCCCGGCCGCTTTGACTTGAATATGCCCTGGCGTGTGCTGGACCATTAGCCTGATATCTTCTACTTTGGCTCCACTAGTGCCAAACCCGGTCGACGTTTTTACCCAGTCAGCGTTGACTTCGCTACAAATCTGACACAAGCGAATCTTTTGCAGCCGATTTAGATTGCAGTTCTCAAAAATGACTTTCACCTTCTGTCCTGCTTGATGCGAAATTGAAACAATGGCATCGATTTCGTTTCTCACAAGATCCCAATCACCTGATTGCACCCAACTAGGGTTCACCACCATATCCAGTTCTTGGCAGCCATCCGCCAACACTTGCTCTGCTTCGTATAGTTTTACTTTGGTTGACTGCACCCCTTGTGGGAAGCCGATAGTAGTGCTGGCTTTGACTTGTGTGTTTTGCAGAATCTCAGCACATCGCTTTAAATGAAATGGCATACAGCAGACGCTGGCGACCTGAAAATTTATCGCTGTTTGACAACCAATCTCGAATTCTGGCGTAGTCAAAGTTGGCAATAAAAGAGAATGATCGATCATCGATGCGATCTCAGAAGATAAGATACTCACAGCAAGTCCTTTGTGTGTGATTTATGATATTGAGAATGCCAAACAGGGCGTGCTAGCAGGCTATCGCAAGTCACTTCCTGGGTCAATTGCATTGCTTGGTAAACAGTAACGATTCCAACTGTTATTCTGATTTGCAAAGATAATCCTTCCGATGCCCTTAGAACAGCAGTGTATTTTATTATCTTGCGGAATTGACAAGGAAGTCACGTGAACACTTCGGTTAAACAATCCAAACTTTGGTTTGCCTCGGTTTGTTGCTTTGGTCTTCTCATAGGAGAAGCTGCGATATGCTCTGCACAAACAAGGGACAACCCGCACTCGGACGCCCTGCTTCCCACTGGTCCAAGTATCCAGCGGTATTTTAATCAAGAAGACTATCAAGTCAGCTTTCTCCCGCAGAATTTAGAACTCCCTTCGACCGGATTGACCTTAGACGATGCACTTGAAAATGCACTGTTAATAAACCCGGTTGTAAGAATGCTGGAATCTAAAGTTCATGCAGCGCGGGGTCGTTGGTATCAAGCCGGACGCCCTAATAACCCTGTGCTCTCTTATGCGGCAGATGATATTGGGGAAGAAAGCAAAGCAGGCAAGCATGGGTTTTCGTTTAGTCAAACCTATATCACTGCGGATAAATTGGCACTTAGTCAGGCCGTGATTGATCAAGAGATCGTTACGCTGGAGCAAAATTTAGCGGTCGCCAGAATGCGTGTTGCTACGGATGTTCGACAAGCATTCATCAAGGTCGCAATCCAGCAGCAACGGGTATCAACCGCTCACGAATTAATAAAAATGAACCAGGATATCGCCGCCTCAACCGATTTGCTGTTTAAGAGTTTAGAAATAGCAAAAAATGATACTTTACAAGCGGCATTAGAAGTAGAGCGTGTTCAGCTTGTGCTAGATCGATCAATAATTGACCTTCAAGGGGCATGGCGACAATTGGCCGTGGTGATGGCGGAACCGAATCGTTCTAAAGAACTAGTTAAGTTTGATTTTAGAGAGCTTGGTGAAAACTTAGACTTCAACTGGATTCGAGACAAACTGCTAACAGAAAACCCTCTAATTTCATCTGCTTGGGCAAAAGTTGAACGAGCACGCTGGGCAGTAGCAAGGGCGCGAGCAGGAGCAATACCCAATTTGCAAGTCGGTGCGGTTGTTCAACATGCGTCAATCACCGATGAAGTAGTCGTAGGTGTCCAAGTCGGGATGGCGATTCCTTATTGGAATAAAAACTCGGGTGCCATTCAAAGTGCTCAATCGGAGTTAATTGCGGCTCAACGCAATGTAGACAGACTTGAATTACAACTAAGTCAACAATTGGCCATCGCGTTTAGAGATTATCATTTAGCCCAGGTATCGGTAGATCGATATAA
Source organism: Blastopirellula sp. (assembly GCA_002733575.1). Classification (GTDB taxonomy): domain Bacteria; phylum Planctomycetota; class Planctomycetia; order Pirellulales; family Pirellulaceae. The sequence goes on along the minus strand of NVWB01000198.1, from coordinate 10,241 downwards.
TAATTCACTTTTGCCTAAAGCCATTGATATTGTGGACTTAGTTCATAAAAGACTAGATGCTGGTGAGACAAATTACGTGAACCTATTTACGGCTCAACGAACTTTATTAGGTATCCAAGTCGAGTGGTTGGAATCGCTCGACCGATATTGGGAGTCGAGAACTTTATTAGATGGTTTATTGTTAAATAATCACTTGAACCAATGATCATCGTAACTTAGAGTTGGCTAGTATTCCGCAAATTCCAAGGATGGCTTAGCTGAAAAGAGACGAATGGCCTTGCCTTATACAAGTTGTACGTTAAATTAATTTTATGATTATGTCCACTTACCGAAAATACGCTCAGTTGATTGTTGCCAGTGTGCTGCTATGCACATTTGTACTTCAGGCTGGCGCAATGTCTTGTGGGTGTGCTGATCATAATTTCTGGTCTGAACTGGCTACTCGCGATTCCTGCAGCGTAACTACGAATGTTCATCACGAACATCATCAGCATGATTTGATCGATAGCGAAGAGACGCACCACGCTCAATTCATTGAATTAAATAGTAGTTCAACACATAGCCAACGGGTTGCAGAAGTACAGTTCTGCTCTTGCAGCAACCAGCCTGCACAACAGTGTGATCACCAGGCAGATAAACCCTGCCTCACCCGAAAAGACCCTACGCTTACTCCTCAGCCATTGGAATTCTGTTTCTCACTAAAGACAACAGATTGCCTTGCTATCAAATACGATCCTCAGCCAGTGCGAATTCACACTCTTGCCCAGTGGTACTCTGATAATTCTCAGTACGAGACCATCTCGGTCTATCTTCTTTAAGCTAGCTTGAAAATCTTCTTTCTCGCTCCAGTGCCATTACTTAATCGATCAATTGATTAAGACTTAATTCTAGCCTGCTATATTGCTCGTTTAGCGACGTCAACAAGGAACCTATCATGTCGCGTGTACAATTATTCGTCCAATTAACCATTGCCACAGTGCTAGTCGCTCTAGGATTTGCAGTGGGAACCATGAACACATTACTGGTTCCGAAAGCAGTTGAAGACCCTCATGCCCATGATGAGCATGACGAAGAGGAAGATGACCATGACAACATTGTAGGTCTGACGACAGCAGCCTATTTAAATATGGGTGTACAGAGTGAAGATCTCGGTAAAATCGGAGGCGATGTCTATTTTGAAACACTACGAATCCCAGGCGAAGTCATCGAAAAACCAGGGCACAGTTTGTTTGCTGTCACGGCTCCAGTACAAGGTGTGATTAGTAAAGTCTATGTCCAACCAGGGCAAGCCTTGAATGTCGGAGATCTCTTGTTTGACTTGAAGGTGGTTGACGACAATTTAATCACAACGCAAGTGCAGTTGCTTGATGTGATTTCCCGTATATCGATCAACGAGCAGGAGATTGAGCGATTAATTCCTCTGGTAAGGGAAGGCACTGTTTCTGGTCGTAGAAAAATAGAGTTGACTTACGAAAATGAGAAAATGAATAGGGAGCTTGAGAACCATAAACAGAACCTGTCAGTACGTGGACTGAGTAGTAAACAAATAGCTCAGGTATCCAAGGGAGAACTAATCCGTAAAATTGAAGTCTTCTTCATGCCTCAATTCAATGAGGAAACTTTATCGACGGTAAACGGGGACGATAAATCAATTTCGGGCGAATCGAATTCCCCAAAACGCTGGGCACACTCTATTGCGAAGCTGACAGGCTATCCAGGACTATCTGTCATTCGTGGACAGGAGCTTTGCCGACTTGCTTACCATAAAGAGCTGTTCATTCAAGGCGAAGCTTTTCAACGAGATTTATCGACTCTCTATTCTTTGAATAATAAACAGTGGAATGTTGAAGTCGAATTTGGTGAAAGCAGATCACCTGAAATTTTAGAAAATCTTTCTTTGCGATACATCGACAATCATGTCGATACGGATACTCAAACCTATCATTTTTACATCCCTCTAAAAAACCAGTGGGTCCATGAGACACCCGATGAGCAACTGCCCAAATATCGCACATGGCGTTATAAGCCAGGCGAACGAGTTCATATCATTGTGCCTGTGAAAAAGTGGGAAAATAAATTCATCGTGCCGGTTGATGCAGTGGTTCGCCAAGGGGCAGAAGCCTATATCTTTCGTCGCGCAGAACATGATCACTTGGCCCCTGCAGATGATCCACACGCCGGGCATGCTCATGCAGAAGAAGAAGCGGCGGCAGAGGATGATCCTCATGCAGGGCACGATCATGCAGAGGTAACTCCAGATTTTGAGTTTGAAAAAATACCTGTGATGATTCTGCATGAAGGTCAAAGGTTTGTCGTGCTGGGAAATCGGGCTGATGCAGAAAAAGTTGGCGTAATTCTGCCCGAAGAACATGAACTCCATGCCGACGATAACATCGCAATCAATAAAGCTTATGACTTAAATCTAGCTTTGAAGCGTGCTAGTAGTTCCGGTGGTGGTGGTGCTCATCAGGGACATGCACATTAAAGGACCAGCACACTTAGCTTTTGTTTTTTATCTCGGCCAACTATTTTTAATCTCGGAATGTTCTAATGCTCAACGGAATCATACGCTTTGCTTTGAGTAATCGCTTGCTAATCGTCTGCACCGCAATTGCGATGATGATCTTGGGATCGATGGTAGCCCAAGATTTGCGGATCGATGTGCTGCCTGATTTAACTCGCCCAAGGGTCACCATTCTTACTGAATGCCCCGGCATGGCCCCTGAAGAAGTGGAACAAAGGGTCACCTTTCCGCTGGAATCGGCCATCAATGGAGCCGCTGGTGTTACCGATGTACGCAGCGCATCTGACATCGGTCTTTCGGTAATTACCGTCGAGTTTGAATGGGGGGCCGATATTTACACCGCTCGTCAGATTGTTGACGAACGTATTGCCAGCGCAGCAGAGATACTGCCATCGAATGTCCATTCAGAATTGGGTGCCATCTCTAGCCTGCTAGGGCAAATCATGATCGTTGGCATGTGGAGTGAAGACGACACCACATCCCCGATGGAAGTCCGTACTTTGGCAGATTGGGTTGTTCGCCAACGACTGAAATCGATTCCAGGAATTTCTCAGGTCATTACGATGGGAGGGGAACGCAAACAATTTCAAGTGCTGGTCGATCTACACAAAATGCACGAATTTGAAGTTTCGCTGGCCGAAATCGAAGAGGCATTGATTGCCAGTAATTTAAATATCACTGGGGGGTACTTGGAGAAAAACTCACAAGATCTCTTAGTACGTGGCATCGGGCAAATCGAATCCATCGAAGATGTTAAAAAAGTGGTAGTTAAATCAAATGCGGTTCGCTCTATCTTAATAGATCAAGTTGCCACGGTGATCGAAGGCCCTCAGATTAAACGTGGCGATGCGCGGGTCAATGGAAAAGACGCGGTAGTGCTCACCATTCAAAAACAACCTCAAGCAGATACCCGGAAGTTGACCGATGAAGTAGAAAAAGCGGTGGAAGAACTTCGGTCCGCATTACCAGACGACGTGATAATGGATGCCACACTCTATCGCCAACGCGAGTTCATCGATTACAGTGTTAAGAATGTAGAAGAAGCTCTACGTGACGGGGCCATTTTGGTTGCTATTGTTTTGTTTTTATTCCTACTAAACTTACGCACAACAGTCATTACACTGGCTGCGATTCCAGTTTCTGTCATTATTACAGTGCTGGTTTTCCGCTGGTTCGATATGTCGATCAACGTGATGACCTTGGGTGGAATCGCGGTTGCACTTGGCGAACTGGTTGACGACGCTATTGTCGATGTCGAAAACATTTTCCGCCGACTCAAAGAAAACACGAAAGCAGAAAATCCCAAACCGGTGCTTACCGTAATTTATAACGCGAGCGTCGAAGTCCGACACGCGATTATTGTTTCCACCATCTTGGTGATTGTCGTCTTCGCCCCGCTATTTGCGTTGACCGGCATGGAAGGCCGCCTATTTGTGCCGCTAGGGATCGCCTATATCGTATCGATCTTAGCATCCACCCTAGTCTCACTCACACTCACGCCTGTGCTGTCGTACTACTTACTTCCAAACGCCAAGGTAACTCATAAAGAGAAAGATGGTTTACCATTGCGAGTGATGAAGTATTTAGCCACTCCTGTCATCCGAATAAGCATGACGACCACAGGGCTCAGCATCATCTTACTGTCGGTGATTCTTTCCGTTGCGTTTTCTGTGATAACCGTCGTCAACATGGGCAAAGACTTTTTGCCGGAGTTCGATGAAGGAGCAACGCAAGTCAATCTGTATGTAGAGCCAGGGACTTCGCTAAGTAAGATGCAGGAAATTAGCCGAATTGCGGATGTAAAATTCAAGACACTACTCAAGACCGAAGAAAACCCAGATGCACCCTTGCTCAGCTTTATCTGCCGCATGGGGCGGGCCGAACAAGACGAACATGTCATGGGCGTGAATGTGGCCGAGTACATTTTAACCGCCAATCCAGATAGTAAAATTTCTCGTAGCGAACTCATCGAAACTCTGCATCATAAACTAGAAGACATTCAAAGTGCAGAGAAAGAAATTGAACAGCCGATCGCTCATTTAATCAGCCACATGCTCTCCGGCGTAACGGCACAAATTGCAATCAAACTGTATGGCGACGACCTCGATGTGCTCCGAAGCAAGGCCCAGGAGATCAAAGCGGCCATCTCTGATGTCGAAGGGATTGCCGACCCAGTGGTTGAGCAGCAGCAAATTGTTTCTCAACTACGCATTGAGGTGGATCGAGATGCCTTGGCTTTCCACGGGCTTTCGGCCAAGTATGTTTTAGATTACGTCGAGACCGCCATGAATGGAAAGGTGATTTCCAAAGTCTACCAAGATCAACGCTGGTACGATCTTGTCGTCCGCTTTGATGAAGAGAATCGAAATGATGTGACCAACATTAGCCGGTTCCCTATCGAAACCCCATCGGGAAAAAGAATCCCACTGGGCGAAGTGGCCCATATTTATGAAGGAGGTGGCCCGAATACGATCAACCGTGAAAACTCCCGCCGTCGCATCGTGGTTCGTGTCAACACCATGGATCGTGCATTGGGCGATGTCGTGGCCGATATCAAATCACACATCAAAGATGAAGTGGATTTTCCAGAAGGCTATTTTGTAGTCTACGGTGGGCAATTTGAAGCCCAGCAAACCGCATCGTCTCGAATTCTGTGGTTAAGCCTAGTGGCCATGGCAGTCGTATTTGTTGTGTTGTACAGCACCTATCCTTCCACAAGCTTGGTACTGCAAATTTTACTGGCACTACCGGCTGCGTTCGTCGGCGGGGTGGCCGCACTCTTGATTACCAATCAAAGCTTGTCGATCGCATCGATGGTTGGGTTCATTTCACTCGGCGGTATCGCAGCCAGAAACGGATTGCTTTTGGTTTCCACCTATCTCGACCTAACGCCAGAGATGGGCTTCAAAAAAGAGATGATCCTCAAAGGCAGCCTCGACCGCTTGGCACCTGTATTAATGACCGCACTGACTACCGGAATTGGTCTAGTGCCACTGGTAATCGGCGGACACTTGCCAGGAAAAGAAATGTTGTTCCCCGTAGCGACTGTGATTCTCGGCGGCCTAGTCACATCGACCCTTTGTGAGTTTTTAGTCCGACCAGGCTTGTTTTTAGTGGCTTCGGAGAAAGCGGTAGAACGTTTGACGAAACAGAAACAAGATGCGGTTGAGTTGGATGTTTAAGTCCGAAATAAATACTTTGACACCGATTGTAGTTGGCGTGTACAATATCTGTGTTAGGAGAATGAACTATGTCGTTGCTTGAATCCACAAAATCAGTTATTAATTCGGCCCTTGAATTGCCGAAAGAACAACGGATTGCCGTCCTAAATGCGATCCACATCAGCCTTTCCGACACCACCATGGATCATGGCCCCATTGAACCAGCGACTGAAGTACAAGACGCCTGGCAAGTAGAGATAAAAGAGCGGATCGAAGAGATTCAGTCTGGAAAAGTTGTGACTGTTCCCGCAGCAGAAGCGGAAAGGATGATCCGCAACGATGTCCGCCCTTCGGTTTGAGTATCACCCTGCCGCCATCGAAGAAGCAAATCATGCTTATCGTTGGTATCTAGAGCAAAGCCCACAAGCGGCGAATCGATTTTGGGAAGAACTGGTCAGTGGCCGAGAAAAGATCTGCCAACAACCAGATGCCTGGACACCCTATTATCATGGCTCTCGTTGTTACCAACTCAGGAAGTTTCCGTATGGGATAGTCTACGTTCGAAATGACGAATTGATTATCGCAGTTGCGATTTGTCATCTTCATCGCAAACCCGAATATTGTAAGAAACGGATGGGGGAGTAAGGATTTCGAGTATCGAGACAATGGAATCCCCACTCATCAAACCAACTGCACCAACTCCTGCCCGGAATCCCGTTTCTGATTCGCTTGCACCGCTTTCATCTCTAACTCTTCTGAAACCAAGTTGTAATGCACATCACGCTGACGTGGAGTAAACCCGAGTTCTGAAATGGCATCGCGGATTTGGTCAAGCGTTAGCAAGTGAACTGTGCCGGCTTCGGCGACTACGTTTTCTTCGATCATCAGGCTGCCCATGTCGTTGGCGCCGTAGAGGAGTGCTAGTTGGCCAATCTTCAGACCTTGGGTGACCCAGCTTGATTGGATGTTGGCGAAGTTATCGAGATACAAACGCGAAACGGCCTGCATCTTTAAGTATTCAAAAGCCCCTTGCGGTTTGACATCGGACATATCCGTGTGATCTGGTTGAAATGTCCAACAGATGTAGGCCGTGAACCCGCCGGTTTCGTCTTGCAGTTGGCGTAAGCGTTCGAGATGTTCGATCCGTTCTTCCAAAGTTTCTACATGACCAAACATCATAGTGGCCGATCCATGACCGCCCATGTTGTGCCAGACTCGCATGACGTTGAGCCAGTCGTCAGACATGACTTTTCCACGAGTAATTTCAGATCGCACCCGGTCGACTAAAATCTCCGCTCCGCCTCCTGGTAAGCTACCGAGCCCGGCGGCTTTCAGCCGGGTAAGCACTTCTTCCAGCGACAGGTTATTGAGCTTCGCGAAGTGATGGATCTCTGGCGGGCTAAACGCATGCAGATTGATTGACGGAAATTTTGTGCGAATCTCAGAGAGAAGTTCTTCGTACCAGTCGAGCTTGTACTTGGGATGCAAACCGCCTTGCATCAGAATTTGATCGCCACCGAGAGCCACGGTCTCTTCCACTTTTTTAAGCAGTACTTCCCGCGGCAGCACGTAGCCCTCTTCGCTGTTCGGTCCGCGATAGAATGCGCAGAAATCACACACGGCAGTACAAACATTCGTGTAATTGATATTTCGATCAATGTTGTACGTGCGGTAATTTTCTGGGTGTAAACGCTGAGCCACCGCATCGGCCGCTTTGCCAATGGCGATCAAGTCGTTTGACTTAACAAGCTCTAGACCTTCTGCTGGGGTAAGTCGCTCTCCGGCAACCGCTTTATCAAGCAGTTTCGCAATCATATTCTGACCAATCTAATCCTTTGGGTGCCAAATCAAGTTCGGCAGCGTAATCATAAAACAGACGTAAACCAGCAAGCTCGCGTGGGCCGAGATGAAAGTGTAAGTTGTCGCGTAAGTAAGATAAACATTCGGGAACCGAGAGTGCAACTTTGGCCGCCTCGATTTCTGAAATCGATTGCAAAGCGTTTTGCCCCAAGTCACGGGCAGAGTTAAGAGACTGGGCCAAACCGGCACAATCAAAATCGGCACGTGTGACCCACATGGCAAACACAAACGGTAGTTCCGTCCAGCGGCACCAGATGTCTCCCAGATCCCAGATTTCGGCAAAACTGGAAAGTGGTGTGTGCATGGCCCGATCACCAATCAATAGCATCGCATCCGCAGTCGATTGATTCATGTCATCGCCAATCGGCAGCGGCAACAACTGTGGTTCAATCCCATATTTTTGTTTGAGTAAAATTCGCACTAATGCCGCGCTGGTGCGTGATCCTTCGTCTAAGGCGACGGTTTTAATTTGGTCCGCAGGCACACGGCAAAACAGTTTGACGCTCCAAACCGGTCCACGGCAGCCGATGCAGGCATCGGAGATAATTCGATATGCGTCAGCGTTGCGAAAGTATTCGACCGATGGAATCAGAGCAACATCTAGTTCGTTTGCTGCCAGTTGATCGGCCAATCGACTGGGTAAATCAAACGAAAGACGAACATTGGGTGCAATCTCTTCAAGTTGGTAAACCAACGGCTTGGTATTGAGATAATTGACCGCGCCAACTCGAATTGGATTATCCGTACTCATGAAGTGACCTGGTTCCTTGAAATATGCACAGAGCCGCTGCTCTTAGCATTCAATTTTAATCATCGACCCTAGAATCGGCCAGTAGCCTAGCAAGCATTCACAGCTTGAACTCTAAGAACTTAACCGTTGTTCGAGAAAGAAATTCACCCAGATAATGCCTATTTTTTAGATTTCAAATCTGCTGGCAGGTTCGTGAGCCCTGATGCCACGATTCGACAGACGGAAACCCAGGGAATAATGTGGACGATAAAAGTATCAGGCTGTGTTTCTCGGGCAAAATAACCATATTCCGAAGTCGAGCGGCTGCGGGAAAATAGTTGGGGAGAAAAGATCTCTCCATCGGGCAAATGCAGTTCAATCACCGAGTCCGCCGATTTGGTACTCCACAGTATGAGAAATTCTTGAAATAAACGCGAAGCCCGGCCACTGAGAACATTTGCCGCTGGTGAATTCTTCATGTGAATCGAAGAGGAACCACTTGCCGCATCTAAACTGCTTGAATCATCGAGAACCTGATCATCGGCCGAAAGAATCGCACTGATGCCCCCTTCGCTAATCAAATCTTGCGAGGAAGGTGACACATCAGTCGAAGAATCAAGCTCAATCGCTTCATTGGTAGGTGAGTCAACCACAACAGGGTCGACCCTGGGTACACGAAATTTGATGCCACAATGTGGGCATTGGCCTGGTTCGCCTTGAAGTTTGCGTGGAGAGTTTAACTTATGCCCGCTAGGACACAAGAAAACCACGATATCGCTCTGCGGAGAGACTGTCACCAGGGGTTGTTCTCACGATGGTTGGAAAAAATAAAGGCTTACGAATCCACGTAAGTCACACGCTTAATCATACTCAAACTTCTGGTAGACCGCAATTTAGGGATTATATTAGATAAGATACTACCAGTTGGGCTGCAACTTCTTTGACTCGCTGCTTGACGTGGCTGTAGTGTGTGCGAAAATCAACAAACTATCTATTTTATCCATTCACTTTTAAATATAGCTCTGATTGTCTATGAGTACTAAGATTCAAGTCACCTGTGCGAGTTGCTTTAAACGCTTTGAAGTCAGTGAACAATTTGCAGGCAAAGAAGGCCCTTGCCCAGCTTGTGGCAAAGTAATTCGTATACCAACGCTTGACGAACAAGTCAATGTTCGAGAAGTGGCCGGTTTTGGTGGCGTAAAAGACGCTTCTGGCAAACTAGTACTGAAGCCTATCGAGCGGGCAGATGCAAAATTCTCTCCGGTCGCGGCAGGAATTATCGGAGTGGCCCTGGTGGGGCTCTTCATTGTTGCCTTCATGATTAAAGGTATGGATGCAGCCGACAAAACGCCGCTGCTTATCATCGGATCAATCGTGATTGCAATTCCACTGGCCTGGGCCGGTTATTGGTTTTTGAGAGACGATGAACTGGAGCCCTATGGCGGATTGGAACTTTGGATTCGGGTTGGCATCTGTTCAGTCTGCTATGCCGCAATCTGGGGTGTCTATGCTTTCTTTATTGGATACTTAGAGTTAAACCCTGAAGATTTACCCTTCTTAGTCACCATGGTGATTATCAGCGTTGCCGCAGGTAGCTTTATAGCGGCAGGCTGTTTTGATATTGAACCGATATCAGGATTTTTGCATTACACGCTTTACCTTGCAGTAACGATTCTGCTTCGTATGACCATGGACTTGCCTGGGCACTTTACCTATTGGTGGCAATAGAGGCCCAGGAAAAATGAAAGTCTGATCCTTAGAAAGGTTTCCAAGGATCAGGTCCATCGTTCTTGGCTCTTAAAAACTTGGCATCGACTTCTTTATACCAAGAGTGCAATTTGGCTCGCATCGCTTGAACGCGAGCTGCGTGCTTAGCAGCAACATCATTTCGTTCGCCAATATCATCTTTCAAGTTATAGAGATTCACGCTGCCATCTTCGTAGCGTTCAATCAGTTTCCAATCTCC
>NVWB01000197.1 GCA_002733575.1 Blastopirellula sp. | reverse complement strand
ATCTGAAAAAGCATTGAAGAAACTTGGTCTTGAAGGAGACGAAAAGTTGGGTGCCGATATTATCGCCGCCGTACTTGAGTACCCTCTTCGCACCATTGCCGACAACGCTGGAATTGATGGTGCCGTGGTAGTTAACCGCGTGCGTCAACAAAAGAAAGCAACCGAAGGTTACAATGCCAATACCAACAAGTACGAAGACCTCGTAGCTGCTGGCGTCATTGACCCAGCATTGGTTGTGCGAACTGCTTTGCAAAACGCTGCTAGTGTTGCTTCATTGCTGCTAACCACCGACTCGTTGATCACCGAGCTTCCCGTTGAAGAAGCTGACGATGATCACCACGATCACCATGACCATGGTGGCATGGGCGGCGGAATGGGCGGCGGAATGCCTGGTATGGGCGGCATGGGTGGAATGGGCGGCATGCCTGGAATGATGTAATCATTCAACAAGTTGCAGTGTGGAATGGGTTGAATCCGCCACACAGCCCTTTTTACCTTTACCTTCCACACTTCAAAATACAAAAATACCCAACAAGGAATAAATACAAATGGCTAAAAAACTCAAGATTCGTACACTAGATGATCGTGTTGTGGTTCAGCCTTTGGATGCAGAACAAACCACCGCAGGCGGAATTGTGCTCCCAGACTCAGCTCAAGAAAAACCACAACGTGGAACGATCTTGGCAGTAGGTCCAGGTCGCTTGCTTGATAGTGGCAAACGGGCCGAACTTTCGGTCTCCATTGGCGACGAAGTCATCTACGGTAAGTATGGCGGAAGCGACATTGAAATTGATGATGAGCAATACAAGATTCTTCGTGAAAGCGATATCTTGGCCAAGATTGTCAACGACTAGTTCTTTGACGAACTCTGTTTGATAATCAACTTCTTAAAATCTTAAACAAATTACAATTATATAAGGATAACGAAGCGTGGCAAAACAATTGCTCTTCGAAGATCATGCTCGGGCTAAAATGCTCAAAGGCATCGACAAGCTGGCCGACGCTGTCGCCGTGACGATGGGTCCAACTGGTCGCAATGTGATCATTAACAAATCGTTCGGTGGCCCTACGGTCACAAAAGACGGTGTTACCGTCTCCAAAGAAATTGAACTCGAAGATCGTTTCGAGAACATGGGCGCCAAATTGGTAAACGAAGTTGCCAGCAAAACATCTGATGTTGCAGGCGATGGAACCACTACGGCTACTGTATTAGCTCGGGCTATCTTCAAAGAAGGTATCCGCAATATCGTTGCCGGAAGCAATCCATCTTCGATCCGCCGTGGTATTGAAAAAGCGGTTGCAGCGGTTGAAGAGCAGTTGATCTCGATGGGTCAACCTGTCAAAAGCGTCGAAGACGTGGCGAATGTTGGTTCTATTAGTGCCAACAACGACCCGGCCATTGGTAAACTTTTGGCCAATGCTCTTCACAAAGTCGGACAAGATGGCGTGATCACGGTCGAAGAAGGCAAGACACGTGAAACCACCGTGGAATTCGTTGAAGGCATGCAATTCGATAAAGGTTTTGTATCTCCTTACTTCGTGAACCGTCCGACTGAAATGGATTGCGAACTAGAAGATGCTTACATCTTGCTTCATGAGAAAAAAATCAGCAGCTTGCGAGATTTGATTCCTCTCTTGGAGCAAATCGGCAACACAGGCAAACCGTTGTTGATCATCGCTGAAGATATTGATGGCGAAGCAATGACCGCTTTGGTTGTCAACAAACTTCGTGGCGTACTTAACGTCTGTGCAGTCAAAGCACCAGGTTTTGGTGATCGTCGCAAAGCCATGTTAGCCGATATCGGTATCTTGACTGGCGGAACCGTGATCAGCGAAGACCTTGGTATTTCGCTTGATAAAGTCGAACTAAGTCAACTTGGTACTGCCAAGAAGATTACTGTCACTAAAGACAGCACCACGTTGGTTGAAGGGGGCGGAAAATCTTCTGACCTGGAACAACGTATCGGTCAACTAAAACGTCAAATCGATGAAGTGGAAAGCGAATACGACAAAGAGAAATATCAAGAACGCCTAGCCAAATTGGCCGGTGGTGTTGCTGTGATTTCTGTCGGTGCTGAAACCGAAGCCGAAATGAAGCAAACCAAAGCCCGTGTCGAAGACGCATTGCACGCAACCCGTGCTGCCGTTGAAGAAGGCATCTTGCCTGGTGGTGGTGTTGCTTTGATTCGCTGTATCGAAGCAGCTCAAAAAGCTCGTTCAGCCGCTAAAGGCGACGAAAAAGTTGGTGTTGATATTGTCATTGCAGCCCTGCCTGCTCCGATGATTCAAATCGCCGATAACTGTGGTATCGAGGGTTCGGTGGTTGTGGATGAAGTTCTGCAAAAACCGCTAAAGACTGGTTACGATGCCAACAGCGGCAAATACGTCGACATGGTCAAGGCCGGAATTATCGATCCTGTGAAAGTGGTTCGCACTGCTTTAAGCAACGCGGCCAGCATTGCTGGATTGTTGTTGACCACCGAAGCCATGGTGACCAACTTGGATCAAGACGACAAGGATAAACAACGCGTTGAAGGTAGCATTCGCTAAGCCTTCTTTCGTTGTTTAACCGAAAGATATACGAGCAAGCATCAAGCCCGCTCGTGATTGGATAATCAAGCGGGCTGTTTCCACTAAGCGAGGCAGCCCGTTTGTTTCATTAAGCCTTCTACCTTTGTCGAAAGCCGTTAGATCGTGGCAACTCAACTTGATTACTACGAAGTTTTAGAAATTACAAAAACGGCCTCGAATACCGAAATTTCTAAAGCGTATCGCAAACTGGCGATTAAGTATCATCCCGATAGCCACCCCGATGATGAAAAAGCGACCCAAAAATTCAAGCAAGCGGCAGAAGCTTACGAGATACTCGGCGACGAAACCAAACGTGCCCGTTACGATCAATATGGCCATGCCGGACTAGGGCAAGGCGGAGGTGGCGGAGGTCATTTCAGCGATGTGGAAGATATTTTCGATGCATTCGGCGATATCTTCGGCGGCGGAGTCTTTGGCGACTTGTTTGGTGGTGGTCGAGGCGGCGGACGTCGTCGTGGAAGACCGCGGGTTCGTAAAGGAGGCGACATCAAGGTTCGCGTCACGTTAGACCTTGAAGAAGCGGCTACCGGCGTTGATAAAGAGCTTTCGTTTGATCGTCACGAACACTGCGGAACCTGTAAAGGCTCAGGCGCCAAACCAGGATCAAGCCCCGAAAAATGTACCCGCTGCGGTGGTCACGGACAAGTGATTCAGCAGTCAGGTATTTTACGAGTGCAAACAACCTGCCCTTCCTGTGGCGGATCAGGCACGATGATTACCGACCCGTGCAGCGATTGCCACGGAGCTGGGACAAATAAAAAACGAATCACAATCGAAGTTGCGATACCCGCTGGGATCGATGACGGCATGCGAGTTCGCATTACCGGCGAAGGACAACCTAGCCCCGATGGTGGACCGGCAGGTGACTGTTATTGTTTCATCTCGATTCGCAAACATAAATTGTTTGAACGCGAAGGGGATCACTTAATCCTCAAAATGCCCATCACTTATTCGCAAGCAACCTTAGGCGCTTCGATCGATGTTCCTACGCTGAGTGGAATGACGGAACTTGAAATTACCAAAGGAAGTGCTTCCGGTGAAGTGTTTAAAATTCGAGGTAAAGGCATGCCCGACCCACATGGTCGCGGGCAAGGTGATCTTTACATTCAAACCTACATTGAAGTACCCAAGAAATTAGAAGCACGACAAGAGGAACTCCTGCGTGAATTAGCCGAAATTGAACACACGCATGTGAGTCCTCACCGAAAAACATTTATGGAATCGATACGGGGATTATTCTCCACCGATGAAGAACAGAAGGAAAGCAAATAGTGACGGCCGATCCAAATAACTCGCCTGAGCAAAGCGAAGAGCAACCTACCGACTCCACATCCGATGCACCTGCTGCGGAAGCTAGTGGCGTTGATCCCGGTAGTGTTGATCAAGTATTCTCTGAAGCTGCCGATGCCGAACCAGCGTCTGAAGTCGATGAAGTTGCCGAATTAAAAGATAAGCTGGCAGCCGCCGATAACCGCGTGCTACTGGCCCAAGCCGATTTAGAAAACTTCCGCAAGCGTATTCGTCGTGAGATGGAAGACGCGACCAAGTTTGCCGACATGCCGCTTTTGGTCAGTTTGATGCCTGTGGTCGATAATCTGAATCGTGCGATTGATTCGATTGACGAGAGCGAAAAAGGTTCTGGTCTCGCCGAAGGTGTCACCATGGTCTTCAAGCAGTTAATGGAAGTCCTGGCCCAACGAGGCTGTAAGCCCATCGAAGCCAACGGCCAACCGTTTGACCCGAACCGACACGAAGCCATACTGCATCAACCCAATTCCGAAGTTCCCGCTGAGACAGTTCTGATGGAAACGCAAGTCGGCTATGTGCTACATGACCGCGTGGTTCGTCCATCGCAGGTAATTGTTTCCAAACAAGTGGAATCTGTTGCTAATGAAACAAAATCTGATTTAATCGACGAAGACGCTTAGTTCGCTGCTAAAGGAAAAACACCATGCCAACTTATGATTATGAATGCGATGGCTGCGGCCACACGTTTGAAGAATTTCAAGGCATTCACGCCGATATGTTGACCAAGTGCCCTGAATGTAAAAAGAAAAAACTACGCCGGCTATTTGGCACCGGCGGTGGATTGCTGTTCAAAGGCTCCGGCTTCTACAAGACCGACTACCGCAGCGAAAGCTACACCAAAAGCGAGGCTGCCGCGAAGAAAAAAGCGAAGGAAAGTAGTTCTTCGTCTAAAAAAACAGAGTCCAAACCAAAAAAATCTTCCGACTAAGGCACCCCCACCATGCCCGAAATTCGTTGCCCAACTTGCCATAAACAATTTGAAACCGAGGCCTCCAAGGCCATGCCGTTCTGTTCTCCCCGCTGTAAACTGATCGATTTGGGCAAATGGCTCGACGAAGAGAACTCCATTCCAACCGATATCGAGCAATCTCTCGAAGAAGGATCTTTCAAAGATGGTACCGATTGGGACTAGCACTGACATTCCCCTAATAGCCCAACCCTTCTATAATGGCCGCTTCTCACTGGTGATTTCTGATATTCACTCGTGAGAACAAAGAGACATATCTGCACATACCAAGCATGTGCAATAATCTTAATCGCGAAGCGTTAGCGAGGACGAAGTTTACTTGAAGTTCCTCCTCGCTTACGCTTCGGGTTAAGATTTAGTCTCTCTGAATTCACATAATAAACCGCTCCTACATAGTTTAGATTTCCAAGAGGAAACATCCAGATGATCGACGAACGTGGCGTACTAAAGGCAATCTCTTGGCGTGACTGCTGTCCTTGGGTTCTGTTGTTCCGCACGTTTGGGCTGTCGTTTCACATCAAACTATTGGTGTTGGCGTTATTCGGCGTGTTGCTGACCAATGCCGGGTTTTTGATCAGTCAGTCTCTTTTTCTTGACGGTACACAAGATGCAACTTGGAAAAAAGAACAGGTTTTTTCCATCACTTCTGCGGCGGATCATCTTAATGCAGACCCTAAAGATGGAACGACTGTCGTTAAATCTACATTCGGGTTTAATCCGATCATTCAGGTGTGGTCTCGATTCACTCAACCATTCCGTGCTGCCTTCAATCAAGGGAAGGAAATGACCATCGGCAAAGTGGCCTACTTTGTGTTTGCCGCACTTTGGATGACTGCGGTATGGTCGATTTTTGGTGGGGCCATTTGTCGGATTGCGGCCCTTGATCTTTCGTGTGGAGAACGTCTCGGACTCAAAGGTTCACTCGTCTACGCAGGTAAGAACTTTTTCAGCTATTTCACTGCCCCGCTCTTTCCGTTTGTTGGAATCTTTTTCGTCGCTCTACCGGTTGTACTCTTGGGTTACATTGCCCGGTTTGACGATGTCGGCGTACTCGTCTCCGGCATCTTTGGTTTCATCGCCGTGATCTGCGGTTTGATCATGGCCTTCGCGTTGGTGCCGCTGTTTTTAGGCTGGCCGCTTATGTGGGGCACCATCAGCACCGAGTCTTCCGACTCGTTCGATGCAGTTAGTCGAACCTACGCTTACACCACCCAACGCCCATTTCACTACCTGTTTTATGTGGTCGTGGCCATGTTGATCGGTGCGTTTGGGCTGTTCATTGCATCTTTATTGGCGTCTCTGACAAACCACACGATGGACTGGGCGTTTGAATGGGGAGCCGGAGCGAACAGAGCAGCCGCTATCAATAATGCCATTACTGGAACAGAACCACAGTCCGACTTAATGGAAGCAGCCACCAGCCTGATGATGCTCTGGAAAGGACTGATCGGCCAGATTGTTGATTGCTATGCCTTCTCGTTCTTCTTCGTCTCAACCGCCGGCATCTACTTACTATTGCGCCGCGATGTCGACCAAGCCGAACTCGACGAAATCGCCCTCGACGACAAACAAGCCCGCTTCCCCCCACCCTCACTAAAAACCGACGAAGCCGGCCTGCCCAGGGCCCCAGAAGAACCGGCCCCGAGTGCGGCTATTGGAGAGTCGAAGGTGGAAGAGGAGAAACCTGTGGATGGTGAAGGTGAATCTGGTGATGAGGCTAAGGGTGGGGAGTAGGGTATGCGCTCAACTTATTAGCGAGAGTAAATTGGCTAGGATATCTCTCATTTCTTTTGATGAGAGTATTGTCTCTAGAACTTCTTCAAGCTCTTCTTCGTTATCACATTTTTGATTTTCAATTTTTAATTGAGAACTAATACTTACGGGGTAGAGTGATATTCCATGAGTAACTCTTAGAATTGTAAATTCGTAATTATTTAGAAATGGTACTTTTATATCTAAATCAAATTTAAAAGTCCTGCCTGAAGTAATTACATCAACTACTCCAATTATTTTACTCTCTGTTGCTGATGTTAAATATGCAGCTTGTTCCTCAAGCAGCGTTCTGGGTGTGTGTACTATTTCAAGTTCACTTAAGTCGCCCCATAAATTCTTAGTTGGCATTACTTTTCTCCATTATTTCATTGAGATGACAAACGATGGGTAAATGGTCTGACATCTTTTTATTCGGGCGACCTGCTTCTGTAAGCAGTGATTGCCCTTTTAATTCGGTAATAACTTTCATTGCATCATGAGGCATAAAGTCTAGCAGTGCTGGTCGAATTAGGACTTGATCAAACGCATGCCAATAATAGTTGACTTCACTCCCGTTATCGTAATAGTAAGTACCTGGCGGTTTAGAATCCAGATCACCTAAGGTGGACCACATCGGATTATAGAAAAATGGACGCTCTTCCTCATGGAGGGTTCGAGAGCCTCTTTCGGCAATTCTACGATCCATTACAGCATGTAGCCCTTCGGAACCGACAACACCATATTCAAAAGGGTTCATATTTAAATCGCCAATAACTACGGTTCGAGTATGTCCCACCTTGGCTTCCGCTTTGTTAATGTACCTAGCTAACCTAGCACAACTCTGGCTTTGATCCTCTGTTTTTTTTCTTAGTTTACTTGATAAATGTACGGCAACGACTAAAAAACTTTCACCAAGTGGCATTTGATAATGTCGAATTACTACGCCTGGCTTATTCTGGATGAGACTACTATTTCCCGGTTGAAACCGGGTAAAAATCGTAAGTCGATCAGATATCATAATGTCTTGAAAATATGGTCGATTTGACTTGGTATTTATTTGGCTTACTAGTTTGGAAACGGGAATTTCATTCTCAGCAAGTACAAGAATATCAACATCACGCTCATGAGCAAAAGCGGAGATATTCTCCGCGCTCACGTTTTTATTGACGTTCCAAAATGCAAATGTAGGCATACTTGTATTACTAATTAGTGAAGTAAAACGGCGTAACAACACAATAGTTGTCACTTTACCACACAGACAGGCGGCAATCAAATCAATTGTTTGGGTGATGTCGGGTTTTATCTTTTACCCAGCCACCAACGCCTCAATCTGCTGATTAAACTGCCCTTTACTCAACACGACATCACACCCGGCGGCTTTGGCCGCTTCTAGAAGTTCGATTTGTACGTGTGGGCCGTAGGCGATTACGTCGAGGTCTTGGCCGGTAGCTTTGATTTGGGTCATTAGTTCTTCGATGTCTAGTTTAGGCACGTTTAGGTCAACCAGGACACGATCTACTTTGTTCTGGTTGATCGCGTTGATGCACTGAGGGCCGCTGATGGCGACTCGCAAGTCGGCGCCGATTTCTTTGGCGTAGGAACTAACACGGCTAGAGAACATTAAGTCGGCAGTGAGATAGATGATGATCATGGTCGGTTTCCTTTATCCGCAGTTGGTCTAAATGGCCGATGGGCCACGTTCTTCGCCACCAATTTGAATCGCTTGATCGACCGGCAGCACAAAGATCTTTCCATCGCCAATGTTGCCCTCGATTCCGGTGCGGGCAATACTTTGCAGGGTCGCTAGTGTCTTTTCTAGGAAGTCATCGTTGACCACAATTTCGACCATGACTTTACGCAGTAAGTTGGTCTGATATTCGACGCCACGATACGTGGGCAAATGGCCCCGTTGCCGCCCATACCCTTCGGCATCGAACACGGTAAAGCGGTCGACATCAATCTTGTTCAAAGCATCTTTCACCGCCTGCACTTTCGTCGGCTGGATGATAGCACTAATCAACTTCACTGTTTTTTGACTTTCTAATAAATCGAATCAATGGGGTACATGGGCCTGCATTATAACCCGATAGCCAGAGATTTTAAGACTAACAGGGAAGCGAGAAATTGGCAATGCAAGGCTTATAAATTCGGGATCACAACCGGTGGCCGTGGTGGAGCACCTGGCCCTACTGGCCGAGGAGCCGCTTGTCTTCGCCGGGCATCAAAGAAACGTGGTTCCAGTTTGACCCCAAAGCCCCGTTTGATTTCCCAAGATGCCCGCGTGGCCCAGGGAGTTCCCTCGTGCTCTTTCAGGATTTGGGTCAGCACTTGTATTGAAAGCTTGATGTCTCCTGCTGTCTTGTCTGCAGCCGACAAAGCAGCTTGCGTCTCCAAAGCCCAGCCGGTGAATTCAAAATAAGAGGCAGAAGGAGTCGGGGTTTTAGGGTTGGATTTGATGAAGTTGGTCAGGTAAGCCCCATACTCATAGGCTCTCGCGCGATAAGCTAACAACTGGCCATACAGCAAATCATAATTGGCTTGCCACCGGACCGAGACCGAGTCGTCTCGCAATATGCGTGCCTTTTCGACCGCTTCAATGGCACCATCCAGATATTCAATATAGGTAATCATCTTGGCCTGTTCTTGTCGAACTTCCCTGACAAAGATGCTAGGGTCACGATTGAAAAACTGACGAATTTCAATCACATCTGCCACCGCCTCGTTATACGGATTCAAATCATAAATTACTTTCGTCAGCAACTGTTTCAACGGGTCTTCTGAGATGGCGCTCATTTGTTCCAAGCGAGAATTGAGTTCCGGCCGATAGGCCAACAATTGCTCAGCGGCATACTTTCGATCCGTGACTTGATTGATACTGGTCTCTTGGCCTGGCATCATGAAAAAGATCCCACCGGTTTCTTTGGCAAGACGAACTTGCTCGAACGGGCCGAAACCACTGGCCATGGCATCTTTTCTCGAACCGAAGCCATCGGTCTGTAGCTGTTCGACAATCGCGGTTTCAGGCCCACGATCAACGGGCAGCAAGTGGGTCGTGCCTTCGATTGGATGTGTCCAACGAACATGGGCATAAGGATATCCAAAGATTGCCTCTCTACCCATGACAAACACACGGCAATTGGTCGCTTTGGCAATAGCGATTGCGTTTTCTAGCGAATCACGATTGTCTTGCTTGTTGCCGCTTTCGTCGGTCACCAAGATCAACGCAACTTTTCGATCAGCAATGCTCGCATATCTTCGATGACGTTTGATTGCTTCGGACACTGCCGAACACATTTGCTCTTGGCCAGAAGGATCAACAGGCACCGCATCAATTGCCCTTTCAATCTGTTCCCGGTTGCTGGTAGGGCCTCGGGTATGCATATCAAATTGGCTGCCATAACTTGCAACGCCAGTGGTCAGTGCATCATCCTTGGTGAAACCACCCAGCCCGAGTTCATCGTAGATTCGTTTAATTCGATTTCTAATTTTTAACTGATCATCGCGCATGCTTTCCGATTGATCAAACAACCAGATGACTAACACCTTATCTTTGGATAACATCCAAATAAGTTCTTGCGTGATTTGGTCCATCGCTTCGTTGTAGTCTCCTACAATGCTTTGCACTGAACCGGTGGTCCCTATCGGTACGTCTTCCAATAATGAGTCGGTCTGTTTGTTGAAGAAGACAAATTGATCTAACGAAACTTGTGGAGCGTTTAGATCTTCCAGAAGTTCAGTGTGTAACTCAGGCGGAGAGATCGTGGCATCGGTCTGGCCTTCCATACCTTGTTCTGTGATTGTCAGATTCGTGATCGTGAGAGAATCGGCCATGTGCTCAAGATCATCAAGCAGTATTTCCAGATCCTGCTCACGTTCTTCTTCCAGCGTGTCTTGAAGAATCAGTTGATTGGGAAGCGGCTTATTCGCTGCTTCGAAACTAAAGAGAACCAATAAAAGAATCAAAACAATGTGAAACGCGGTGGAGCAAAGAAACGATCCCGTTCCTTGAAAGAACCCCTTCGAGAGACTCATGGCCGAGCGGACCATTTGATTCGATGACTGAACCGTTCGAGCTAACATCCTGCTTTTTTGGCCCGGTAGCGCAGGAGGAACATATTCCAACTCTTCGGAATTAAAATTTGAAGAATTATTTTTCATAAAAGTACACAGGCAAAGCGTGAACTACACATACGCAAGTTTTAGGCCACAACAAGTAAATCGTTGCATACATTCATCTTACGGTAAATACCAGATAATGCAAAGCGATTCGTTGATAGCACTTTGTATTACGTGTGAATAACTGAGCTAAATCCAAATTCTACCTAGACTTAGTTCTGCAAATTTGATACAGACAGCGGGCCATTTGGCCAGTTTTATCTTTGATCACCTTATTTTGAGCGAGGGGCGACCGTGGTTTTCCTCCGATATTTGCTAGTCGTTGGGCTCTCAGCCTGTGTTTGTTTCACCGGGTATTCTGTCTATAAGTCGTTCCAAACGGAAGATAGGGATGCAGATTACCTTGCAGATTTTGACACTTATGATGATGCCCCACCTCTGTTTGATGCTTCAGTGCCGGAAACTCCTTCCACCGATTTAGCAGCAACAGCTCCCAACATTTCGTTTCCTACACCAAGCGACACGAATGAAGCCCCAAAAAACCCGGCCATTTCAGAATTTGATCAGGCATCGGTTTTTACAACGGGTACGCCGATTGTTGCTGAGAATGTTGACACTGAGGGCAGTGATACTCCAGCAATAAATTTTGGACTAGATCAAGATGGGAATCCAACTGAGGATCTTGACCTTTCGTTTGCACAAAATAGCTATGGTTCCCCCATTCCTACGATTGGAGGCTTTGGGTACGGGTACACCAAAACACATTCCGAAACATTCGAGGACAGTAACTCATTAGAAAAACAATTTAAGCTTGCTGAAGCCTTAAATCTGCTTTCAAACTATTCCCAGGGCGGACAGTTGCTAACTGTAGAGGAATCCGAACAATTATATGAAAAAATGGATGAATTGGCATCCAAGGTTATGTTTGCTTCCAATAAGCATCTTGCTCTGCCTGCAAAAACATTTTTGCCCAATGATACCTTGGAATCCATTGCCAAAGATCACAGCATCTCGATTGCCTTTTTGAAAGCAATCAATCAGTTTGATGATGAAAACTTGCCTACGCCTGGTGACTCGGTCAAAGTAATCGAAGGGCCATTGAATGTTAAGTTCGATACCAAGAATAATGAAGCTATTCTTTATGCCAATATGATGTTTGTTAAGCGGTTTGCTTTAGATTCAGCGAAT
This sequence comes from Blastopirellula sp., assembly GCA_002733575.1. GTDB lineage: Bacteria > Planctomycetota > Planctomycetia > Pirellulales > Pirellulaceae. Next base: position 15,248 of record NVWB01000197.1, on the reverse strand, counting down.
TTAGATCAAAGTCTTGAATCGATCTACATTCTAAAGCGAGAGACGAAATCTGAAAAAATCCGATACGTGTTGAAAGACCAGCTTGCGTTGTCTAGTACAATGAGTAAAAAGTCTGATCAACCACAATTGATTTTCAGCCCAGAAGCACTGAAAGAGTTTGCCACTTTAGTCGGTGATCAAATCAACGGGCATCTAATCATCAGAGAAGAAGAAAAAGTCGTAGAAACAACGCCAGAACCCAAGACAACACCGACCGAAATTGAAGTGACTGCAAAACCAGAAGAGCCCACTAAAAAACCAGTCGACTCGTTGCAGATGGAAGTCTTTTCTCCATCAAAATCAGTTCCGCTAGGGCAGATGGTTCTCTATGGCATCCGTGTTACCAATTTAAGTGACAAAGCGGTGGCAGATGTGAATGTGATTGCCTTCTTCTCAAAGGGACTAGAGCCCAAAGTGCTTGAGGGTTCCGCAGGAAAAATATCCGTTGGTCAGGCTGCCTTTGACTCGATTCAACTGGCACCGAATGAGAGCATTGAGCTGACGATCCAAGCAGAATCTACTAAAACTGGCGAATTTGTTTTCCGACCTGAAGTGGAGTCCAAAACACTTGCCTCCAAGTTTGTTTCAGAACTTTTTCTGAAAGTGAAAGCAGCAGCGGCCCCAACGCCTGAGACTGCTGACACTTCGCCGTCCATCTTTCGCTAAGCGAATCATTCAGAATGGAAGATCCGTTCCCAAGTCGGGTCTTCCTTTTGCTTTCTTTAATAGCCAATCGGCCAGTGCGACATCTTGTAAAGAAAGGCCCAAAGATTCATACAGTACAATGCTCTGGGCATTATCGCGGCCCACTTTTTGGCCGGCGATCACGCTGCCCAACGTGACCAGCTTATCCCAATCGAAACGATTGGCTTCGTCAGCCGCGACAAAATCGCCTGCTTCTAATCGACATGCTTCAATACTATCGCACACAATGTTATCGGCTCTAAGAATTGTATCTTGATCTATCTCGGCCTTGAATAACCAGTTGGCGCCCGCCGCACAAACCAGTGCACCTTCGGCCAACCAGTTTCCTTCCAGTACTGGAGTTTTACTGGTCGTGGCCGTCACCACCACTGGCAAATCTTCGACCGCCTTTCTTGGTTCATGTACAGGGATTACTTCAATGCCAAGAGAGTCTGCCATTTTTTCTGCAAACGAGGTCCGTTTATCGATATCACGGGAATAGACGAATACTTGCCGCAATGAATGGACTGCGGCCAAGGCGGTTAATTGAGTTTCCGCTTGCCAACCGGTTCCAATGAGCCCTACTTGATGAATTCCACCGGCTGCCAAATAACGTGAGGCCACGCCTGTCGACGCGCCTGTGCGGAACTGCCCTAGTTGGTCTGCTTCGAATATCGCCAGCAGTTCGCCACTGGCACAATCATAAAGTCCAACTAAAAATCGGGCTTTTTCTTTCGTGGTGGTGTATTGTTTCCAACCAGACACGCCTAGATACCCGGCAGTGGCGCTCATGTCATGCAAAACGAAGCCTTGGGTTCGGCTTCTGCGACGGGGCACATTTTCGGCATTTCCGAGAGCCAGTTGCTTGAAACACTCTTCCACCACTTCAATTGTGGCGGGCATCTCAAGCAGTTGCGCGACTTCCGATTCCTGATAGAATTTCGCAGCCATGAGTATTCTCGCAATAAAGATTCATTAATTGGCCCATTTTCACATTATCTTACCAACCACTCTACTTTTGCAAGCGTATTAAGGAATATCTGAGGAATCAACTCCATTGACGATAGCAGCCGTTGCAGACTACGATATCCATTCTTTCTCCTAGCAATTCAAGACCATCTGGAATACCAATATGCGTGCCATGCTTTTCTGCCTGTTATTCTTCGCCATGAGTAGCCTGGGATGCAATCAGCCTGATGCTGATCAAACAGGAGCAGCGACTGCCACTGAAAGTCTCATGCCGATTTCTTTGGTGGTGATCGACGATGCCCAATTGGCCGAAGCGATCTCGCGAGAGTGGATGGCCCAGTCTGCCCAACCGCTGCAAGTACAAAACCTCTCGGCCGATGAACTCTGGGCACTAAAACGTTTAGAAGCCGATGCCATTATCTATCCTCCCCAGCACTTAGGTGAATTAGTTCAGCGGAAGTGGATTGAACCAATTCCGAACTCCGTACACGACAATGAAGTTTTAGCAGAGTCTGACTTCTTTACATTGATTCGCAGAAATGAAAATCGCTGGGACAATCAGTTGCAAGCTCTTTCACTTGGCTCGCCTGTGCTTGTATTCATGTACCGTGAAGATATTTTTGAGGAGTTGCAGCTTACCCCGCCTACCACTTGGGAAGAGTATCAAGTTTGTGTCGAAACGATTGATGCGTCTCTTCAAAAGCTAACCCAATTCCCGAATTTAAAATCGGCAACTTTAGAGGCTTTGACAGATGGTTGGAAAGCGAAGACCTTGATCGTTCGTACTGCTGCTTATGCGAAACATCAAAATAACATTTCTATTCTGTTTAATTTTGCATCGATGCAGTCAAACTTGCATCAGCCATCATTCATCAAAGCGGCGGAAGAATTAATCGCGGTTGAGCAGACGATTCCTGATGAACTAAAAAACCTAACTCCCTACGAAGTGGGCGATGAATTTCTGGCGGGTAAGTCGGCAATGGCTGTCGGTTGGTTTAGACCGCTACAGCAAAAAGATTTAGATCGCATCAGTTGGCCTATTGGTATAACGAAAGTGCCAGGCTCACGAGAAACCTACAATCAATTCGAAGCGAACTGGGTCACGCACTCAGCAGACAACGCAATTAGTGTTCCTGTGATTAGCAGCAGCGGACAAGTTGCATCGATATCGTCTCGATCTGCAAATACTCGTAGCACGGCTCTTTGCTTAATTCGACTCACTGGGAGTGAGTTGGGTTTTCCGTTATCGCGTGCGAGCGATAAGACAGGCCTGAGTCGAAACTCAGCCGTGCCATTAATGTCGAGTTGGCTTGATGATCGTCGATTTACCAAAGAGTTGGCCGCAAAATACGGCAAGGTAGTTAGTAACCAACTCAATGGAAATCAAGCAGTCAGCGCCCTGAAAATACCTGCTCAACAGGAATACATGCAATCGTTAGAAACATCCGTGGAGCAAATGCTCAAGGGTGAAAAGACCGCAAAAGACGCTTTACAGTCTGCTTCAGACCAGTGGAATGAAATCACGGAGCGCATTGGCAAGGACGAGCAAAAACAAGCCTATAATCAGAGCCTGAATTTATAACGGAGTTCCTCTTTATTCTGGCTGTTCCACAGTAATGGCCATCACAATCGGCGAACTTACACCAGACCCTTTGACCAATTCCAGTCGTTCAATCACTTCGGTCGATTTGGGATAAACGGCCAAATAACGCATTTGTTGTGTTCGCAAAGCAAACGCAAACTTGGATTCAGGCACTTCTATTTTGCGAATATAATCCGCAAAGTGAACTCCGTTCAGCAGTGGATGATCTTCGGTTTTCCCACCTTGGTAGTGCAGTCGAACAATCATGCTCACGGTTCCAGTTTTACTGGCCGGATGCCCCCAACCACTGACTCCGCTAAGAAAATGAATGGCCTTAGCGGGTGAGTTCAACGGTAACTCGACCGACTTCGGCATCTTTGGCGGCATGGTTCCTTGAGGGCCATACAGCAGAATCAAATTCGGCGTCGTTTTTCCACGAGGATCGGTCAACACAAAGGGAACGCCTTCAAATAGTTTGGGTTTCCAATCTGAGAAGATCATGCGGTCTGCACCGTTGTCGCCTGTGTGAAACAGGCCCTTGGTACTAATCGCGGTTGCCACTTTATCGAGCGGCAAGGGAAGATACTTGCCTTTGGCGGTCAGAAACTCCAATAAGTCAGTCAGTTCCTGCTTGGTCACTTGCTTCTCAAAACCATCAGGCATCAACGATTTTTTCGACGCCACCAGCTTCTCAATATCTGATCTTTGCAGTGAATGACGTTTTCCTTCGGTATCGGCCAACTCAATCGCCGTGCGAGACTCTGAGGTAAGCATACCAGTTAAAATGCGGCCCTCTTCGGTCATTACCGTATAGGTGCGGAAGTTGCCTTCGACACTTCGGCTAGGGTCAATAATATGCGTGAGCAGTTCCACTTTAGGATGCACGGCCATGCCTGTGAGATCAGGCCCAATTTTATTTCCTTCGCCACTGTGCATGTGACATTTGGTGCAATGTTTTTTAAACATCTCTTTACCACGGGCCACATCACCTTTGATTAGCGTGATTGGAAATAACGACTTTAGCACTTTCTCTCGGTCAGGGTTCGGCAGTCCGCCACCAGCGGCCAGTAGTTTGCGTGCTCGACCGCGAATCTTTCGATCAGGATGATCACTTAACGCCTGCTTCTGGTCTAGTTTCAAGTCAGAAAGAGGCAAAGTTCCAGCTTCCACGGCATTCAAAAACGCCACCGTTGTAGTAGGCCGACCTAACATTAATCGCAGTGCTTCATCTTTAGCCGCTGGTGTCATTGTGGGAATTTGAGCAGCTAGTTCTTTACCCAACGCCGGAGCTGAACTTGCTGCCAGCGATTTGAGAATCCCAGAGATGAACTCAGGTGATTCTTGAGGAGAGATGGCCTCCAGTATTGCAATGGCAGTCTCATTGTCGCTCGGTCTAAAGCCAATGATTTGTTCTGCGGCGTTCAATCGATCAACCTCTTTGGCATCCGCATCCAGTACGGTTGCCATCATTGCCTGAACAATCTCGCCTGCATGTTTGTCTAGCTGTTTGCTTCCCCAGATGTTTCCGAGACGAATTAACTTCCCTTTGCTGGCCGGCGAAACTTTTGAGAGCAACGCAACTAACTCTGCATCGGTCGTGGCCGTTAGTTGAATCGCATGCTCCTTTTGCCAGCCTTGGGCAAGCCCCGAAAGAACGGCATCGGAGACTGTTGAATTCGCATGAGACAGGCCGGCAATCAACTGCTGAATTTGAGTCGCATCAGGGTTCCCTCTAGCAATATGCTCGGCCACACGAGTTACGATTTCACTTGTTTTCGCTGGCAAAGCTTGCTTGCCGGATGCAATCGCTTCGATATAAGGCACCGCATGGGCCGCACATGCACTGGTCACCGCATCAGCGATCCAGCGATCTGCTAGAAAACTGGGGCGACGTGAAATCATGGCCAATGCTTGACCAGTTTCCTGATTGGAAGACATGCCTGTCAAGCTAAGCAGAGCGGCTAAGCGAACTTGGTCGTCCTTATCTGATAATGTAGGTTGAACTACCTTGAAATCACCGGGCTGAAGTGCGAAGGATTCCAGTGCAACTCGTCGAACTCCGGCAGATGAATGATTGAGTGCCAGGGCCAATAGAGAGGAGTTGTCATTTAACAAACCAAGTCCTTCTAAGGTTCTCAACGCATGTATGGCACCTACATCTAACCCGATTTCATCCAGGTTTTCGCTGCTCACAAGTTGACTTAACTGGGGCTGAACCTCCACGGCATTTCGTGCCACCAATAAACGCTGAGCATGGAGTCTCCACTGCATCGTAGGGTGAGATAACACTTTTACCAGTTCTTCGTTCGATGCTTGCGACAAAGATTGAGGGGCTTTGTTCTTTTCTGAAACTTCACCCTGGTAGACAACGCGGTAGATCCGACCATGTTTTTTGTCTCGTAGATCCGAGACATACGCATTGCCTGGTCCTCGTTCAAAACCGTGCGGAGTTGGATTGTGTTGAATGATGTAGTTGTACCAATCTAAGAACCAGACGTTGCCATCTGGCCCAACTTGGGCCGCAATTGGGGCCGACCATTCGTCGAACGAAGCGACTAAGTTGATTGGGCTGGTCGAAGTGTAATCGGCTCCATTACGTTTTAGTACGAACGTACCAATCAACTTGCCCGTTGGTCCACATACAAACGCAGTTTTATTCCACCACTGTTTCGGGTAGACCCGAGCCGTGTAAAGCTCGTGCCCTGCGCCGGCCGTGTAGCCGCCATGTTGATCGACTTGACGCACATTGGCCGAAACGGGATCAAACAAGTGATTGTCGGCAATGGTGCCTAATTGCTGCGGTCCCCAGCCTCGTACGCTTTCGTAATAACGATTGGCAATCGGCATGTAGACACTCGGGTTACGATTGGCGGTCGAGCCAAAGATGAGCCCCTCTTCGCTAATGCCTAAGCCCCAGGTATTGTTGTTGGTTGAACGAATAAATTCCAACTTGGTTACACGTGGGGGATCATTTTGATCTAATTTGAAACGAAAGAAGCCCATGCGAAACGCTTGTTGTTTCTCGCCATTAATGGTGAGTTGCGAGTTATTGTAACCCTGCATGCCCCAGATCCAGTTATCAAGTCCGTACCGTAGATTACTGACGCCGCCATGGGTATCGCCGAGCGCCCAGCCAGAGATCAACACTTTACGAACATCGGCCTTGCCATCACCGTTGGTGTCTTTGAGATAGAGCGTTTCGACTCCGTTTTGCACAATCACTCCGCCACGATAAGGACAGATTGCGGTCGGGATACTCAGGTTTTCGGCAAACAGTGTGAATTTATCGGCCTTGTGATCGCCGTTGGTATCTTCGCAAATGCGAATACGATCACGCCCTTTGCCTGCCGGTTGTAATTCATTCGGATAATCGACCGTTTCGCAGATCCACAAGCGGCCATCTTCGTCCCAGTTCATCGCGATGGGTTTACCTTGAAAGTTGTTTTCATCGGCATACAAGTCGACCGCAAAATCTTCAGGTGTCACAAAGTGCTTGATCGATTCTTCAGCCGGAAGTGGCATCTGCATTTTTGTATTAGGGTCTTCCTGCGTTCCCCATTTTGCACCTGGTGTGTAGTTAGGGATTTTAGATCCGACATCGATAAACTTGAATGGCTTGACATCGGTTCGATGAGCGGTCATTTCAGATATATCAAAACTGTTGAGATCAGTGAAATCGGCCACTTTACTAGGATCGTCTTTCACAGCCCAGCGAATTCCGCGTTCCACTAAGTTATTAAAGCCAGGGTTACTCCAAGTCCGGGCATCATGACCCCAAGCGGTGTAAAAGATGCGACCTTTGCCGTGTGTACGAACCCAAGTCCACGGTTCTTTCTTCTGGCCTTCGGCCTGTTTTCCTTGCACGCGATATTCGAGCACGATGCGGTTGCGGTCGTTGTGTTTGTGATGAACATAAGTTTCATCCCAACTTTCAAAGCCAGAGAATCCTTGCATAATCGGATGATTCTTCTCTGCAATTTCGGTGGTAAAGATCTCGCCGCCATGGGTTTTAAACTGCCCGCCAACTAAATCGATGTAGAGGGAAGAATTCAGAAAACAATACGTGGCACAATGCAGCGGAATCAATCCGCCCCCATCAGTCACATATTTCAATAAGGCCGATTCTTGTTCGGGGCTAATTTTTGCGATATTGGCATAAATGATAAGGCCATCGTATTTCGCCAGCCGGGCATCACTCAGCACATTTAAATCTTCAGTGTACTCGATGTTAATTCCTTGCTTTTGCATCACGGGGATCAACTGCGCGGCCCTGTCTGCCGGTTTGTGATGGCCTTTGTCACCAAGGAAGATCAAGTTCAGTGTGCCGTTATCGTCAGCCGCAGTTGCTGTATGCGTGTAAGTAAATAAGAATGCCACAAAGAATAAAACGGTGACAATTGCGTTGATGTATTTCCACATGAGGAAGGGCCTATGGTAATTAATTAGGAAAGGTAAATTGCGAGAAGATGAAAATCGAGTACGAATTCGTTACTCCGCTTTCTTGCCTGTCGCAACTAAGACACTTTGAATTCTTTTATTGTAGGGAAAGGGGGAATCGTAGTTGCCGACGAGTGAGTTGTCGTCTCTTCCGATGCTAATTCCATCGTTAGGGTGTTTCTGAATTGACGGAAATTGCCCTTCAGCGATTGGCTCATCATTTACTTGCAATCGAGCATAACCGTTTTCCCAAATGCGTATCGAAATTAACGATTTTCCTTTTTTCAGTTTTACGTTGGATTTCAAAGTGTGAACTTTTGTATTCACACGAATTACCAATTCAGGCGAGCCATCTTGAACCACAAGCGAATAACCCAACACATCGCCACCCTGAGCGACAATCACACCAGCAGCATCAGGCGATCCAATGATAGCGGCTTCAATCTTAATCATTCGCCCGCCGATTAATGGAGAAAGATTTCCTGGCAGTGATTCTTTCTTGTTGAAAGTCATTAAATCACGATTTGCGCGATTCTTATGGTTTTCGAGCAGTGATGCGACCATCTCTGTGATCGATACATAATTGTCTTTACGAACTCGATGGTTCTTATCAATCAAAAATCCAGCAGGCACTCCATAGCCTTCTGGCGGTTTCTTTCCAATATGCTTTTCAACTAGAGCGCGATGTTCATCAAGCGTGCTGCGATATGCTGGATCATAGGCCAAGTTTGTAAATTCATCGGAATCATTTTGGTGATCATACAGTTCTTCAAACCCATTGTTGTAGAGAATGTAACGCCAGTGATCAGTGCGGATGGCGTCCCCTTTGCTATTGGAAGAGATGGCTGGCGTTTTGCGTTCTGCATCTTTGTTTTTGAGCAGCGGAACCAGACTCTCGCCTTCGAGATGAGCCGGGGCAGTTGTTCCGGTTAGTTCGACCAAAGTAGGATATACGTCGACTGTACATACAGGCCGCGAAACGGTGGTGCCGTTTTTGGTAAGACCTGGCACACGAATGAACATGGGAATTCGCGTTGATTCTTCCCACAAAGTGAACTTTTCCCAGTTCTCTTTTTCGCCGATGTGCATTCCATGGTCTGACCACAAAACGACAATGGTATTGTCACGATATTGGCTGTTTTCTAGTGCATCTAACACACGGCCAATCTGTCGATCCGCAAAGGTAATCGAAGCCAAGTAAGACTGTACGGCCAATTCCCATTGTTTGTTCGCCACGACCCATTGATGCCAGTTTCTTCGATTATGGCTATGCGTATCGGCCAAATCATCTTCTTCTATCGTGGGCATCTTCATTTTATCTAGCGGATACATATCGTAGTATTCTTGCGGAACTTCCCAGGGGATATGGGGGCGAAAAATCCCAACCGCTAAGAAGAACGGTTTCTCGTGCTCTTTGTTCAACTGCTCAGTGGCCCAACTGGCAACTTGGTAATCAGACATCTCAGAATCTTTAACTTGCAGCGGTTCCCAGCCAAACAGTGCGTTGCTTAGCGGACGACGACCCATGTTGTCGTTTTGCAAAACTTTGACTCGGTCTTCTGGTGGACGTACTTGAAATGGAATCGGTTTGTGTGCTTCGGGCCAGTATTCGTCCCAAGTGTCAGGATCATTCTCGCTACCTGGCCACCATTGGAGAGAATGAAAGATCTTTCCTGCACCGGCAGCATGATACCCATGATTGCGAAAGTGTTGTGATAACGTCACGACATCTTTTAGCAATTTGTGCTTTCGCCATGAAGGGCCAACTTCTTTGTTGAACACATTCTCGTTGATGCCTGTCGTACTAGGGCGCACGCCAGTCATGATAGCCACGCGAGATGGATGACAAGCAGGAGAAGCCGTATGTGCATTGGTAAAACAAACGCTCGATGCGGCCAGTTTTGCCAAGTTGGGTGTGATCGGATCAGGTCGACCGCCGAGCGGACTGATCCAGTCGTTCATATCATCAACCGCCAAAAACAACACGTTCATCGGCTTCTCAGCGGCAGATGCGACTGGCAAGAATCCAATTGCCGCAAAGCAACAACTTGCGAATATATAATTCTGAAGTGCGTGTTTCATGATGTTCATCTCGGCGAAAAGAGGAAGATTAGCACCTGGACATCAGGTGCTAATCTATCATTGAGCTAGAGTCGTTTAGCCTAAAGTGAAATCAGGCAGGCGAACGATCTCGCCCCCTTTATTGGTTGATTCATGAGCACAAATGCCGACACACGTCCAGTTGGCACTAGTGACCGCGTTGGGTCGTGGGTCACGGTCTTCGATTAATGCCGAAATCATTTCATTGACCAAATGAGGATGCGAGCCACCATGTCCACCCCCTTGGACAAACGAGAGATGATCGGAATCTTCGATGGATTGCGTGAACTTCTGAATTGGCTCCGGCAACAAATGGGCATAATCAGGAATGGTGACCTTGGACGCAATTTCTGCTTCCGGCACTTTCGCGGTATGAATCACATGGTCTTCGCCTTCGACTAATGTCCATTCAAAACTTTTCTTGGTTCCGTACACATCAAAGCTTTCGCGGTACTGACGAGCCGTATCAAACAGGAATCGCCAAATTTGTGCCGAGATATCGCTGTCTTTGATTTTGATGTGACACGACTCGACCGCATATTTGTTGCCCGATTTTTCAGCCAATACAGGGTCAATCGTGCCTGATCCAAAACAACTCACATACTCGGCCAAACCATCAACCAAACCCAGCACGGGGCTAACCACATGGGTGGCATAGTGCATGGGGATCATACGCTCCCAGTACTCTGGCCAGCCTTCCATATCTTGCGGATGCGAGGCTTTCATGTACTGAATTTTTCCGAGTTCCCCTTTTTCATACATCTCTTTGATGAACAGATATTCGCGGCTGTAGACCACGGTTTCGGCCATCATATATTTCAGGCCCGTCTCTTTCACTTTTTCGACAATCTGCCTGCACTCTTCAATCGTGGTCGCCATCGGCACGGTACACATCACATGCTTGCCAGCATCTAAGGCCGCCAAAGACATCCAGGCATGATCAGAGATTGGCGAGTTGATATGGACATAATCAACATCAGGGTCGGCCAATACATCTTCAAACTTGGTAAATCGTTTTTCGATGCCAAATTGATCACCCGCCTCGTTGAGTGCTTTTTCGTCTCGACGGCAAATGCCATAAACATTGGCATTAGGATGGGCCTGATAAATGGGAATAAACTCGGCACCAAAACCGAGACCGATCATTGCCACGTTGATTTGTTTGTCACTCATTAATACGACCCTTGTGTAGAGAAAAGCTATGAAGGTGCATGGGGTACCTTAAGCACACAGGCTCGGTCCACCACGAATTTTCTATCTTGATTCACTCTAGCGTAGTGTTATTTAGAAATAACACCATGAGAATATGCGAATAAAATATAAGATATTTTACAATAAGAGGAAGATTGTGATTCCTGAGTTCGCTACAATGGTAGATCAAATGTGATTCAATTTAGCCTTAACTTCTTTTTGCAAAACCATGCAAACCCGTAAAGAAATAGCCCTGCTCATCGAGACTTCCAACGCATATGCACGTGGATTAGTCGAGGGGATTATTGCCTACATGCGTGAGCATGAGCCGTGGTCGATCTACTTGCCGGAGCAAGGGCGCGGAGCAGCGCCGCCCACGTGGTTGAAAAATTGGAAAGGCGATGGGCTGATTGCCCGAATTGAAACCAAGGAAATTGGCTCGATCATCCAGAAGACCCATCTACCTGTGGTCGATGTCAGTGCCGGGCAATTCGTGAAAAACATTCCCTGGGTCGAAACCGACGATGCGGCAATCGCCGACTTGGCAGTCAACCATCTTATAGAACGAGGCTTCCGGCACTTAGCGTTTTGTGATGAACCCGAGTTCAACTGGTCGGTCTGGAGACGAGATCGATTTCAACTGCGTGTGACCGAAGCAGGGATTGAGTGTCATCTGTTTTCGGCAAAACCGCGATCCGCGCCCGGCTTTTCTTGGAATCGTGAAAAGAAACGGTTAGTGCGATGGATTGAGCAATTGCCGAAACCGGTTGGCATCATGGCCTGTTACGACATCAAGGCCCAGCAGATATTAGATATTTGCCGAGAGCTAGAAATCTCGGTTCCACAACAAGTGGCGGTAATTGGAGTCGACAACGACCATCTACTCTGCAATCTGTGTTCACCTCCGCTGTCGAGCGTGATTCCAGATACTAGACGCACTGGTTACGAGGCGGCTCAGCTTTTAGATCGATTGATGAATGGCGAGCAAGTCGATTCTTCTGGTTTCCTGGTAGAACCACTAGGGATCGCCACTCGGCAATCGTCAGATGTTTTAGCGACCGATGATCAGGAAATTGCCCAGGCGATGCAGTTTATTCGTGAACATGCGTGCGATGGAATCAACGTGGGCGATGTACTTGGCGTAGTTCCCTTATCACGAAGAGTGCTTGAATACCGATTCAAAAACATCACAGGACGAACCCCTCACGATGCCATTGTGCAACACCGACTAGATCGAGTTCGACAGTTGCTACAAGACACCGATCTCACGATGGCAGAAATCGCAGACAAGGCTGGCTTTGAACATGTCGAGTACATGAGCGCCGCGTTCCGCAAAAAATTGGGGATTGCGCCTTCGAACTATCGAAAAAAAGTGCAGCCCAAGTAATCGAATCTCTGTGGTCTATCAACTATACTATGAGCAGATTAATAACTGTCTTCTACCTTTTGACTTCAAAGCTTGACCATGAAAACAAACATTCCGACTTTGCTTCATCGTTTCAATATCAGCTTATTCTTGGTGGTTTGCTGTGTATTTCTACAATCGCAACAATTTGCATGGTCGGCCCCTTTGCCGAACATTGTGGTGATTTACACTGATGACCAAGGCTATGGCGATGTGAGTGCTTTGAACCCTGACGCGAAGTTTCAGACGCCGAATATGGATCGGCTGGCCAAAGAAGGACTCACGTTTACCGATGGGCATTGCAGCGATACGGTTTGTACGCCGTCTCGTTATGGACTGCTAACAGGCCGGTATTCGTGGCGTACTGCTCGTCTAAAAAAAGGCGTCATGGGCGCCGATGCCGATTGCTTAATTGCCGATGGACGCATGACTGTTCCTAGTCTCTTAAAGCAGCATGGCTATAAAACCGCGATGATCGGCAAGTGGCATCTCGGGATGCAGATTCCAGGAAATAAAGGAAAGCGAGATTGGTCCGCCCCAGTAAAAGATGGCCCAATCACCAAAGGATTCGATTACTACTTCGGCATCCCCGCTTCGATGAATTACGGTGTGCTGACCTATATTGAAAATGATAAGATCTTAGAACCAGCAACCAAATGGACGCGAAAGAAACACCCCAAGAGCGAAATCGATTCAGGTGCCGCCGCTTATCGGATGATGCCCCCTTATGATGATGAACCCAAGGGGAAGGGAGACATCGAAGTTGCCCCTAGTTTTATTGATGAGTTGGTGTTGGAAACATTCACTAACAGAGCAGTCAAGTACATCAGCGAATCGGCCCAAGATGCAAAGAGCGGCAAGCCATTCTTCCTTTATTTTCCGGTCAACTCACCCCATCTGCCACATTCGACCCATCCTGATTTTATCGGCAAAAGCAAGATGGGCGAGTATGGGGATTTCATGGAAGAAACCGACCATCGAGTGGGCCAGATTCTGAAGGCATTAGATGACAACCGGCTGACCGAAAACACCCTAGTATTCTTCTCAAGCGATAACGGCGCAGAGACCAACTATCGAGATTGGAAACGTATTTACAATCATCAATGCAACGGAGATTTCCGTGGCGGTAAACGTGACATTTATGAAGGCGGGCATCGCGTTCCGTTTCTGATGCGTTGGCCAGGCGTGATTGAGCCGAACTCAAAATCAAACGTGCCTGTTTGTCAAACCGATCTACTGGCAACCGTGGCTCAAATCGTGGGTGCTAAACTGCCGAACAACGCAGGCGAAGATAGTTTCGGACTACTTTCAATTATGAGAAATAGCTCGGAAGTTATTCCCGCCCATGGACCTGTGATTCATCACTCAGGGTCCGGTCATTTTGCCATTCGTGATGGCAAGTGGAAGTTAAACATGTTTCGAGGATCAGGCGGAAGTCTGGCACCGAAAATGGTAAAGCCGAAGAAAGGGCAGTCTCCTTATGAGCTCTATAATCTTGAAACCGATCCTGGTGAAACCAACGATGTTTCTGCTGAAAACCCAGGAATCGTGAAGCAACTGACCGAGTCGATTACGAAGATCGTCCAGTCAGGTCGGTCGCGTGACGGAAAACCGACATCCAACGATGGCCCAAAACACTGGCCGCAATTAACTTGGATCGAAAAATAAAACGGACCCCTGTTAGCCAACTTTAGCAACTCTTTTTGACCGATGGCCAGATTGCGCGAACCGATTTCTTTTCGGTTCGTCTTATGTATTAACAGAACACCAAGAGAGTATTCTTTAGGTTCCATGTGCGATTGGAACGTGATTTTCATTCGGTTTTCACTTGGAAACCTGAAAATTGCGTGAATAAGGTCTCTTATTCAATTTCCACGCCAGATCACAAACTGTCTTTCCTGCCTAAGAATAGGCAGAAAATGTCAATTTCAACTCCGAAGTTGTTATCTGGTTTGAAGATGTGGTATGCTATGGGCTAATTATTACTCCTAACCGTCACGGTCTGGGGCGACTTTTTATCCCTACACTGAAATAATTGAATACTCTCAATGCTATTCCTGCGTTTGTTCCATCCATAAACATTGGTAGCGATGACTCATATCAGCTACCGCAGATTCATTAACCACTGAAAACCAAGGGAGTGATACATGTCGGCAGTTCTTCTAGAACGACCCACGCTGGTACTCAACCGAAGTTGGCAACCGATCGGCGTGGCTTCGGTCGCGCGATCCTTAACGCAGGTTTTCAGCGGAACAGCGCGCATTGTTGACCCTCACGACTTCCAGCTTTACAGTTGGGAAGACTGGTCAGAATTGGTTCCTGATAAAGATGAGCCTTTTATCTCGTCGCAGTTCCTGCGCATTCGTGTTCCTGAAGTCGTGTCGCTAACTAATTACGACAAGGTGCCTCGTAACACGGTCACGTTCAGTCGACGTAATGTGTTTCGTCGAGACAGCTACACTTGCCAGTATTGCGGATGCCGGCCTGGTAGTGACTTCCTTACGATTGACCATATTCACCCACGGTCACAAGGGGGCGGTTCGACTTGGGAGAACTGTGTTTTGGCTTGTGTGAAGTGTAATCATCGCAAAGCCAACCGCACGCCAGAACAGGCAGCCATGCCGCTGAGCAAAGTGCCTGTCCGTCCTCGATGGTCTCCAGGATACGCAGCACGTAAAGTGCGAATTGAATCTTGGGCCAAGTTTATCAGTGAAGCCTACTGGGAAACCCAACTCGATAGTTAATCTTGTTTCGTAGGTCAGTGCTGTGCCTGACGGAGATTGAGAACCGATCTTGCTTCTGGATAGTTAAACTCGAAACGCCTTGAACTGAAATGTTCAA
>NVWB01000196.1 GCA_002733575.1 Blastopirellula sp. | reverse complement strand
TGCAAAATAAAGAAGAAAAAGAGAAGATTGAAAGCATACTCGCCGAATACTTCCCCGCAGACTTATTAAAAGAAAGCTATATATCGAAAACGGGCAGCAGCTATCTAGTGGTTGCCTATATGAACGGCCAAGGTGCAGCTACTATAGGCTATGAAGCGTTAGAGCAGATAAAAGCGCAGGCATTAGAGAAGCTGAAACAGAGTTATCAGCACGCCATACTTGAAGTGGCGCTGGCTTAAATAATGGAACTAGCAATACAAAACAAGTTTGATAGCTACCCCAAAGATGCGAAAGCAGTATTGTTGCAAGTGCGGTCTTTAATACTAGAGATCGCTCAGCAGCAAGATTTAGGGGCTGTAGAAGAAACCCTCAAATGGGGTGAACCGAGCTACCTAGTAAAAGGCGGTAGTGCGGTTCGCTTCGATTGGAAAGAGAAAACCCCACAGTACTACTACCTATTCTTTAACTGCAAAACCAAGCTGGTGGATACCTTCCGCGAGCTGTATTCAGACGACCTTGAGTTTCAAGGCAATCGTACGATTGTGCTAAATCTAAGTGAACCACTTCCTACGGCGATATTGCAGCACTGTATTGAGTTATCACTGAAATACAAAAGTATTAAAGGGCTGCCATTGCTTGGGGCATGAGTGATTGTCGATATAAGGAATTATGCTACCTGAAAAGTTCGCTATGGCTGCCAACTCTGGCTAGTTTTAGAGAATCAGAATCAATCTTATAGATTAACAATAAGTCAGGCTTTATATGGCAATCTCGATATCCTTGCCAATCCCCAGACAAAAGATGATCAACATATTTTTCAAGCAATGTGTTTTCTAGTTGTAGCTGTTTAATTACATGCCCAACTTCAACAACATCAGGAATGGGTAATTTTGCTATCTTTTTAAAGTCTTTCTTAAACTGAGTGGAATATTCAAGCTTAAGCATCTTTTAGCTTACCAATCTCTAGGTCATTAAATAACTCTTCAATATTATTAGCTGTATTTGCCTTGCCAGACTCTAGCTCATCAATGGCTGCGGCAGTTAAGGTGTTAGGTGTCTTCGCTTTAAGTTCAAATGGAATGCCGCCATAATTAATAACGGCTTTAGCAAATATCTTTAATGCTTGCGAGGTGCTTATCCCCATACTTTCGCATACGTTAGTAAATGCTAACTTGGTATCGTGGTCAATGCGGGTACTTAACATTTCATTTTTCATATATATCACCAGTAAACGCAGTTTGTATTACAATGTATTACATAGTATAGCAAAACACATGTAACAAGGCCAAGCAACATCAGCCCCTGCTGCTGAATAACGCTTTATGATCGTACTCCTTTCAACTCTTACCAAACCAACGCTGCGTTGACTCATCAGCAGGATAAAAACTCTCAATACGTAATTCTTGTAGCGTTATATCTTGTGGAGTACCAAAGGTCGTCAGTGTGCTGAAAAAGCTCAATTCTGTGGTGTCATTTTTAATAGTGAACTCGAAAATCGGCCCTTGGTCTAACTTGCTCGCTCGGTATTGCCAATCTTTGGGGATATGCGGCCAAGATAAAAATTTATTCAGCAAATCATAACCCGCCGGATCACTGGTATTGAGCAACTCATTTTGCAGTTGTTGTAACAGTACCGACGCAGCATCCTCCCATTCAGGAATATAGTCTTTAAGGCCATCCTCGGCTAAATATAAATCGTATACGTTGCTGTACTTATTCAATGTGCTGGCTGGCAGAAACGTTAGCAGCATCTTAATCGTGCCACTGTTTGCCATCAATTGATTGCCCAGAGCATCCATGACGATGGCCGGATAAGGAGCATGATGATCTAACATGCGTTGTAATGCGTGGCGAACCTTGCTCATCTCCGCAGAATCTAAAGCGCTCTTGCGATAGCGAGGATTAAAGCCCGCCGCGACCAGTAACGAGTTCTGTGATTTCAGTGGCATGCCCAATGTTGCACAAAGGCGCATCACCATATCGATACTGGGCTGGGATCTGCCGTTTTCAAGAAAACTAAGGTGCTTGATCGAAATGTCGGCATTCATTGCCAAGTTCATTTGACTGAGACCTAGTGTCTTGCGCCATTGACGTATTGCTTCACCAAAAAGGGTGTTTTCTGTATCGGCATTGAGTGTCATAGGAGGGTTGAACACCTTAATCATTTAGGGTGAAGTTTACCTCTTAGGTAATTCTTTTTCGATACTAATAGTCAGATAATCACTCTGTGCTTGCGAGACCAACTTTCTGTTAAATAAAGAGTTTCTGTCAATAGTAATCAAAAAATGAAGGATCAAACAATGAATGACTCAAAAAAAATAACAGGGCTAATTGGGCTACTGACGGCCTTTATACTTTTGACTGTGTACATCGCCTTAACCTCAGCGGCGCCTATCTGGGAGGAAGCGGCCCAGATGCTGGCGAATGTATCCAGTTTACAATTTCATGTGATGGTCGATATTTACCTACTGGTTTTACTCTTTTGTATTTGGATGATTAAGGATTCCCGAGAGCAGGGTTACTCGATAAAAATACAAATCATGTTTGTGTTTCTATCCGTCTCTCTAATCTCCATCGGTGTGATGCTTTATTTACTGTATCGAGCTAAGCAGCATAAACCCAGTTCCCCGATACTAGAACCCCGATAGCCCTAATTAAATGAACTACAATTATTAGATGAAAATTGTATTGGCATAAGTAATGATCGAATTAGACCTTAAGCTTTATGTATATGCCCTTTATTTTTTAATGGTGGTATCAACGACTTCATTTGCATTGATTATTAGAAAGATCGAAAGTGATACCATTTCCAAAATTCCACTGCTGTATTTTAATGGATATTTCATTGTGGGGGCCATTGGCTGGATTAGCCACGGGATAAAAGACAGCGCCAATATAGATATTGATCTCACCATAGGGCTGTTATTTTATCTGCTGGCCTCGGGCTTGTTAGTTGTTGCTGTCGCCGAATGTGGCAAGCAAAATAAATCTAGGCGTATCATAATATTGGCGATTCATTTCTGTATCGCCGCGATCAGCATACTCATAGATACCGATCCACAGCGAATTCTTTTCCTCGGTGTATATTGTCTCTCTTTTTACTCCTGTATTGCCTATCTAACCTTTAAGTGGTCAAGGGAAAAACAAAATTTTGGACATACCATTATTTTTGTCGCTACGGTACTGGTAGCAGCGCTAGCGCCCTGTATTTTTTATAGCGGATTGGTTTTAAATGATTATGGCCTGGCCTATGGGTTTATTATTATTGGTAGCTCCACGGGCTATATATTGATAGGGACCGGCCTGCTAACCGTGGTGATGATTGCTGAGAATAAGAAAATGCAAAAACTCGCCTTATATGACCCGTTAACAGGATTATATAATCGCCGAGGGATGAATCTATCGTGTAATCATATTGTGTCTGCGGCCCATCGTTCAGAAAGCTGTATTAGTGCGATCAATATGGACATCGATTTTTTCAAGAAAATTAATGATGCTTATGGCCATGATGGTGGTGATTATGTATTAAAGAAATTCGCACAGGCATTATTGAAAAGTGTAAGACCTAACGATGTTTGTTGTCGACTAGGGGGGGAGGAGTTTGTCATAGTGTTACTCGAAGCCAAGCAGGAATATGCGGTATTGGTGGCTGAACGTATTCGGCAAGAGATAGAAGCATTAGAGCTAATGTATGAAGGGAGTACCATTACACTAACGTCCAGTTTTGGCGTTGCCACACACTATAAAAACATCAATATCGATAACCTGCTTAAAGATGCTGATGAAGCACTGTATGCGGCTAAGGCCGGAGGAAGAAACCAAGTGTGTGTCAATGCAGCCAATGAATCGCCAAGCTAACTGGTCAATCAATTATCCAGCTCAATTTTTTTGGATTCTGTTTTGGGTAACCAGCTTAGCAACGTCTGTTGAAGTTTATCTACTTCTATAGGTTTAGAGAGAAAATCATTCATACCCGCAGCAAGACATTTCTCTCGGTCTTGTGCCATCGTGCTCGCGGTCACCGCAATAATTGGAATGGACCTGTTCAGTACCTTTGAATCAGCATCTCGAATTCTTCGACTGGCTTCAAGGCCATCCATTACCGGCATCAAGCAGTCCATAAGAACTAAATCGTAAGGTAAACTTTCGAGGGCCTGTAATGCATCCACACCGTTGTCAGCTATGTCTGATTGGATACCAAGTTCTTCGAGTATTGTTTGGGCTACCAGCTGATTGATGAGATTGTCTTCTACGATTAAGACACGGCCATTGAACCCATACTCCTCTTTACTAAGGCTATTTTTTATTTCGGTGCCGTTGATGATTGTCTTACTTGCAACGGGCGCATTGATGGCATTGGCAAGATCGAGGGTGAACCAAAACGTTGAACCTTTACCTTCTTCACTTTCAACACCAATCTCACCGTCCATCAGTGTCACCAACTGCTTACAGATCGATAGTCCAAGACCTGTGCCACCATACTGTCGAGTGGTTGATCCATCTGCCTGACTGAAGCGATCAAAAAGCGTTGTCTGCTGTTCTAAGCTGAGACCAATGCCAGCGTCAGTAATTTCAAAGCGCACTTGAGTACGCGCTTCAGTAGATCCGGGTTGCAGAGTATAGTGCACGGATACTTCACCCTGATGAGTAAACTTAAGCGCATTACCGATCAGGTTATTGATAATCTGGCGGATACGTCCAGAATCTGCGCTGACCCACAATTGCTCGATCGGATTGACAGGACAGATCAGTTTTAGCCCTTTTTCATCGGCCTGGAATGACATCGCTCTGCCAATTTCGTGGGTCAGAGCGGCCAAGTCAAAATCAATAAGCTCTAACTCCAGCATACCGGCTTCAACTTTAGAAAAGTCGAGGATGTCATTAATAATGGTTAACAGTGAATCGGCACTGGACTTAACGGTACTGGCGTAGAGTCTCTGCTTTTCGTCTAACGAGGTGTTGAGCAATAAGTGGGTCATGCCGATAACGCCATTCATCGGGGTGCGAATCTCGTGACTCATATTGGCTAAAAATTCGCTCTTCGTTTGACTGGCGGCTTCGGCATTACTTTTAGCTTTCCAGCAATGCCACTTCCGCGTCTTTGCGTTCGGTGATGTCACGGCTGATACAGACAAAACGTTTGATATTATCGATATTGATTTCACTGACGGATATTTCCAAAGGGAAAACGCCGCCATTTTTACGCACGCCTTCTATCTCGGTAACCTGGCCGCTTTGATTTACCCCATGGATAAATTGCTCAAGGTTTAAGCCAACAAGGGTATCGTTCTCATAACCGAACATGGTTCTGGCTGCATGGTTATGGGATAGAATCAAACCCTGGGTATCAAAGGTAAAAAGGCCATCGGCAATACTTTCAATAATGTTATCCATGTAGTCTCTAGACACTACGTTCTCTTCCAGTACCTTGCTCATATGATTAAACGACAGGCTAAACTCGTTCATTTCATTATTAAAAATACCGGGGAAGCGCTGCACTAGAAATTGATAAAATGGCAAACTTAATTTTTTATCAGGAAGGACAATCTGGCTACCAAGGCTACCGGATTTAAACAGTTCTAAATGTCGAGTGACTACGGCTAAGGGTCGTGTAATTGAACGCGTTATTAATAGGCCGATGGTGATAGCGATCAGAAGGGTGAAGAAGATAAAGACTGCCAATAATTGTTGGCTTTTTTGCACGGTAAGTTGCGCTTGTTTTGCTGCCAACCTTACCGATATTAAGCTTTGACCGGCACGGCGGTTGCTAAGGCGATAGTCGCGCAACGCATTATCAAAATTAAGAACATTGAGTCTGTAGGTCTCACTTTCTAAAGCAGCCAGTGCAGCAAGAACATTACCCTCTTTGACCTTATTTATAGCGGCGAGCTCAATCTTGGCTTGTGCGCTTCTAGCATCTTTGGCTTGCTTGAAAAAAGACTTGTCGTGTAGGTTACTACTGCCGATTAAAGTGGAGAGGGCTGGATTCATTTCATATGAAAACGCGAAATAACGTTGCTGCCAGTGTTTTTTCTGGGTAAACGCGTATTGGTTAGCGCTATGCATGAGAACTTCTTGTACGTATTCAATATGATCAGTCAGGCTATCTATGTTCGAATGAGCTTGGTAGTTATCGATACTCGAGGTAACTTCATTATTAAGAAGATCGGCAATGCCTTCCAATTGCCGCAGACCAATGAATCCGATCAGCCCCGCCAAGATAGAAATAATCAAGAATCCAAGAATAAGTTTTGCAAATATCTTCATCTACTTGATGATTTCCTTCACGCTCTCTAAGAACACCGGACTGATATTCACCTCTAGAATATTGGCTGTGGTTTCATTAAGAACAATGTAGCTATCTCTAGGGGATTCGGTCTTCAACCAAGACGGATCAGCCCCGTCAAAAATTTGCCCGGCCTGCTCCCCAGAGATTGTTGCGATAGCTTTGAAATCACCAATATTACCCACTAACAAGCCATTGATTATCCCTTCTTTGTTACAAGCGAACGACGGTATTTTATGACGCTTACCAAATTCAGCAATGATCGCATCACCGCCGTCATGAGTCAGCGTGTCGCAAGTGGAAAAGATCGCATCAATATTTGCCGCATTCTTCTGAAGCTGGTATTGGATATCATCTAGATCGACAGCCGCAATATCGATAATCGTGATGCCACGTTCTTCTAATTGAGCTTTAACTTCTTTTAGCTGATTGGTAGAGTTGGATTCTCCTATGTGGCGCACAACCGCCAGTGACTTAGTATCCGGAAACAGTTGCTCAAAAATATAATATTGCTTAGCAAACGGCACGTAATTACGGCTGCCCACTAGGTTGTTTTCTGAATGATCTAACGATGCAATTAACTCTGACTCAACAGGGTAGGTGCAGACCGAAAAAACAACAGGAATAGGGCTTTGCATTTTTTCAGTGAGTGCTTTCGCGATGGTGGTGCCGGGGGTGGTCAATGAAAAGATTAAATCAACTTGTTGGTGAATAAACCCTTCGATGATTTTATGCTGTTTAGCCAAATCTGCTTCAGGGTTTTTTTCGATAAACTGGATGTTTTTCCCTTCGATGTAACCCTTCAGGGCTAAGCCTTCTTTAAAGCCCTCAATACTTCGATCATACTCTAGAGTGGATCCCCATCGAGCGATTCCTACCGTGATCATCTTAGGTTGTGAAAAGATTATGTATGCAATCGCAAGAGCGGCGACTAAACCAAACCCTATCAAAACACTTAAAATTGTTTTTGCCTTGATAGTTTGATTCAAAAGCTTATCTCCGTTGCCTATATGATAGGAATTTAAGTCCTATAGTGATAAGTAAAGCGTAGCTGGCAGATGTTGAATAGCCAGTCAACCGCAATGGCTGCAGCGGACTTGCTCGAATACGGTATCAAGATCAGCCTCTTCCTGAATAAAGTCTAGAACGATGCGTAAAGCCTTACCTTCATCGTCGATACTATATTTCTCAGCCATCTGTTTTAACCAAGTGATTTGGTCATCATTGAGTTCGACTGAATAGCTAGTTTTAATGCCGCCCATTTCGTATCTCCTTATGTTTTTTATACAATTAGTATGGGTCTGATCGTATGGAATGCAAACGAGCATGGTGGGTGCTTTATTTGACCGCCCGTAATACCCAACTCAATCACATCCTCAAAAATTTCGGTATAAGAAAAGCGATAACGCCAACGTTCTACCCAATAGCGCACGCTGAGCAAACGGCGCGCCGCCTTTAGCAAACGTAAGCGTTTAGCCAAGGTATGTTCGGTTTCGCGATAAGCCAATGCAAAGCGCTAAAGAAGTAAATAGAAGTTCATTTTTTAATAAGTGAACTATGATTCGCTTATTTGGGCGAGGGGCGCTTGGTAACCATTGGAATAGCTGAGAGGGAGTGTTCGGTTAATGCGATATATAGGGAATAACCGAAGGGGAGGCTAAAGTGATATGAAATTGACAAATACGAATGCTAAATCTAGTGTTTGTAGTATCAATGATAGGGGTAGTCGTATCATTTCTAAGAAAAATTCACCTCATTCGTATAGCGTGCTGTTAAAACTCTTACGAGGTATATATGGAAGAAATTGAAGTAACCATTAATTCAGACGGTGGTCCTGTACCGATTCAACAGTTTAGCGAATATTTTTTTCTGTTGAGAGCTTGCTATGTAATAGCTCTAGACGAAGTTCACTTCGAAATGGAAAATGATGGAGATGTTGCTGTCGCGGAGATAACTACCGATCATGTTGCAGAATCAATACTTCATAGGGCTGCTTCGTTGTCTCCGGGAGAGTTAAATCGTATAGCAAATCAGTACCTTTCATCAAAAGAAGAACTATATTTAAACGACATTATGCGTAGAAATCCATTTGAGGTGGTTTTTCTAGGTATCGGCATAGCGTTAACGGCCGCCCTTATTGTATCTGGCGGTAAGTTTGAATTCGGCCTTACAAAGCTAAAAGTTGAAATACCACCACTTGGTGAAGGTATAGCAAAGCTTCGTAAGGCATTTAGTAAAAAGCCATAATGCCGTTTTAATAAGTTGCTCAAACATCGTTCCAGTGCAAAAAATACGCGCCTCCACTGGACGCGCTAACTCGCGCCGTTTAGCAAAGCTTTATATGCTTAGGAGAGTTGAGTGCAAATTAGCAATATCGACTTAAGCATCGTCTTGGAAGAGTTCTTAACTGAGCAATCTGATCTTCTGATAAATGATGCTAGTGAACAAGCAATCTCACATCAATTAGCGATAAAATTAGCAGGATTATTTACTGCTTGGACAGTAGACTGTGAATACAACAGAGAACGTTCCGTAGTTAAACGGCTTATTTACGCTGTATCAACTAATGGAGAGGAAATCGAAAGGAACGTTGTACCTGACATTATTATTCATCGCAGGCAAACAACGGATAATCTTCTTGCTATAGAAATTAAGAAATCAACCAATCAAGAAAATAGTGTCAAAGATTTAAACAAGTTGGAAGCTTTCAGAGGACAATTGGGTTACGTACATACCCTATTTGTCCGCTTTAAAACTGGGGCGGTTAATCCTGAAATAGCTGAGATAGAGTTCAAATAAAACGTTTAACAAACGCCTGAAATCGGACAGTAAAAATTGTAACTTTTCCATAAACCCAGTAAAACAAGCGCCGATTTTTCTTGACGTTAGTTGTCTCGGTGAAAATATAAAGCTCAACTGTAAGGATTTTAGATGTTGCGGAAAATAAAAAGGAACCCTAAGCGGTTTGTACTTTATGTTTGGCTTCATTTTGTAAAACTGAATAAAGAAGCTAAAAAATTACTATTGATACCTACCTATGTTACCGTTTTTATTATAATTTTTGCTTTATCTTTAGCAATTGACAAAGGGTTTAATAAGCTTACGTTAAACGAAGTTGGTGACTTTTTTGCTGGGTTTGCAGGTGTAATCGCTTTCTTATGGATAATTGTTACCGTTTTACTTCAAAATAGAGATCTAAATCTGCAGTATCAAGAAATTAAAGATCTAAAAGTAGCTTCAGTGAGTCAGGCTCGCTCTCTTCTATCAGCAGAAGTGTTCAAAGCTTTAGAATATGTTAATCAGCAGTTTTCACAAAAATACGAGTATCTTGAAGCTAGGCGTGAATGTGTCGACCAAGAGCTTAAAGACTTTATGGTTAAATATCCATCTGATCGAAGTCCTCAGACCCTCTTTAAAGCGAAACTAGATATTGGTGAGGTTTGGGGGTATTTCAAAAAGCAGGACGTTAAGACGTTGTATCTTGAAATTGATGATATTAAAGAAGACTTTGACTACGAAGCATATCTAAAACTTCAAACAATTAATTATCAGATTGGTTTAGCTTTAGGAGCAATTGACGCTATAGCTGTCAATGTTTCGTCAGAAATTGAAAACCAAATTTGGCAGAATATTTTGACGATGGAGCAGCAATTGATGATCGAGTGGTATAGGGACTTTTCCCCAATTTTGAAACACATGGAAAAGAGTGTTATTGAAGCGATCGTAAAATATGAAATTGGAAGTTCCTTTAATCGCCAATTTATAAAAGCTTTTTCGTCACAGGATAACAACGACTAATAAGTCACTTAAAAGGACAAGTAGCCGTTGGTTTTGCTCCTTCGTCGCTTATTTTAACCAACTATCATTTTCCTACTAATGAGGCGTTATGTGAAACGAGAGCGTAAATATGGACTCGCTTGATAAATTTTTAAGGCTTGATATCAATTACCCTGGAATTGATATCAAGGTAGAACTTATTGCAATTCAAGAATATATTCAGTTGCTCGATGCTGGTGTAGATAAAATTTGTGAGACATACATTAGTGAAGAGATGAAAGAGTATCGAGATGCTGAATATTATGAATATCAGCATATCTATGCGCTAGCAGAAGATGAAATTCCTAGACTGATACGGATGCCTTTTGCCATATCAATTTATTCACTATTTGAAAACTCGGTCAACTCTCTCCTTCTTTATGCTAAAGATAAAGAGAATAAGGAACTCTCACATAAGGACATCAGTGGGAGAAGTAAAGTTTCAATATACAATAAGTATTTGAAGCACGTCTTAAGTTACGATTTTTCTTTCAACGATAACAGTGTTCAGGCGCTTTCGGCTATATATAAAATTCGTAACGTAGCTGCGCACGCGAATGGAAGCCTAATTGATATGGATAAACAATCAATTAAAAAGCTCGAGAAAGTGATTGGTTCGGTACAGGGAGTAGAAAGCAATGGAAGATATATTGTAATATCTACTGAATATCTAAATTACTCCTTTAGTCTCGTAGAGTCGACCTTGCTCGGGCTAATGGGCTATATGGAGGAACGCTACGGCTTTAGTGCGAGCACATAATAGCGCGTGAAATGCGACGGCCTTTCCGCTCTGAAGACGAAAGCTCATCCAATAAAATACACGCTTATCTTAATCAAAAGGTAGGTAATTCATGCAGCTGTATTTTAAAGTGAATATCAACTCGTAAAGATTCTTAGTACTAATCCCATAACACCTCTATTAACTCGCAAGCCCCTCGTTCTTATGGTAATTTTTTAGCCTATTAATAAAAACAATTCTCGCGCAGCGATACGACACCCTCGTACTCGAAGCGCAACCTGACAGGCCAATAAAAAAGGAACACAGCAAACATGAACTCATCAAAGCAGTTGTTTACCAACATTTCATCCGACGGTGAGCTAAAAATCACTTTAAATGAAGTCGATGTTCCAGCACCAAAAGCCCACGAGATCGTGGTGAAAATGGAAGCATCGCCGATTAACCCATCAGACATGTGGCCTATGTTTGGTCCTGCTAATTTGTCTAAAGCTTCATTAAGTGATGATAAAACAACATTAACCGCGCCCATGTATCCAGACATGTTGTCTCGTATTAAACCTCGCTTAGATCAAACGTTACCGATCGGCAACGAAGGTGCGGGTGTGGTGGTTGCTGCGGGTGATAGCGAACAAGCTCAGGCGTTAATCGGTAAAACGGTCGCGGTTTTAACGGGGGCGAGTTACACCCAGTATTGCTGCGTGCCAATGCAAGCCTGCATAGTGCATCACGACGGTACGACACCTCATGCAGCGGCTTCGTCGTTTGTTAATCCGCTGACGGCGTTGGGTATGGTTGAGACGATGCGTATGGAAGGCCACACGGCACTTGTTCATACGGCGGCGGCATCCAGCTTGGGTATTATGTTGAATAAGGTCTGCATTAAGGAAGGCGTGCCGTTGGTGAATATTGTGCGTAAGCAAGAGCAGGTCGATTTGCTGACTAAGCTGGGCGCGCAATACATTGTTAATTCTTCGAGTGAGAGTTTCAAGAAAGATTTGTACAAGGCGATTGATGCCACGGGTGCAGCGCTGGCGTTTGACGCGATCGGCGGCGGTGAGTTGGCGGGTGATATTCTAGCGGCGATGGAAGCGGTCGGCAGTAAAGAGGCGACGGGTTTCAATACCTATGGTTCTGTTGATAATAAGCAGGTGTACATTTATGGCGGGCTTGATTTTTCACCGACGCTGCTTAACCGCGCATTTGGTATGACGTGGAGTGTGGGTGGTTGGTTGTTGATGCGTTTTCTGGGTAAGTTAAAGCCTGCAAGGGTGGGTGAGTTGTATAAGCGTGTGGCCGATGAGATTAATACCACGTTTGCGATTGAGTCGACCGTGGAGCTGTCTTTTGAGGAGGCGATGACTCCTGAGGTTATTGAGAAGTATAATGCTAAGACTACGGGTGGGAAGTACATTTTGAACCCGAATAAGGGGTAGGCGAACGGAGGGCTTGATATCAAATTGACAAGGGCGAGCGTTGAATATACTGTCTCGGCTATCATTAACAGGGATAGTCGTATGATTTCAAAGAAAATTTCTCTTTGTTCGTCTTTCCCGTTTATTAGTGGTTATGCGGCATCGGTTCGTGTAGCTCGCTGTTATGCATTAAAATTAAGGGACTAATTATGCTTGATGGAATTTCTACAACATATGTTAAGGCTATAGATGATCTTGCTTTAAAGGTATGTGTACCAGGCCTAATATGCTCGATATTTATGGAGCTAGGGCCGTGGTACTTCTCGGGTGAATCTGCAGGAATATTCACGATCTATTTATTTAGCTTAGCTACTGCTGCTGTAGTTATTGCTGTAGGTTTTTACGCTTACATAGAAATTAGTATCAGGTTTTTTGGAGGAAAGAATATAGCTCCATTTATTGGAGTAGCTATTATGCCGCTAGGTTTTGCTGGTTTCTTTCCTGACTACTTTAAGCCATTTGACGTTCCATATACCAAGGTAACAGGATTTGCCATTTTGGCTTGGTCTCTATTACTTGTTAAAAATATATCACAGGGTACTGATGCATAACAAAGCAAGGCACAACCGCACAGCAAGCTGTGCTGGACTCGCTCCTGCGTCGCTCGCCTGTGCTTGCAAGCGTTAGGTGTAAATATGATTAAGATTATAGCACTCACACTAGCCACATTTTTTTCTAGCCAAGTATTAGCTGAAAATAAAATAACTCAAATTTACGCTAAGGTATGTCCTCAGGGAATTCATGAGCAACCGAGTGGACAGTTTGCTATTCATGTGTTTTGTGATGATGCACTCGGTACAAATATTGCGGTCTTCCTTAATAAAATGGGGGCGCCTATTCATCAAGAGTACGATTTAGGCAATAGGTTTTGGCAAAACGAAGAGTGGGCCTATGATGTTATGTCATTTGCTTGGCTATCAAATAAGAAGTTGTTACTTTCAACCTCCGCCATCTACGGTACTGGTTCTATTTATTTATTAGATCCATCGCAAAAACAATCTAAAGTGCTCTTAAAAATTGATGGTGCACTCATTGAACTGGTTTCAGTAAAAGACAAGAGTATTGAAGTTCGCTATCAAACGGAATTCGAGAAATATGAATACAAAACCATCGACCTGTAATAAGACATTCGTGTTCGCCCACTCTGGGCTGGGACGCTTTCAGCGCCCCACAATATTGGCGTTATGTGATTGGAGTGTGAATAATTAGTCCTACTAGTCATATATTAATGAGCTGGCTTTCATCGAATCTAATTGATGGCAATGTTAGAGAGCGACGTATAATTACTGTTTCTGGGATAGCCCCTGATATAGATGGATTTGGATTGCTAGTTGACCCAACCTTAAGATTGTTCGGGTACAGCTCAAATTTATGGGGTGAATTTCATCATTCTCTTCATAACTTAGGATTTTGCTTACTAGTAACAATCATTGCATATTTAGTTGCTTCGGTGAATAAATTCAAAGTTGCTTGCATGGCATTCCTTTTATTTCATTTACATTTAATTTGTGACCTAGTTGGCTCTAAGGGGCCTGATGGATATCAGTGGCCTATTTCTTATTTTGAACCATTCTCAGGTTCTTTAAATTTGTATTGGAAGTTCCAATGGGAACTTAATGCATGGCCAAACATTGCTATTGGTTTGATGCTGTATTTAATGGTATTTTGGTTTTCAAAACACCATCAAAGATCACCATTTGAGCTTGTTTCGAAAAAAGCAGATGATGCATTTGTTGGTATATTGAATAAAATTACATAACAAATGCATGTTGCGTAAACCACTGCGTGGTTTGGACGGTTTTCCGCTCGTACCTCGTTACAAACTGCCGAAAATGTAAGGCGTTATGAGTCTTAGGAAAGTTATGGAATTATCCCAAAAACAATGGATGTATGGTGGGGCTATATTATTGGCAGCTGTTTCGGCCACTATCGTCTTGGGCGGAGTACCTAATGTTTGGGTACCAATGCCACTGCCAATAGTGATTGTAGCATTCATCACACTGGTTCTCTTTCCATTCATAACTCCCGCACTTTATTTGCTCGTGCTAAAATTTTTATCTCCATCACATCATTTCGATAAAATAGTATTGGGCTTAATCATCGTTTTAGGCGTCCTTAATACCATGTATTTCCAAGGTTCTTGGGATTATGGTGTCAAATATCAGGGGCAAGAGCACACGAAAATTGTAGCAATCGAAAATATCGTTGGGTTTAGTATATCGCTGGTAATAGCCTTAGCTGCATTTCTTAAAAAGTCTAAACCGCTCGCGCTTTCTGCAAATCTTTTACTTTTTGTAGTACTGTCTTGGTGTGCATTTCCATACCTAGGGGAACTTCCGTAGTGGCAACTCATAACAAAAAATTGGTGGTTCAGCCCCTCCGGGGCTTGGACGCTTTCAGCGCCCCACAACAAAAGCGTTATGAGATTCAAGAAAAAACCATTCAGTCAGCTAATTTAAAGTTCACTGATTAAAATATAATTATGGAGTGATTATGAAATTTAGATATTTATTTGTGGGGATATATTTAACCACTACAATTCTTGCCCTAGCAGGGTGTGTGGAAGATGGTGCTGACTCAGGAAGCACGGGTACAGTTAGTTCTATTGACTCCAGAACCGAAGATTCCGCAAACGGTGTAGATTCTGGTGATGAGGAAAATCAAATACAATCAGGAATTCTTACTGCAGGAGATATTGATGACAACTTGAATTTTTATGCTTTTATGAACCACATAAATTCAATATTACAAGTAGATGTAAACCAAGTATTTCCGAATATAGATCTTGTTGATCGCATAACGATACAAGTTGTTGATGTTAATGGTGAAGGGGTTAGTAATGCTCGTTTGAAAATTTTAGATAATACCTCATCTATTCTTTTTGAAGCATTAACGACTACAGGTGGTATCTTTTATTTTTTCCCTACCATTGATGGTATTGTTAATGAGTGAGATGTTACTGTGGTTATTACTCCTCCTGACTCGGAAGTACCCTCCGCTGAAGTCTCGTTAAATCTAGATGATTTAGATGATAACCGATTTATTGAAATTATGCTGGAAGAAGAAATAGACTCACTTCCTAGTGCGCTAGAACTAATGTTTGTAATAGATACTACTGGTAGTATGGGCGACGAACTAAAATATATTACTACAGAATTTGAGTCAATCATTGAAACCATTCAAACAGAATATGATGAAGTATCAATGCGGTTTGGATTGGTTCTTTATCGTGATGTTGGTGATGTTGGTGATGTTGGTGATGTTGGTGATGTTGGTGATGTTGGTGATGTTGGTGATGTTGGTGATGAATATGTTGTACGAAATTTTGATTTTACTGATTCCATTGATGAGATGAAGAATCAATTAGCAGACCAAGTTGCTAGTGGAGGCGGTGATTATCCTGCGGCAATGGAACAAGGCTTGTCTACAGCTTTGAATGCTCAGTGGGTAGGAGGAAATGCTGCTAGACTTCTTTTTTTAGTTACTGATGCTCCACCGCACGATGAAAATTTATCAGATAGTTTTATTTTAGCTCAGACAGCAAGGCAGATAGGCGTAAATATTTATCCCCTTGCTGCTAGCGGTGTAGCCGATATAGCTGAAAATTTGATGAGAAGCATGGCTATTATCACTCATGGAAGATACCTTTTCCTCACAGATGATTCTGGAGTTGGCAACTCCCATGCAGAGCCTAGTATCCCGTGCTATGTAGTTACTCGCCTAGACAGTCTTATAGTGCGAATTATTTCTAGCGCCCTTTCTGGAAATAGGGTTGAGCCTGAAGAAGAACAAATTATTAGAGAAGTTGGAACTTATATGGAAGGAGAATGTAGTTAAGCGGAATCAAATACCAGAAGGCTCACCCATTAAAGTAGACGCCTATCTTAATCAAAAGGTAGGTAGTACATGCCTCTATATTTTAAAATTAGTGTTAGCTTAGAAAGATTCTTAGTTCAAGTACCATAGCATTCCTATTCACTCGCAACCTCCCGTTCTTATGGTGATTTTTAGCTTATTATTAAAAACAATTCTCGCGCAGCGATACGACACCTTAGTACTCGAAGAGCAACCTGACAGGATTATAAAGCAAGAACACATCAAAGCAGCTGTTGACCCACATTTCATCTGACGGTGAGCTAACACTCAGCTTAGTTGAGGTGATATTCTAGCGGCGATTGAATCGACGGAAGAGTTGACGTTTGAAGAAGCCATGACGCCCGGGATTATTGAAAAATATAATGCTAAGACTACGGGAGGGAAGTACATTCTGAACCCGAATAAGGGTTAACCGAACGCAGGGCCGAATTTGATATCAAATTGACAAAAGCGAACGTTGAATATACTGTCTCCGCTATCATTAACAGGGATAGTCGTATGATTTCAAAGAAAATTTCTCTTCGTTCGCCTTTCCCGTTTATAAGGGGTTATGCGGCATCTGTTCGTATGGCTCGCTGTTAGGCATATAATGCATAAAGATACATCGATTATAATGATTATAATAGGCCTCGCGATTAGCTTTTTTAGCTATTTGATTGCGAGTAATGCTGGGGCGCCAGTGGGCATTATTGGATATTTATTTTTACTCTCTATAGGTATTCCTATAATCATTACTTCGTTACCGTTATTTTTTTTAAATATTAGAAAAGGTGAAATACTAGATATTCTGTATGGAAATTTGTTACCTTTAATCCTTGTAACTTTATCAATCACCGTTCCTTTCCTATATATAAAATTTGATATTTTGACTTCAGCCAAAGGAGATGAATACTTTAGCTGGATTTGGTTTTTATGGGGTATTGGAAATGTAATCTCTATACCTACCTCTTTTTTATTTGGCATGATTTTTTCTTGGTTATACCGCCGAGATGCCTAGCAATAACCTCTGCGGGGCTGGGACGATTTCATTTCTCTCGTTCCTCGCTACACTTCACCCCCCATACAGCAAAAGCGTTATACGGTCAGCGACAGGAATTTAGATGAAAATTAAAATAGTAATTTGCTATGTATTCATTGTATTAATGCTGTGCTCATGCAGCACCCATAGACTAGGCCAAACATCTAAGGGTGAGATTGAAACTGGAGAAAAAGTGCTTATCGAAACAGATAATCTTGGATTTCTATTTCGCATTTTTACTTTATTTCTAATTGATCCATCTCAAACACGCATTAAAGCAGTTGATGGTGAATGGATGCCTAGGTCTTTATTTACTAATGATAAATTAGCTCTTGAGCCGGGTAATCACCGCTTTGAATTTGTTTGTGAGAGAGGTGCCGATAACGAAAGTAGAGTAGAAACTCGTTCACTACATTTGGATGTAATGTATCGGTATATTGTTACCTGTTCAGTTTATCAAGGCTTTACGATAAAAAAATATTTAGTTACACCTCATGAATACAATGAAGTTTAGAGATTATCAATCTCATAACAAGGCGTTTAAGCTTTGGACGCAGTAAACTGCGCCGTATAGCTTTAAAAATGAAAGTGGTACTAAGGAAATTGTTTTTACTGTTATGAGAAATGGGTAGTATGGTGTAAAATTATCGTACTTATACTTCGCCAATATGTGATTAATTTTTTAAGGATGAATGCAGTTGTTTATGAATGTTATTAAAGCCTCTCTTTTGGTACTTACCCTCACAGGACTCTATGGTTGTACAGCCTTTAATCTGTTGGCCAATAATTCAATTAAATCTCCTACTTTTAAATATAAGAGTTATACAATAGGAGACCCAAGGAAAGATTATTTACCGGTAGATTTGATAATAGATGTGAAAAATCCAAATGAAATTGGCTTAAAGAATACTTATGTAAAATATGAATTGATTATCAAGGGAAAACGTTTTGCTCAGGGTAAAGATATTAAGTTGGATCTCCCTCCTTTAACCAAAAAACAAATAATAATTCCTATAGAGTTGCATTATAAAAACACCCTGAAAGCAGGTGGGTATATTGCTGAAAAAATCTTAAGTGGGAAAAAGAAATTTAAGATACAAGCTAATATAATGGTCTATGGTTCACCTACTATTTATGATGAAAATCAAGTTGGAGAGTCCTTTCCTTTCTCTATTGAAGCTAGAAAAAAACTAAAGATTAAAATTCCTCGGGATAAAATCGAAGATTCTTTAGATGGATTACCAAGAGACTATTATCGAGCGGCTATGGCGGCGGCTGATGCGGAAGAGGAAATGAAAAAGATTAGGAAGTTAGAAAAAAGCCTAAAAAATATTGGGAAGCTTTTTTAATCGTATGAAAAGTTAAAATCTCAGCCAATAAAGTAGACGCCTACCTTAATTAAAAAGTAGGTAGTACATGCCTCCATATTAATAAATAAAACGAATCACAAGTTTTTATATGATCAGTATGGCTAATTTATTACTGTTTTGTTACATGTTGATTATTTTTAATTTATAGGGTTAGATCTAGATATTTAATAATATTTCTGATTTAAGTGTTATATGTTGATTGTAAAGTCGTTTGTATTACGACATTATCTCTTACGGAAAAATATAAACATACTCAATATCTATTATTTAGTTAAATTAAAAGGAATTATAAATGAATAAAATTATATTTGTAGCCATTGCACAGTTGGTTTCTGTACTTTCATATGCTGAAAGCAATTATGCAGAACTGGTTATGGAATCTAATATTCTTGATGGTAATAATGGTAATAGTCAAAGTAATACAGGTAATATCCTTGGGCGCACAGATTCTGTCAGCTTATCTCTAGGGGGAATTGGAGGCTCAGTTGTTGTAAGGTTAGGAAAAACTGCCATTGACGGAATAGGATATGATTTAGAAGTAAATGAAGTTGGATCGGCAGGTGGCGGTGTAGATGAAGAATATTCAGTTTCTGTATCGCAAACTAATGAACCGGGCAGTTATGTTAGTTTAGGTGATGGTAAAGCTATAAGTAGATTTGATTTTTCACTTTCTGGTATAAATAATGTCAATTTTGTTCGTATTGATGATCTTTCTACATTAACACTAGACTCTCAGACACCGGGGTCTGATATCAATTCAATTAGCTTGTTGCATTCTGATTCAGGTGCGAGCACCTTAATTACCGGACTTTCAACTAGTGTTAAGCAATCTTCTACTGTTATTTCATGGGATAAACTCGTGAGTGATAATATTATTGGATTTGCAGTGCGAAAAAGTTCTGATGGCGAAACCTTTTATAGTAAGGTCGATTGGTCAGTCTCTAAGTATGAGCATGCACTGTTAATTACGGATATTCTAGAATTCGGTGAAAATTGGATCTCAGTTGCACCAACTTATAGGGATGGTACTGAAGGAATTGCAAGTATCGCAAAGCTAGACGCAATAGCTGAGACGATCGTTATTGAGGAAAACACTATTCACTTGGGTGATGCTGAAATTGCAAGTTGGGAAGATAGCTCTCCGGATACATCTGTTAGCTTTCAAGTAATGATTCCTGAAAGTATGAAGAATCAGAAAGTTCGGTTGGATATGGAAATATTCAATGTCCATTATCAGAACAAAATTGTTATTAACGGTTATTCAGAAATGTATCTGCCAGTTCATAAGCCAAGTGAATTTTTAGAAACATCATTTTTAATAGATTCAGGTATTATTAAGTCAGGAATTAATACTATTGAAATTTACTCTTCAGACTCTTCTGGAGATACGCTTTCTAATCTAGATGATTTTCAGATTAAAAATGTCCGATTAACATATCAGAAATGATTAAGATATGTAGTAACTAATAGGACTATCCATGGTAGTGGTAAAGAACAATGGTGATCGTTATGCCTAATTCTGGTAAATCATGAATAGCTGTGAAACTCCGCCTTACTATCACTGTGTGTAGGGCGTTTTTGTGTGGTCTCGCCTCTGTTTGGGCATAACTACGTGCAGGTATGTCCAAAACACTTTATTCTTTTGTTGGTAATCAAAAACAAGATCAACTTGAAGGTACTCAGATGTGGGTGGTTGGTTATTAATGCGTTTCCTTGGCAAGTTAGATCCTGCAAAGACAGGCGAGTTGTATAAGCGCGTAGCCGATGAGATTAATACTACCTTTGCGATTGAATCGACGGAAGAGCTGAGTTTTGAAGAAGCCATGACGCCGGCCATTATTGAAAAATATAATGCTAAGATGACGGTTGAGAAGTACATATTGAACCCTAATAAGGGTTAACCGAACGGAGGGCTGAATTTGATATCAAATTGACAAAAGCGAACGTTGAATATACTGTCTCCGCTATCATTAATAGGGATAGTCGTATGATTTCAAAGAAAATTTCTCTTCGTTCGCCTTTCCCGTTTATAAGGGGCTATGCGGCATCGGTTCGTATAGCACGCTGTTATGTAGGTAGGGTTAGATGACTCTTAAAGTTAAAAATGCACAATTAGAAGGAACAAGTACAAGTTTTGTTACGATGTTGCTGCTAGTTATAATGGGCTCGTTTTCGATCGTTCTCTTCACAGTTAGTGAAAATGTACTTATGAACGTCGGAATTTGTTTTGTTTTACTTCTATTTTTTATTTTCCTGATGGCTCGAGATGGAAAGCAACATGAAAAACACATACGCACTCATGTTTCTTTTCTTGAGAATGACTTTGAATGCAAAGACTGTAAGGAATTAATTAAAGAACCCGTTGAATTTAAGAGAGTAGATGGGCAACCTGTATTATATCACTGCACTTCGTGCGAGTTGCTTTGGTTTAAGGGATTGTACTCTCAAAGCTAATTACATCACAAAGCCAGCCAAAATCGCCAGCAAGCTGGCTGGACTCGTTTCACTCACCTCAGCTGGCAGGCGTTAAGAGTAATCGCATGATCGATATAATTAAGTCTGTGTTTTATTCGATAGTAATATTTCTGATTGTTGGTCCCTTCCTTGGAGCAATTATTTTTGCAGGAATGGCTGGAGAGTCACCGTTAAAAATTATATTTTTTGCTTATTTTATGGGGCTAATTCCAGCTTTATTGGCATGTGTAATTAACTGGATTTTGTTTTTATCCCTCAGAAATAAATATTCACTTCCTGATTTTTTAATAGGGATGGCAAGTGGCTTATACTTGTTATTGCTTCTAATCGCAATAAAAGGGCTCCCAAGCCATTTAAATACAGGAGTAGCACTGCTTCTTACATTTATAGTGTCTCCGGCAATATGTAGTAGCATTGTAAATTCATATATAGAGCGAACACTTACTCATAAAAAGTCACACAAACAGGACAAATAACAGTGACTACCGAATTAATTGGTTCGCAAGCATATAGCTTTTCTAAATGGCCTGAAACTGTGAGTTAGCTTACAATTAGTGGGTGAGATTAATAGCACGGAGGAAATTTATAATATGAAGAAAACCTTATTTTCGGTTATTACGCTAGTTATTGTACTCGCTACTTTCCAGTTTGGCAGTGAGATTCAAGAGCTGCTCTTTCCGAAACCCAATTTCGCAGAGCTGCATGACGGTAAGGTAATACTGTATGCCACGTCTTGGTGTGGCTATTGTAAAAAAACACGTCAGTTTCTAAATGAGAATAACATTCCGTTCTACGAATACGATATCGAGAAGTCTTCTGTTGGTCATGACCAGTATCGAGCCATTGGTGGTCGTGGTGTTCCTGTATTATTGGTGAATAAAAACGTGATTCGTGGGTATAGCCCTGATGAAATTTTAAAATATTTGGAGTAGACGAATGAAAATACTTATGTGGATTGGCATTGTGTTTTTAGTCATACCTATTGTTTATGCATTAGTATTTTCTGCTTTTTCATTTTATGTTAATAGCCCAAACACCCATAACGCTACTGCTTATAATAGCAAAGTCAGTAATCAATATTACCTGCAGGACGATAAGGTAATTTATGTTCTGGATGGCAACTTCTTTCAAATAGGAGGAGCAGACGTAGAGGGAGCGGATCCTGATACCTTTGATGTGATAGATCAGTCCTACGCAAAAGATATCAATAATGTCTATTACAACGGAAAACCTGTTGCAGGTGCTAACCCTAGCTCAGTAACACTTGTTACATCGGTACTCGCATCAGAGATTAATGAAAATAGTGCTAACTCTGGTTATCTTATTAGTGATGGTAAAGTCTTCTGTTATGGAGAAGTCATTGAAGGAGCCGATCCAACTTCTTTCTCTTACCTTCTTGGCTCATACGCCATGGATAAAGATTACCTGTATTATTTCATTGATATAAAAATCCCACGTAAAGCGATCCCTACAGCAATGCCTAATGCCAACGATGGCTACCTTAGGCATGGCGAACAAGTACTTTATCACGGGGTAGTCATTAGTAGCGAAGCCAGCAGTTTTAACGTCATCAATGATGAATACGCAATAGACGCATCGCATGTTTATTCTCATGGGGTGATTGTTGAAGGCATGGTGTCTGATGGTTTTGCGGTTATTTCTCCTTATTACAGAAAAGATAAAAATCAAGCGTATTATTTCAATACGCCTATTCCAGATAGTGATTCAGACACCTTTGAAGTATTAAATGATGCTATTTCAAAGGATCAAAGAAACCTCTATTACGATGGCAATATCGTTGAAAATAAAAAAGTATCTGAAGTAAGTCGATCTGACGCCGATGAACTACAAAAAATATGGAAATGGAAATCACTTCATCTAGATGCAACAACGGTAATACTCGTCCCTAGCGACGATATCGAAGACATTACTAACGACTTCTATGCCTATAATAATGAAGTCTATGCGAGGGATAAAAAGCTAGCAGGTGTTAAGCCTGAGGATGTCATCGTGCTAGATCAAGATGAGAACACATTTGTCCGCATAGGAAACCAAGTCTTTTACTATGGCATCGCTATTATGGGCGCAGATCCTGAGACCTTTGCTGTCATCTCAGTTCGTTTTTCAAAAGATGCCAACCATGTTTATTGGAACGAACACAGAGTGATAGATGCAGATCCATCAACGTTTAAATATGAAGATAATTTATATGCCGATGAAAACGAAGCGGGTGAATATAGTTTGATATCAAATTGACAACAGCGAACGGTAAATATAGTGTTGCGTGTATTATTAACAGGGATAGTCGTATGATTTCAAATAAAAATTATCTTCGTTCGTCTTTCCCATATATAAGGGGTTATGCGAACCGCGTTTGTATAACTCACTGTCATGTGAATATACAAAAATGAACAGAAAAAATAAACGTTACGGTTCAATAGCTATAGGGGTCTTAGGCATTGTGGTAATTGCCTATACCTTATTCTCTTTTATCTCCGGAGAGCTATACGTTACCAATAAATATGGACCGGGTGGCTACGTCAGTGGATGGCTGATGTATATTATAGGGATAATTCCTTTGACCTTAGGGATTCTATTCTCTACATACCTTTTTCATAATGGATACAGGTATACAAACGCACGAGCCTACAAAGTGAGTAAGATTTTCGAAAAGGTATCAATGTGGTATACGCTTACAATAGTTGTTGTTATCGCCTTGAAAGCTGCTTACAACTCCATTGCCTGATGCGGAAAACACATAACAATACAAGGCTGTCGCGACGGCTTCGCCGCCGCAGATTTTAGCGTTAAATGGATAAAGTATGAATAAGCTCATCGTGTTTGTATGTTCAGTTGTTATCTCTAGCTTCTGTTTAGCTAGCTCCATAAATATGGAACTTGGTGATTTTGAAGATAAGCTATATGAAATAGAGGGTGATGCAACACATATTACTGAGCTTACTATTAAAGGTAAGACCTTTATTACGTATTTTTATCAGGCTACAAATACATCTTATGTAGTTGATAAAGACCTTAAAACTATATGTAAAATAAGCCAAGGAAAAGTGAATGGAGCTTGTCCTTAAATCATCCATTTAACAAAAGTATTAACGTACGTGATCTTGCGCCACTTTAGTGGACTGTTACAAACATCCATAACCAATAGGCCCCATGGTCATGATTCACAAAGGTTCGTGTAGTTGTAAACGATGGCAAGTAGAGGTTGAAGTTACAAAGCCACTGGATGAGTTCAATCCACGTTCTTGTGATTGTGACTATTGTAAAAACTCCCCCTCAGCGATTATTAGTGACCCGAATATGAGGGTTGAATTAGTTGGTGGTGAATTTACTATTCATAAAAATGGCGATCAATTGGCAAATTTCTATTATTGCGATTCATGCGGTGATTTATTGGCAGTGGGACGTGATTTCAACAATCAATTGCGTGGTGCTGCTAATGCCAACTTACTTCGTGATTCTAGTCAGCTTGGTCAAGCAATTTCAGTGCAACCACGGCTATTAAGTATTGACGAAAAGCTAGATCGTTGGGGGAAGTTATGGGGTCAGCTGAATGTCTATAAAATATGAATAGAATCAATTTAAGACTTCTTGGTGATAGGGATAGAGATGGAGTATTTGACCTTCTGCAAAATTCAAAGGTTATGACTCATATCGGCCCGAGGCGGCCACTAACTGATGACGAAGTATTAGATTGGATTAATACTGAATTAGTTAGTCCTAGTAGGTACGTTGTAGCATTAATTGGGTCAGATGAGATGATTGGATTTTGCGGAGTAAAAGAAATTAATGGAGTATTTGATTTCGGTTACTTTCTTCGAGAAAAATACTGGAATCAAGGCTACGCAACTGAAGCCTGTAGAATGGCTCTATTAAAATTATCCTCCATGATGAATCTGGCTGACATAGAAGTTTTTATCGCTTTAGATAATTATACTAGCCGAAATGTTGCAACGAAGTTGAATTGGTTAAAGCTGACTGATATCACCAAAAATGGTGAGCAAGGTCATCTTTATGCAGCCAGTATGTAACAAAATTAAAACACTATTTTCAAATTACTGGTGACGTTTATGTTTGCTGTAAATATTGAAGATAACGATCAACTCGCAGATGAAATCACTACTCTTGCAGGTCCGATTAATGCGGCCAATTATCGATTTTTGAATTGATCGCTGAGTTTGATCGACGCGAAGCCTGGTTGGATTCTGGTATTCGATCAACACCTGCAAGATCAACGCAACGTTTACCTGTGCTTGTTGTGATTCTTCGGTATTTAAAAAAACATAGCTGCCTTCTATCTATCATTCGATTAATGCAAACACCGCAGTTACAGGTTGGCAGGGTAGCCGAGAAAATATTAAGAAAACATCTCCATGAGTGTGCACGTTGATGACGTGCGACCATCCACTCTCTCGATTCCAATAATAAATTCGACATCCTTCCCCAGCAATAAACTGGATCAGTTCTCATAATACGATTCTTACATAGGTATTTATCACTAGTAAAGTATATGATGCGAGTAATATTTTAGTGCTTGAAATAAACCATTTTTCTTGTACCTGAATAGCATATTAAAAAAGGATGTTTTACATGATATTTTCTGAGAAAAATGGTGGCTTCGCGAGTGTGGCCAAGACGTTAAGTTTGTTAGCCTCGCTAACGTTACTGCAAGCTTGTGGTGGTGAAGATAGTGGTGATGATAGTGGTGCCAGCGATCCAAAAGATAATGCTGCCCCTATGGTAATAAATGTCGTCGTTACAGACACAAACGGCGAAACGAGCATTGTCGGTGATACTTTAATGGCGAGTTACGTCTATGCCGATATTGAAAGTGATGCTGAAGGTGAAAGTGCCATACGTTGGTTGCGAAATGATGTGATTATTAGCAGTGCAACCGAAATGAGTTATACCTTGGTTGATACCGATGCCGATAAAGCCATTCGATTTGAAGTAACCCCAAAGGCAGCAACAGGTACGTTGATAGGTATTGCAGCAACCTCCGATGTTATTAATGTAATGTCTGCACCTATTGATCAAGCCCCTAGCGTTAACCAAGCCCCCATTGTCAGTAACGTGATCCTTATCGATATCAACGGCGATACTGTCATTGTCGGTGACACATTGGACGCTAGTTATACGTATTCCGATGCCGAAAATGATGCTGAAGGCCAAAGCGCCATACGTTGGTTACGAAATGATGTTGTCATTAGCAGCGCAACCGCAATGAATTATACCTTGGTGGATGCTGATGTAGGCAATACCATTAAGTTTGAAATTACTCCAAAGGCAGTCGCGGGAGAGTTGATCGGTATTGCAGCAACCTCCAATGTTATTCATGTAATGTTTGCACCTAATGCTAACCAAGCACCTACTGTCAGTAACGTTTCTCTTACCGATACCAACGGCGAAAATGCGGTTGTCGGTGATACCTTAATGGGAAGTTACACGTATGCCGATGTAGAAAATGATGCTGAAGGCCAAAGCGGCATTCGTTGGTTGCGAAATAATGTTGCCATTAGCAGTGCAACTGGAATGAGTTATACCTTGGTTGATGCTGATACTAATGAAGCCATTCGATTTGAAGTAACCCCAAAGGCAACAGCGGGTGAGTTGGTCGGTATTGCCAGAGTCTCTCGTATTATTAGCGTAATGTCTGCGCCTATTAATCAAGCCCCTACGATCAGTAACGTTACTATTATCGATACCAACGGCGACAATGCGGTTGTCGGTGATACCTTAATGGCGAGTTACACG
The DNA here is from genome assembly GCA_002733575.1 of Blastopirellula sp. Lineage (GTDB taxonomy): Bacteria > Planctomycetota > Planctomycetia > Pirellulales > Pirellulaceae. Next base: position 390 of record NVWB01000196.1, on the reverse strand, counting down.
TATGCCGATGTAGACAATGATACTGAGGGCCAAAGTGCCATTCGTTGGTTACGAAATGATGTGATTATTAGCAGTGCAACCGCACTGAGTTATACCTTGGTTGATGCTGATGAAGGTAAAGCCATTCGATTCGAAGTAATACCAAAGGCAGCGGCGGGTGTGTTATTGGGTATTGCAGCAACCTCTAATATTATTACCGCAACGTCCGCCCCTATTAACGAAGCCCCCACGGTCAGTAATATTACCCTTACCGATACCAACGGCGACAATGCGGTTGTCGGTGATACCTTAGTGGCGAGTTACACGTATTCCGATAGTGAAAATGACGCTGAGGGCATAAGTGCTATTCGTTGGTTGCGCAATAATGATGTTATTAACGGCGCTACCCAA
>NVWB01000195.1 GCA_002733575.1 Blastopirellula sp. | reverse complement strand
ACCAGCATAAAAACCCCTCACGGCTAACAATTCCAACAGCCTAAAACACGAAATTGAATATCTGCCCAAATAAAAGACTTTTTCAGGCCCGACTAATTATTGAACTCTGCTTAATTCCTTTTGGTTGTTCAGATTAAGATACAACAAACAATCGAAAGAACAACGCCTTTATTGGTTTTGAAGAACTCGCTTCTGGATATCGGTTTCGATCTCTCCAAATGTTTGTTCATGACGTTTAAGGCTCATCTCTAGAGCTGCTGCGAGTCGTTTTGCCGTGTAGTAATTCATGATAATGCGTTGATCGATATCAATTGCTGGTTGCGACGGACCAGCAACACTGGTGTTAAGACCAAAATCAATAACTAGTTCTTCAGGTGTCCCTGTGACTCTTGAAAAATTTGTGTACGTTTTGGGTGCTTTATCTAAATTGATGGTTAATTGACTTGCTGATTGAACATCTATTTGATCGGTTGATGAATCTATAGATTCTGCTTGATCCACACATGCCACACTCGAAGCGATAGTAATAATTGTTAAGAGACAGATTAAATATTTCATTGGAAATCAACTTATTGAAAGAGGACAAACTTATAGCTGTGGAGCGTAGAGGAATTACAACAGGCTGAATTCCCTATTCACAAACAATTTTAATTTTCTGCAAGCACTCTAGCTTAGCAGGGTGGTTGGTCTAGAACAATTTTCCCCTGATTACTTTGCTTAAATACACCGAACTCAATCGAAGAACGATCACTTCTCCTTACGAACCCATACCAACCCTATATAGTCATCGAACCCTTTGGAGTTGATATAGAGAAGTTTCTTTTCGGTTTTGCAGTGCAGTTCGAACTTTGTCGTAGGACCGCCATCTAGCGTGTAATGAGCTTGCCCTTCTTCGCGTTTAACACTCAGAACTTTGTACGTGTCAGGCTTTGCTCCTTTTTTTTTGGTAAAAGTGAAGGCGTCTTCTTTGATCTCCATGGTCATGTTGGGAATGATTTGTGCTTTGTAATAATCGAGAATCTGTTTGATCTGCCCGGCAACAAATTTTTTCTTTTGCAGATATTGCTCCACTTCTTTCAGTGTCGATTTCGCATCGAGCTTCCATTCCCCAGCCAAAGGCTCGCTACCTATCGCGTTGTGCGAAATCATAAGACAAGCAAATAGGCTTACTGCAATACGAATAAACATTATTAACTCCAACGATAACAGAAAAAATGCGACACGATATCTTGCGACAGCAGTCGATATCCTACAGGCCAGAATTGACTCGGTCAATTTCAAAATAGCCCAACCGTTCAGCAGTCAAAGGGCGGCCCCCATCAATGAAAAAACTCTTCTTCCACCTTCGTCTCTACGGGTTTGCGTTTAATCGTGTAGCCAATCAACATCCCTGTCGCAGTGAGAGCGGCAAAGACAAACAGGGCGAAGGCGCAGATGAAAAACAGGGTTCCAGGGTCAATTCCTCTACGATTTACTACCGCCGGGTTGGTAGCACTAGAAATTATGCCCGACATGGCGATGATACCCAGAATGCAACCCAGCAACCCTCCGTGGCGTGCATGAGATGGCTGCGGGACAGAAAGCTGCATTCCAGGAAACTGCAATGGAGTGACAAATTCGTCGCTTCTCGAATGGATCTTCCTCTCTCTTGTGATCACCTCCATCAGCCCTGTATGTTCACGCTGCATTTGTGTGACCCAATCTTCTAGCGAAGCGAATAGTTCTGCATGCGGCCAACGTAAGTCTTTTTCTTTTTTCCAAGTCAGGTGAACCATCGCAAGCGGTGCAGCTGGGTCATCAGTCGCAAGCAGGAACACATTGTGATCCGCCGTACACCGGGCGACCACTTTCAGTTTGCATTTTTCAAGTCGATGCCCGGGCGGCATTTCACGCCGCAACTCCTTAACCAGGGTATTAGCAATTGTCTTGCCGGATTCAATTTCTGCTTGCCCCCAATTATCTAGGAGAACAGCCCAGTCTGCATCATCATCCAGCTTGGCCCATGGAGCAAGCCATTTGAATTCAGGGTGAAGTTTAAACATGTTTTCAGTCGTGTAGGGTGATTGGTCAATAACAGTTAATCCTCCCGTTGATTGTAGCATGCTTGAATCACCGATTCCCGAGACTGAAGGAGTAAAGCTTGGCATTGATTAGTTCGAATTTGAGGAAGATCTTGTTCGACTCTATTTTCTGTTTCAATTTGAGCTGGCCATCGGTTACTGTTTTCACAAGGGTATCAGCCGTTGAGATCACTTGGCCATCTTGATCAATTAGGCTTACTTTAACCGAACCACCTGGCTCAATATCAGCACTGACACGGATCGCCTGTCCTGCGTAGGGAATGGCGGTTGTTTTGATGACAGCAGCTTGGTCAGGAGATTGCTGCTGATACCCGGCGAACCCATCAGGGCGAAGTGTTGCCAGGGCCAGCGATCCAACTCGCCAGCCGTAATGCAAATAATCACTGGCACCGTAATAAATGCGAATTTCATCTTCGAGCATAATCGGGTTCGCACAGGTGTAGAGGCAACCGTAATCGTAATCGAGCAGGTTCTCTGAAAGTGGAATAAAAGGAGTTCCTTCTGCCACACGATGCCAGACTTTGGTGTCCGTGCTCCAAGCTAATTCTGGCCACACTCGGTCTACCGGTGGCTGGTGATGAACTGCAATAATGCCGATATAGACTCCGCCGTGAAAGAAAGTGGGCATGGCATAAGGCTGCTGTTCGTACTGATCCGGAACGATCACATTCTCGGCCTTGGTCCAGTTGTTGAAGTCAGGGCTTTCACTGCGCGAGACAACTCGTACACGACGATTTTTGCCTTGGCTGTTGACTTGAGCCCAGGCACGCGTGATGAGCACATATTTATTGAGAGTAGGTGCCCAAAATGCGTTGTTGTGAGTATCGCCATGGCCGCCGATAGTTTTTTGGTGGACTGCTTCTGCCCAATGAATTCCATCAGCCGAGGTCGAAGTATCGACTCCCTGCATCACCATTTTGTAACGGCGACTCGGGTCTGTCTCGTAAGGATCTTTATGGACACCAGCACCGTGTGGACCCATCCAGACGATGTTGTTTGCTTTGCTTCCCTTATAATCAACCAAGCCCAGGTTGGGCTTCACCCAGGTTAGGCCATCTTTGGAAGTTGCATAGCAGATACTCATCGTGCGACCAGGGCCAGGGCGATAACGGGTTTTCCGCTCTTCCATGGTCTTCCCTTTGGCAGAACGGTCTTGTGTGAACGGACTGTACCAGCACTTGTAGATCTTCTCTTCCTCGTCATAGATCACGTTGCCGTATAGATTATCGAAACGCTTTTCCCAAGGTTTGTCTTCGGTAAATAGAGGATTGGCCGAATGCTTTTTCACTGTGCCAAGTGTTAGCTTCGCATTCTGAACACTTGCAACCACGCGACTATCAAGCAAAAGGAAGCGATTGCGAGTTGACTCAACTTCACTGCCCAACACAGGGGATCGAATCAATGTGGCCTGAGTAACCCAGAACATGGCAACGCAACCAGCGATCAACGTAAATTTGTTTCTGTAAGTGTTATTCATCAGGGCTTTTTCTTTCTATCACATCGAACATCAACACAAACCTGTTCTGACTTGGCATAACGGGCCAGTTGATGAGGGTGGAGGGTCTAAGACAAGCTTTCCTCCTGCTGATTGTAGCATTCACAAATCACCGGTTCAATTGAAAACCATCGCATTAGTTCCTTTCTTCATTTTTAAGCAGAAGAAAAATTCAGGTAGCCATTTCTCCGCAATTGCGTATGATCATAAAGAGAGCGAACACTTATCATGGCGTAGAGAACCTGGCAAACTGGCTGAAAATTGACTCTTTCAAACACTGGAGAGATACGATGCAATCCTTATTCTTAGCCGATGTCACCCTGATTTCTACCGAAGGCGGAGACCGACAAGGGCGTTTTCTAGAATTCGTCAACCGCGACAAGGCCCTGTTCGCCATGATCGTGTTAGCGAATGGGCGAATTGAGCCGGTGCAGACTTCCCATATTGTTTTTAATGATTTGGTTGTGACTGAGAGTGAAGAGAGCGGTGAATGAGAGAATAGCTTGTGGATTTGCCTGTCTATCCGCATCGCTCACAAGAGAGGCTGACAAGGATTGATGTTTTTAGACACAATAATTGTCTTGATCCTTTATGCTCGTACTGTATGATGGGAATCAAGTAACACGCAACTTTGTTTCCTTCTCTATCGTGTCGTACATAAATTCAATGAAAAACATCGCTTACATTCCCAATCTGTTGATCGGTTGTTTACTGCTGGGGAGTGCGATGTCCTTGCTAGAAGATCAATCTGCTATAGCAACTGAAACCGACAAAACATCTAAAACTATCATTGAACCTACTCCAAATTTAACACAACTAAAGAGTCATCCCGAAGTATTGGAACAAGTAAAGATCTGCATTGAAAGTAAAAGCGAGTACTTGAGTTTATCTTATTTAGAATTAACAGAGATTCCTTCTGGGATACCAATACTAGCTCATGTTAAATTCGTAGAACTTGAAGAGAATAAGTTAAATCGACTAGGCCCTGAAATTACTAAAATGAGTGGTCTGGTGGCTCTGATAGTTGATAACAATGAGCTTGAATCTTTAGAAGGAATCTCTAAGCTAACAGCTCTTAAAGAACTTTACTTTAAGAATTACAAGCTTGCTTCTCTACCTGAGTCCTTTGGAAAACTGTCATCGCTCAGATATTTAAATTTAAAATCGAACCGGTTAAATTCACTGCCTGAGAAGTTTGGAAAACTCGCTTCCCTCAAATATTTGAATTTAAGATCAAACCGATTGAGTTCGCTGCCGGAGAGTCTCTCGAATTGTAAAGAATTAGAGTATTTAATCCTTGGAGGTAACCAGTTAAGTCAGCTGCCAGATGATCTGGGAAATCTAACCAATTTAACTGTCCTTGTGTTAAGTAAGAATCAGCTAGAGGATTATCCGCCTAACTTTCAAGAGCTATCAAGCCTTCAATATCTTTATCTGGATCAGAACAAGTTCAAATCATTACCTAGAGAGATAGAAGGCTTTACCGAATTGCTAGAGCTTTCATTTATCGAGAATCCGATCACAGATGAACAGTTATTGAAATTGAAAACGCTGTCGAAGCTTCAGTATCTAGATATTCGTCACACCAAGGTCACAAAAGAAGCAGTTGCAGAATTGCAACAGGCCTTGCCTGACTGTTTCATTCGAGACTCTGTCACCCCTCCTTTTTATCCACAAATGGATATTGTATTAAGCAGGATCAGAGAAGCTTATGAGAACGATGAAAATCGCTTAGATCTTAAAAGAGGGGGCCTCACATCACTTCCCAGGGAGATTGGAGAAGCTTCAAAGGTAGAGTACTTAATGCTAGGGCAAAACAAGCTAAAGACACTTCCACCTGAAATCAAGCATCTAAAAAAACTGATTCAAATTAGCTTATACATGAATCAGATAGAAAGCTTGCCGGATGAGATTCTTGAATTACCAGAATTATGCATAATAAATCTCAGCGATAATCGATTGAAAGAAGTCCCTCCACAGTTATACCAGCTAAAAAAAATGTTTAGTCTGGAACTCTCTTTTAATTCCATTAGCCATCTTTCCGATGATGCACTTTCTTGGTCCAAGATTAACTATCTCAAACTTGGTAATAATAAATTCCAAAAGTTTCCCGAAGTCATCACAAAATTAAACACCTTGACTTACTTGACCCTGTATGACAACCAAATTAAGGAAATCCCTCCTGAGATTTCTAATCTAAAACAACTTAGGGTTTTAGATTTCTCGGACAATAAAATATCCTCTCTACCTGAGACTTTTGGCTCATTAAAAAGTCTTTCTATATTAGATCTGGATAATAATCCGATCACAGATGCCGATTTGAAGTACATCAAGCAATTGAAAAATCTTGAAGACCTCGATATCCGAAAAACAAAAATTACTTATGCCGGTTACCTGTCATTGAGAGAGGCATTGCCAAACTGTGCAATCGCTGCCTCGTTCAATGAAAGCCGATAAGAAATTTAACTCGGCAATTCCAAACTCACCAACTGATTCAAATTCCCGCTGCGAAAACCCTCCAGATCAATCGTAATATACCGAAACCCAATCTGTTGGAATGTAGCGACCAATTCGTCTCGTAGTTTTGGATCGGCGAGTTCGGCGATTTTATCGAGCGGCACTTCCACTCTCGCCAAATCATCGCGGTGGTAGCGGACGCGGAATTCGTGGAGGCCGTGGTCTCTGAGAAATGCTTCGGCTTGTTCGATCATTTTTAGGCGTGCTGGTGTGACTTGTTCGCCGTAGGCAATGCGGCTGGCCAGGCAAGGAGAAGCGGGTCGGTCCCAGACTGGTAAGTTCCAATGTTGGGCCAACTGGCGGACCATCTGCTTATTAATGCCGCACTCGATCAGTGGTGAGCGAACCTCGTAGTTCTTCGCGGCAATCATGCCAGGTCGATGATCGCCTTGGTCATCGACATTGGCACCGTTGAGCAGCGTGTTGATTTGCTGCTCTTCCATCACGCGGTCGATGATCGAATAGAGTTCGGTCTTGCAATGGAAGCAGCGGTCCGATTCGTTGCGGATGTAGGCTTCGCGTTCGCCTTCGTGAGTATCGACCAGTAGGTGACGCATGCCGATTTCTTTAGCCACTTTGGCCGCTTCGCTAAGATCGGTTTGCGAAACACTCGCACTGCGACCAGTCACCGCGATGGCTTTGTCGCCCAACGCGAGTTGGGCCGCTTTGGCCACAACCGAACTATCGACCCCGCCAGAGAATGCCACCGCGCAGCTACCAACTTCTGCAATGGTTTGCACCAAGCGTTGGGCCGTTTGTTCAGTCGATTCGGTATGCGTGGTGGTCGTTGTGGTCATCATTAATACAGGGGAAAAAGCTCGTTTTTTCAATTATACGGGGTTTTATTTGTTTGCAGTAGAGATGCCTGGGAAGATAAGGCTTTAGCAGGCCTGGAATTAACCTAATTACAGCAATTTCAACACATAAACGACCACAAATGCGTTGCAGTAAGCTTTTCCAGGCGTTTGTCGCATTTCTTGGGCGGTTTAGCTATAATGGATCGGTTCTATGTTACTTGCCACTCTAACGGATCTACTATGAAAAGCTCTCCTGTTGCCACCGGTTATTTGTGTGGTGTTGTTCTATTGCTAGGTGCGAATATCGTTCGTGCTGAAAAAGTTGATTTTGTAAAGTCGATTCAACCGATTATCGAGACCGTTTGCTTAGCTTGCCATAGCGGCGAAGAGCCTGAAGGGGAAATTCTTTTCGATACCTTTGAACAGGTCACACTCGATGGCGATTACGGTCAGCCGATTGTGCCTGGCAAACCAGAAGAGAGTTCTTTCTATACCACGATGATATTGCCACGTGGTGAAGATGGCATTATGCCGCCGAGTGGCTCGCCACTGAAAAAGTCGGAAACCGATTTGATCAAACAGTGGATTACCGAAGGTGCCGCTTGGCCCAAGGGTCTCAAGCTGACCGCCAAAGAGCGCATCGATTACGGTTACGAAACGCCAGACAACATGGAGCTGATCAAAAAGATCCATGCTTCGATTGTTGAGAACCAGAAGAACACAACCTTGGTTGATTACGCGGCCAAAGTTCCACGCACCAATGCTGATTTTGAAATGGTGGCCATCAAGGGTGGCGAGTTCCTGATGGGCTCGCCGGCTAACGAAGCCAATCGTGAAGAAAACGAAGGCCCGCAAGTTCAAGTGAAAGTCGACCCGTTTTGGATCGGCAAGCTGGAAGTAAGCTGGGACGAGTACGAACCGTTTATGATCACGCAAGTAGATCGTGCCAAACATGGAGCCCGCGTTGATTACGACCCGGTGAAGCACACGCTGGTCGATGCGGTTAGTCAGCCGACGCCCCCGTATGTGGAAATGAGTTTCGGCATGGGCCAAGCTGGCTACCCGGCGATTAGCATGACCCAACATGGGGCCAATAAATACTGCCAGTGGCTGAGTGCCCAGACCAAACAGTTCTATCGTTTGGCGACCGAAGCCGAATGGGAATATGCTTGCCGGGCTGGCACAACCACCGCCTATTCGTTTGGCGATGACATGAGCAAAATGGGCGACTATGCCTGGTACTACGAAAACAGCAACGAAAAGTATCAAAAAGTCGGCAAGAAGAAACCGAACCCTTGGGGGCTACACGACATGCACGGCAACGTGATGGAATGGACCACCGATCAGTTTGTGCCAGATTACTTCGCCATAATTAAAGCTGCCGCAGACGGTAAACTGGTTGCCAACCCGATGATTAAGCCAGACAAGCTGTATCCACGATCCGTTCGAGGCGGCAACTGGGACGATGACCCTGAACAAATGCGTTCGGCCATTCGTCGTGGTTCTGATCCAGTCTGGAAACAGCAAGACCCCCAATTACCTGTCAGTATTTGGTATCATACGAATGCCCAGCAGGTGGGTTTCCGCATTGTGCGTCCGCTAAAAGTGCCTTCGGTAGAAGAAATGTACTTCTACTGGAATAGTTCGACCAATAAGCGATAATAGCGTTCATTCCTCAATCTCCTTCTTCACTTCCTAAACAAAGGTTACGGACATGCCTGATAAAAAGTCAAGCCAAACCAATCGACGTGATTTCATCAAAGCGGCCGGTGCTGCTTCAGCAGTCGGCGCGTTAGTGCTTCCCAAAGTACACGCCGCAGAAAAAAACATTGACACCATTCAAGTTGCCTTAGTTGGTTGTGGTGGACGTGGAACCGGTGCAGCCGCACAAGCACTTGCAGTGACCAATGCCAAAACAAAATTAGTGGCCATGGCCGATGTGTTTGAAACAAAAATGCGTGGCAGCCACACCGCGATTACACAAAAGTATGAAGACACACCCGATAAAGTTGACGTACCCAAAGAACGTCAGTTCATCGGTTTCGATGCCTACAAAGATGCCATGGATGCTTTGAACCCTGGTGACATTGTTATTTTGGCCACACCGCTCGCTTTTCGTTGGGTCCATTATCAATACGCCATCGATAAAGGCATCCATGTGTTCATGGAAAAACCATTGATCGCCGATGGCCCGAGTGCCAAACGCATGTTTGCACTGGCTAAGAAAGCTGACGAAAAGAACATCAAGTCCGCTGTTGGCTTAATGGTTCGCCATTGTCGTGGTCGTCAAGAATTGCACAAACGCATTCAAGATGGTGAAATCGGCGATATCATTGCCATGCGAGCCTATCGTATGCACGGCCCGACTGCTTCGGGTTTCTCCAAACCGAAACCAGCGGACAAGTCCGAAGTCATGTTCCAAATCGAACGCTTCCATAGCTTTATTTGGGCCAGTGGTGGGTTGTTCAACGACTTCTATATTCACCAAATCGATGAAACTTCGTGGATGAAAAACTCGTGGCCAGTCAAAGCCCAAGCGACCGGCGGGCGACATTACCGTGGTGAATATATCGATCAGAACTTCGATAGCTACTCGGTAGAATACACCTACGACGATGGCACGAAGTTGTTCTTCAAAGGCCGTACCATGCCTGGCTGTTACAACAACATGTCTAGCGTTGTCCACGGCAGCAAAGGCTCGGCCATTGTTAGTGCATCTGGTCATACTCCAGGCAAAGTTCGCATCTTTAGTGGCCAAAAACAAGATCGCAAGCAAGTGACTTGGGCCTATCCACAGCCAGAGCAGAACCCGTACCAATTGGAATGGGATGACTTGGTAGACGCCATTATTAACGACAAGCCCTACAACGAAGTCCCGCGCGGCGTTGAAGCCAGTTTGGTTGGGAGCATGGGTCGTATGGCAGCGCACACCGGGCAAGAGATCACATTCGATCAAATGCTCAATTGCCCGCAAGAGTTCGCTCCGAATGTCGACAAAATGACAGCAGGCGGACCTGCTCCTGTCACGTCAGACGCCGATGGCAAGTACCCAATTCCTATGCCAGGCATCAACAAAGAAAACGAATACATCGTTTAATTAAATCCTACAGACCGCTGCTTTATCGTAAGATAAGGCAGCGGTCTTTTTTTACGCCCCTTCCTCTCTCTCCGCTCCAACCACATTCCATTATTAAAGGCGAATCATGTTCCGCACCGCCCTGTTTATTGCCGCCACACTTCTCGTCTTGCCGGTGGCCGAAGCTGCTGATGAAGCCAAACGCCCGAACATTTTATTCGCCATTGCCGATGACTGGTCGTTCGGGCACGCAGGTGCGTATGGCTGTGGGTGGACCAACACCCCGGCGTTTGATCGTGTGGCCAAAGAAGGGCTGCTGTTCAACCGGGCCTATACGCCGAATGCCAAATGTGCCCCATCGCGGGCCATTATTTTAACCGGGCGGAACTCGTGGCAGTTAGAAGAAGCAGGCAACCACATGGCCTACTTTCCAGCCAAATTCAAAAGCTATGTCGAAGAATTGGCCGATCAAGGTTACAGCGTTGGCTACACCGGAAAAGGTTGGGGGCCGGGCTTTGCGAATGATGTGAATGGCAAATCACGAAAAATCACCGGGCAATCGTTTGCACAACTAAAAGCCAAACCACCGGCTGGTGGGATTTCGAACAACGATTACTCTGGCAACTTCAAACAGTTTGTTGAAAAGTCGCCCAAAGACAAACCGTGGTGCTTTTGGTATGGCACAACCGAACCACATCGTGGTTATGAATACGGGGCCGGAATCAAAAAGGGTGGCAAAAAACTGTCCGACATTAAACATGTACCTGTCTTCTGGCCTGATAACGAAGTGATTCGCAATGACATGTTAGATTACGCGTATGAAGTCGAACACTACGACCGACACTTGGGCAAAATCATCGAAGCACTAGAAGCCAGCGGTCAACTCGAAAACACACTGATCGTTGCCACTTCCGATCATGGCATGCCCTTCCCTCGCTGCAAAGGCCAAGCTTACGATTACTCGAACCATATTCCTCTGGCCATTCGCTGGGGCAAAGGAATCAAAAACCCAGGTCGCGTGATCGAAGACTATGTCAACTTCACCGACATCGCTCCAACATTTTTAGAAGTGGCCGGTGTCGATCAAAACGACATAGGCATGCAACCACTAACTGGCCGAAGTTGGACCCCGTTTTTCACTTCTAAAAAATCGGGCCAAGTCTTTGCCAATCGAGATCACGTGCTCATCGGCAAAGAACGCCACGATACAGGCCGCCCACAAGACTGGGGCTATCCGATTCGTGGCATTGTCAAAGACAACATGCTGTACATCAAAAACTACGAAGTCAACCGCTGGCCTTCCGGCAACCCGGAGACCGGATATTTGAACTGCGACGGCAGCCCTACCAAGACCGAGATCTTGAATCTTCGTCGTAGCGGCACCGAACTCAGCTTCTGGAATCAAGCCTTCGGCAAACGCATTGAAGAAGAACTGTACAACATCAAAAAAGACCCCGATTGTGTCAACAACTTGGCCGCAGATAGCAAGCTAACCACACTGAAAAATGCGTTGATCTATCAAATGGAAACCGAACTCAAAAGCCAAAACGATCCCCGCATGTTCGGCAACGGCCAAGTGTTTGACCTGTACCGCTACTCCGGAGACAGCACCCGAAACTTCCACGGCCGCTACACAACCGGCGAAAAAGTCAACGCCGGCTGGGTGAATAAGAGTGACTTTGAAGAAGGACCGTTGGATTAGGGTAGCCCTGGCTGCTCGCAACCAGGGTCGAGGAACTCGACAAGAGGTCGCACATTCTGGTGTGAATAAATCAAATGACAAAACACTTATTACCGGCAATCTTGCTGTCTCTCATGTTTACATTTACTGCCTCGGGTGAGCCGTGGCAGAGAGACCAGCGTAGTTTGCTGAAGAACTTTAACAACATGTACAATCCATGTGTTGTAGAGACCGGTGGAGAGTATCGTTATAAGATGTGGTTCTTCGGCTGGGCAGCTAGTCGCACCAATCTTGGATGGCCTGGTTGCGATGCCATTTTTCACGCTCGATCTAAAGACCTAGTGAACTGGGAAGTCTATAGCCAAGACCAAATCTGGGACACAACCATGGACCCCGAGCGCTGGCTGCCGGTGTTGCATGCAAGCGACCGCTGGTACGAAGCCTGGCATGTGGGCGATCCATCGGTCGTGTTGAAAGACAACAAGTACTACATGGCCTATAGCGCCACATCCAAGCACTTCGATAAAAGAGCAGGCTACCCAGCCACAATGGTTCAGTGTGTCATGGGCGCAGTATCCGAAGATGGTATCCATTGGAACAAGACAGACAGGCCGCTACTGATTCGGGCCGAAGACACAGCCGATCCGAAACCAGATCCCACACGTATCGGCGACTTCCATCGACCGTCTTTAATGTGGAACGAAGGCAAGTGGCAACTCTGGTTTGACTACTGGCTTTCCGGAACCGGCGTGTGCATGGGATATGCAGAAAACAAAGGCATCTTCACTCAGCCAGGCGGATTCACAATCACGCAAGACTTACGCCAGCCGCTTATCCAAGACTGGCCGAACCCTGAGGTTATTCGAATCGGCCCAACCTATCACAGCTTTTCTGACGCCCCCGGGTATCCGGTTCAACTAGGCGAATCTCGCTGGAAGTCTCGGCAACTCAGAGAGGCAATTTCTCACGATGGGAAGACCTGGGAGATTCTGGACTTCATTCCACCTGACAAAGATGCAGATGCCTGCCACGTCCCTCAAGCACTAGTCACCACAGTGAACGGCAAACGCTGGCTCTATTTGTTCTATGCAACCCAAATCGGGTATAGCAAGAACGATGGAAAATACCACTTTGAATACAACCGCATCCGTGCCATGCGGCGTTCACTTGACGACTCCGAGTAGTCTCTATTGTCTTAGCCACCCTATAAAACTAAGAAAAGCACATGGCCGGTCCTACCGCATCTGTAATTATTAGAGAACCACTGAGCGCCGAGCAGCGTTCTAAGGTCGCCGATCTTGTATCCTCAAAGGCCTCACAAGTTGAAGGGATGGATTTTTGGGTGAACGACAGGCCATTTCTGTGGAGCATCGGTGAAGATTATCCAGGCGAGTTGGCTGAGGAAGACCTTTCCGAGTTAATTGGTTGGCAGCCACAAGATCAGGTGATTTTCGCGGCCATGTGCAACGATCAGGTCGACCATCGCATCTTGGCTGAGTTGTGTATTGAAGTCGCCCGTCTGCTTGATGGGCTAGTTGATTTTGGCGGGTGGCTTGGTGACCTCGAACCATCTGATGTCGGCCAGCTATGGGCCAGTCCCTATGAATCAATATCGGGTCCGGTATTTTCTCACCTCGGAACTCCAGAGTTTCTTGCGTGGTGGCTTAAGCAACCTAATTTTCGGATGGTCAAATAGCTAAGCCTCGAAGAAGGGAGGAAGGAAGAATTTTAAACACAGAGACACTGAGGGAACAGTGTGCTGGTGCGAATTCATTTCTCCGTGGCCTCTGTGTCTCTGTGTTAAACCTTTTTTGGGCATTGCTTCTAACTCTTTTCGAGCCTTCGTGGTTCAAAGATCTTTTTCTAAGCGGGCGTACGCTTCGATACTGCACGGGGTTCAATTACTAACCAACCTCGTCACTTCGGTGTTATCGCTACAAAGCCTGGTCCCATCGGGGGTGTTTAAGCTAGCAAAACACTCGATATCGTCCGATTAAGGGCGGAAATGCTTGCAAGCATTGGTAGATTACAGGTATGATGGAAGATTGTCATCCTCCCCTTTATTTGCGCTTTTCGAGTATTCACTTGGACAAGCGTCCTTTCCATTAGTGCCTCTTACATGCTCCTCGATTAATTTTGCGCTGGTGCATGTCTTGGATTGTTTTTATGAAACAGATATTTACGCTCTTATCGCTGTTTTGTCTTGCTGGTGTTTTACAGGCAGAAGACGCTAAACCAACCAAAGAAAAGCTGATCAGTTACTACGATGACGTGCGGCCCATCTTTCAGGCCAACTGCCAAGGTTGTCATCAGCCTGCCAAGCAAGGTGGCGAATATGTGATGACCAACTTTCAGCAATTGTTAAAAGGTGGCGAAAGTGGCGAGCCAGCACTGGTTGCCGACAAGCCTGACGAAAGCTACTTGGTTAAAATGTTAATCCCGACCGATGGCGAAGCAGAGATGCCCAAAGGGAAACCGGCTTTAAGTGAAACCGATCGCAACACGATCTCGACTTGGATCGCCCAAGGTGCGAAAGACAATACGCCAGCGTCAGCGATTACCAAGTACGATATGGATCATCCACCGGCATACGAATTGCCGCCAGTCTTGACTTCGGTTGATTATTCGCCTGATGGCAAAACCCTTGCGGTCTCTGGCTACCACGAAGTGCTGCTTCACAAGGCCGATGGCTCTGGCATTGCCGCACGTTTGGTAGGCATGTCAGAAAGAATTGAAGCGGCCAAGTTTTCGCCGGATGGAAAGTTTTTAGCCGTCGCTGGTGGTTCGCCAGGAAGATTGGGTGAACTACAAATCTGGTCTTTAGAAAAGAACGAACTTCTGCACGCGATTCCCGTTTCTTACGACACAATCTATGGGGCCAGTTGGTCGCCTGATGGTAAGCTGATTGCTGTTGGCTGTGGCGATAACACCGTGCGGGCTTTTGAGATGAAAACAGGCAAGCAAGTTATGTTTAGTGGAGCCCATAATGATTGGGCACTTGATACTTCGTTTACCAACGATGGCAAGCATGTGATGTCGGTCGGTAGAGACATGACGGTCAAGTTGACCGAAGTGGCCACGCAGCGGTTTATTGACAACATCACCTCAATCACACCTGGCGCTTTAAAAGGTGGCCTGAGCGCAGTCGATACGCATCCGAAAGAGGATCAGATATTGATTGGCGGTGCCGATGGCGTGCCAAAGATTTATCGCATCTTCCGCGAAAAGGCACGTAAAATTGGGGATGATTTCAATTTGATTCGCAAGTTCCCACAAATGCCTGGCCGTATTTATGATGTGGCCTTCAATCACGATGCCACCCAGATAGTGGCATGCAGTAGTTTTAACGGAACCGGCAGTGTGCAGCTTTTCAATGCCGCTGATGGCAAATTAGTCTTTGAATTAGAAGGCCACCAAGAGCCTGTCTATAGCGTAACTTTTAGCCCTAACGGCAAACAAATTGCTTCGGTAGGGTTTGATGGCCTCGTGCATATCAATGACACGACCACTGGCAAGTTGATTCGTACTTTTTCGTCTGTGCCTACCACTGCTGAAGTGGCTGGCAAATAACTTGCTGAACTCGATTATCATCTTCACCATTTTTTTCGTTTCGTCACGACCAGGATTTCGGATATGAAACGCTTTAATACGCATCACACATTACATCTCGTTGCACTTTCAGCATTCGCACTTTGTGTCGGATTCAATCATTCAGCACTAGCCGCGAATAAAATCCCGGCAGGCAGTAAAGTTGTGAAGCTGGAAGCTTGGCCTGATAAGATTGAATTGACCAATCCGTATGCCTACTCGCAACTGTTAATCACCGGCCAGTTAGATACCGGAGAAACGATTGACTTAACGCGAGAAGTCAAGCGAACCGACAAGCTTGACGCTGTTACGTTGAGTGACTCCAATTTGGTCACAGTCGAATATGATGGCACGGGCACCCTGGCGTTCTCGTATGGAAAACACCAAGTTAAAATCCCCGTGACGGTTGCTGGATCAAAAGATACATTTGAAGCTGATTTCATTCGCGACGTGAACCCTGTGATGTCAAAAATGGGTTGCAACCAAGGAACTTGCCACGGCTCGAAAGATGGCAAGAACGGCTTCAAGCTTTCGCTGCGTGGTTACGATGCGTTGTACGATCATCGTGCTTTGGTCGATGATCTGGCAGGTCGCCGGTTTAATCGAGCGGCCCCCGATCAGAGCCTGATGCTGCTGAAAACCAGCGGCGTGGTTCCGCATGTGGGTGGTCAACTGACCCAGTCAGGAGATCGTCGATACGAGATTCTGCGTAATTGGATTGCCGGTGGCGTGAAGCTCAACACCGAAGTTCCGCGTGTTGCCAGTATTGAACTCTTTCCGAAAAACCCAATCATCGCCAGGGCCAACACAACGCAGCAGTTTGTGGTAGTGGCTACTTACACAGATGGAACAACCCGAGATGTTTCTGCCGACGCGTTTATTGAAAGCGGAAACATTGAAGTCGCAGTGGGCGATGCCTACGGCGTGCTTACACTCTTGCGGCGTGGCGAAGCGGCCGTACTGGTAAGATTTGAAGGTGCCTACGCTGCCACCACGGTGACCGTGATGGGCGACCGTTCTGGTTTTGAATGGGAACAGCCGGTCATCAACAATTATATTGATGAACTGGTTGATAACAAACTTCAACGTGTCAAAGTGCAAGCGAGTGGGCTGTGTACCGACGCCGATTTTATTCGTCGAGTTTATCTCGACATGACCGGCGTTCCTCCTTCGGCAGATCAAGTGCGTGCTTTTCTGAATGACAAACGCGAGACCAAAGTCAAGCGAGATGAGTTGATCGGTCAACTCATTGGCTCAGGGCCCTACGTCGAACTTTGGGCCAACAAATGGTCAGACCTGTTGCAGGTCAACCGAAAGTTTCTGGGCGAGCCAGGCGTGCATGCGTTTCGCAATTGGATCAAAGAGTCTGTAGCGACTAACAAGCCTTATGATCAAATGGTGCACGAGATACTAACCGCATCCGGCTCAACGCTAGAAAACCCTCCCAGTGCGTATTTTAAAGTATTGCGTGATCCTTCGGAAGCGATGGAGAACACCACGCAACTGTTTCTCGCAGTCCGTTTCAGTTGTAACAAGTGCCACGATCATCCGTTTGAACGCTGGACCCAAAATCAGTATTACGAGATGTCAGCGTTCTTTACCCAAATTGGTCGCAAAGAAGACAAGCGTTTCGCCGGACAACGCATTGGTGGCTCTGCCGTAGAAGGAGCCAAGCCGTTGGTTGAAGTTATCTACGACACCAACGCAGGCGAGATGAAACATCTGCTCACCGGCGCGGTAACAGCACCCGTCTTCCCTTATCAAGGTGACATTGGCGGAGACCAAACAGTACGTAGAGAAAAACTGGCGAACTGGATTACCTCGCCCGAAAACCAATACTTTGCCAAAAGCTATGTCAACCGTTTATGGGGCTATATGTTTGGCATCGGCATCATCGAACCGATTGATGACATTAGGGCCGGAAACCCGGCAACCAACCCTGAACTGTTAGATGCACTCACGAAGGACTTTATCGAGAGTGGATTTAACACACAACATATTCTCAAGAAGATTTGTGAATCAAGAACCTACCAGCTATCGGTTAGCAGTTCAAAATGGAATGAAGACGACGAAATCAATTATTCACACGCACTGCCTCGACGCTTGCCAGCGGAAGTGCTGTATGATTCGATTCATCATGTAACCGGAACACAAATCCGATTGCCCGGCGTACCTGTCGGTTTCAGATCGGCTCAACTGCCTGACGTTTCTGCCCGAATTCCATTCCTTGACGATTTTGGGCGACCGGCCCGAGAGAGTTCTTGCGAGTGCGAACGGACTGGCGGCATGATGCTAGGCCCGGTGATGAAATTGGTGAATGGCCCCACAATGTCTAATGCGGTTATTGATCCGAACAATGCACTGACCCGGCTAACCAACGAAATCAAAGACGATAAAAAACTGATCCAAGAAATCTTCCTGCGAATTTTAAACCGCTTTCCATCGGAAGCAGAACTGAAACTAGGTGTCTCTGTACTACACGAGTCTCTCGGAGATCACCAGCAACTGCTGACAGAGTACCAGAACTACGAAAAGCAACTGCTTGCCAAACTGCCCGCATGGGAAAAATCGGTCAATCGTGTTCCCGTGTGGCAAACGCTTAGCCCTGGCGAGATGAAATCCAAGGCAGGAGCAACCTTCACTAAAAATGAAGATAACTCGATTATCGTCACTGGCAAACTGGCCAATGATGTGTACGAAATTACCCTGCCAACTACCGAGAAAGCGATCACAGGAATCCGATTGGAAGCCTTGGCTGATGCTGCACTACCGGCTGGCGGGCCAGGTCGAGCCGAGAATGGCAACTTTGTGTTAAACGAACTCACGCTAACGGCCATCGATCAAGCCGATGCGAAGAAAACGGTGGATGTGAAACTTCAAAATGCCCAAGCTACTTTCTCTCAGGTTAGTTGGGATGTAGGCGGAGCGATTGATGGCAATATCGGAACCGGCTGGGCCGTGTCTCCTGCGTTCAATAAAAATCATACGGCAAGCTTTGAAGCAAACAAACCATTTGGTTTTGAAGCTGGCACCAACTTGTTGTTGAAAATGAACTTTCAGTTCTCTGACGGAAAACATTTACTCGGCAAGTTCCGTGTGTCGGTAACCACCACGCCGGGTCCATTCCAGATGAAAAGTAGTTTGCCTGAAAATGTACAGAATATCTTGGCCATCGATTCCGGCAAACGAACTGACGAGCAAAAAAAAGAATTGCTGGCACATTACATTTCACTTGATAAGCATTTGCCGGAACTCAAAGTGCGTCTTGATAAAGCGGCATCCTTGGAGAACAATCTTCGATTAACGGGCGCTCAAGACCTGACTTGGGCCTTATTGAACAGCCCTGCGTTTCTGTTTAATCGATAATTTTTGGTTGATGTAAAGCATTAAATATTTAAAATCCCACAAGCCGCTGGTGCTTCATCAGCGGCTTTTTTTGTGGGATTTGCTGATTGCGACAAACATGCGATAATTGTGTGAACTTACTGGTTGTGAACTGAAACTTTTTTCGGTTAGCAGCAGTAAGCGATACAAAGAGGCAAACTATCAAGAAATGCTGGCTACCAATAATCTTACAAAACGATATGGCAACTTCACCGCGCTAGACAATGTGTCGATCACGATTGAACAGGGGCAGTGCTGCGGCGTGCTAGGGCCCAACGGTGCCGGAAAATCAACCATGTTTCGGCTGTTGATGGGTTTTCTTCGCCCCACTTCAGGCACAGCGCAAATCGCCGGTCACGACTGTCAAAAACAGCAGAACTTGGTTCACCAACAGGTAACCTACTTGCCCGGCGATGTCCGTTTGCCTGGTGCCATGCGTGGACGTAATGTGTTGCAGTTTTTTGCCGAAGTTCACCCCCACGGAAACTATCAGCGTGCTTTGGATACGGCCAAACGATTAGACTTAGATCTCTCTCGCCGCGTTGCGTTCATGTCGACCGGGATGCGGCAGAAACTGGGGCTTTGCATTGTTTTATCGAACGAATCGCCCGTGGCGATCATGGATGAACCGACCACCAGTTTAGACCCTAACGTGCGACTGGAAGTAATCCACTTGATCAAAGAAGCGAACGATGCAGGAAAAACCGTGGTGATTTGCTCGCATGTGTTATCGGAAATTGAAGACATTTGTTCACGGGCCATTATCATGCGATCAGGCCAAGTGGTACATGACCAAGATTTAGCTAACTTGCGGAATCAACATATTATTCAGTGCCGGTTGCCAGATGCGATGCCCGAGATTCCTAGTGATTTATCTTCATTGATGACCAATTTTGAGCACAAAGGGGAACGAATTCAGTTTAGCACGAACGGAGATTTATCACCGATCCTGCCTTGGCTGACTGGCTTAAACGCATCGGAAGTGCAAATTCGTCAAATCGGATTAAAGGCCATCTATCAGCAACACCACGATACCACCGCAGAAGAGGTGAGCCCATGAATTTGCATCTTCTTTCTCGTGCATTTCGCGAAGCCCGTCTGTTGATGTTTGGTTGTGCCCTGACGATGTTTGGCTTCTGTATGATCCGCGTCTGGATTGTCGGCCAGGTAGACATGAGCCGCTTTCAAGGCATCCTTGAGATACTGCGGCCTGAAGTTGAGCGTCTGTCGTCCGTCAGCTTTGAACAGCTCATCACCTACCCTGGCCGTGTTGCCATTACTTATAACGAGCCGATGGTGATCATCTTAATGCTGGTCTGGACCATCGCGCGGGGTTCGGCTGCCGTGAGTGGACAACTCTCGATAGGAACACTAGAGATGCTACTGGCACAGCCGATTAGTCGTGTGCAGTGGCTCCTTTCCAATGCCATCATTACAGTGTTTGGGGTGATGCTAATTGCCAGCAGCGGTTGGGCCGGTATTTATGTTGGCGTAGAAACAACTTCTGTGAAGATCGAAAAGAAGCCGATCACCCTGACATTGCCGCTATTTAATATCGATGTTCCGCTGCCATTTACAACTGATGACGATTCCCCAGACAGGGCTCCGCTTTCAGACTTTGTTGACGTGAGTATCTATGTTCCATCGGCACTTAACCTAATGGGCCTGGGTCTGTTTTTTGCAGGAGTCACCACGCTCATGTCTTCCTGGGATCGCTACCGCTGGCGAACCATCGGCATTGTCTCAGGCTTCATGGTGATCCAAATGATCTTACGCGTTTTGTCCCTGTCAATCGAAGGGCAAGAGTGGCTGGCCTATTTCACCATACTAACTTGGTATGAACCTGAAGTCTTGGCAACTTATGCTGTACATGAACCGGATACCTTGTGGACTTTTCTGTTTGAAAACCGCGCAGGCGAATCTGGTTACGGAGCATTCGCCTACTTGGGCTGGCTGCTACTAGGGTGCGTGACAAGTTATGCCACCGCTTTCTGGCTGTTCAAAACAAGAGACCTCCCGGCACCGATCTAGAACATTTTTAAAACAATCGTAGGGTGGCTGCTTGCCAGCCGCCTGTTTGTGCGGTTTGCTTTGGTTGAATACTTTGCACGAGAAATTATCTTCATTGTTATTCAACGATAACTTCTGTTATGCAAGTTCAAGCGTATTTGATTGTTGCCCTGTTTTAGATTGGCTCTCCCTAAAGAAATAACATCGATAAACAGGCGGCTGACGAGCAGCCACCCTACGAGATCTATGCGATTAGAGTTCATTCAGTGGGATGGCGGTTTTCTCCATCATCTCTGCACGAACTAATTCCAACTTGGTTCGCAAATGGTGAATCGGGATGTCGTTGTGGCCGCAGTTGGGTAGCTCGATGAACTCCACGTTGTTCCCGGCTTGGGCCAATTCTCTTCCGTGGGCTACCGGAACAATCTGGTCAACTGTGCCGTGATAAGTTGTGATCGGGGCCGAGACGTTTTCAATACGATCCATCGATGGCCAGCGGTCGAGGACCAGATATCGAAATGGAAACACCGGGTAGTGATAAGCGGCCGTTTTCGGCATACTGTAGAACGTGCTATTGAGAATCAATGCGGCAGGCTGCGGAGGGTTCGGGTTATCGGCGGCCCAAAGTGAAAGCGAGACTGCACCGCCGAGTGATTCCCCGAAGACAACAATTTGATCTTCGTCATAGTTCAATTCTTCTCGGGCGTACTTCCAAACCAACCGGGCATCTGCGGTCAGGTTTTTCTCTGTGGTTTTGCCACTGCTGTCTCCGTAACCGCGGTAGTCGAAGATCAACACATTGAAACCTGCGGCGGCGACTTCACGTAAATCGGTAATCCGACCATGCCGGTTGGATGCGTTACCAGGAAAGTAAATCATCAGCGGAGATTTGTTTTCAAGATCAGCTAACGGCGGTGTTAAGTGCCAGCCATTGAGTGTTTCTCCATCGGGTGTTTGAATTTGTTCGTCATGAATCAATTCAAGATCGAGACCCAAGGCTTCGACTTGCAGACTTTCGGCCACCGTCGGGGCATACATCATTTTTCGCTGAAAGACAAAGCAAAGCAGTGTCAACGAAAGATACGGAACAATCACATAAAGAAAAACCATACGCCGAATCAACTGCCACCATGTTCTACGAGGCTTCGACTGTGATGTGTCATTCTCTTCATTAGATATGTTGTCCATACCAGGTCTCCTGCTGTGTTCAAGTCGCCAGAATGTATCGTAGCAATTGGAAGAGAATTAAACAATGATTTGGTATGGGTTTGAGCGGTTTTCAATATCGCTGGTGTGCCACTGGCATTTTGCCAGTGTGTGCTACGGTCGATTGAAGCGTTCCATGATTTTAACAACAATCACTAGCGAGAATCAAACGTAGCTGAAGTCGTTAGACTTCAGGGAACCCTCAATGCTGATAATAGGATTCTTACGAATCCGTCTACAGGCTACCGCAACCAGCTACAGAGATTCCCACATCAATTCAAACGCCCAATTGCCTCTTTTGCTTTCAAAGCGGCTTGGGTGTTGGGTTCTTGAGTGATCAAGGTTTCTAAGGTTTTCTTGCCACGGCGCCGGGCAGCTTCGGACGAGGAACCGAGATATTTCACCGCCGCCTGATATCGTTTGAAGGCGGACAGTTCATTTTTTACGGTGGCGTTTTTGGCAAGCTCTTTGAGATTGGTGTTCACTCGCGGTGGTAGCTCGTAGCCTTTGAAGGCAATTCTTAATTCGCTGTAAATCTGGTACGCGGTGAACTTGGTTTCTTCGGTGGCGTTGGCTGTGTCTGCGGTGGTCAGTTTGGCTTGTAGGTTGGTTTGCACATAGTTGTTCAATTTCTCGGCGGCCGTTTTCACTTTAGGGTCTCTTGAGTTCAGCCCTTTGATTACACTGCGGGACGAAGTTGAAAAGGTGCCAAATTCAATCGCTTGCCAGGCTGGCAACAGTTCTTGTGGCATGCCGGTCGGGTCAATCTTCCAACTCGGGTTGGTGGCTAATGCACGTGTTACGGAAGCGTCCATATCGCCTCCACTGGCAGGGAAAATTCGGCCATCGGCCCCAATCACGGCAGCTTGATAGACATTTTGCAAACTGATTTCTGTCGAGATCAGTTGTTTTTCTAAGGTTCGATTCGGATCAATAATGACCGGGATTTTAATATTCTTTTGCCGAACATAACTGGCCACCCCAGCAGGCGATGTGCCGGAGTTGACTCCAATAATCACGACAGGATACGATTTGTTTTTATTGGCAAGCGCCATAATACCAGGCCATTTTGCGGCACATTTGGGGCAGCCTTCTTCGTAAAGATAAAAAATGGCCGCTTTGCCCCGCAGCATGTTTTTCGTGATCGGAGCCGAGTTAATCCAAGCCTGAGGATTCGTCGGCAGATTCAAGTCATCGAGCCTACTGACTCTTGCATCCTCCTGAGCAAGGCCAACATTCGCAGTTGCTAAACAAGTGATCACTGCACAAAAAGCCAAACCGTAATAGAACCTGCGGTGAATCATTATTTATCTACCTTCAGCAAAAGTGAAACAGTTGGAATGAACCAGTGAATGAAACATTGATTATCAATGGGATTCATTGATAAAGCAATATGTATAGGGGGTGTTGGTTGATATTATTTGAGCGTGGTTAGGGATTGGAAAGCCAGTTCTTGGGTATCAACCACGAATACTCACCAATTCAGTTCTAATTTCATCCAATATCAGATAATGCATTTTCAAGTGTTCCAAAATCTTTTTATCACTTTCAGAATCGACAGATATTCCAAAGATTGGTTTCAGATCTTCTGTTGAATAAGGTGTACCAGATTCGCAAGACGAATGCAGATGCTCTATTACTTGCCTCTGAGACATCTCTCTAATTTCGATTAGCTTCAACATAAACTGATACAAGTTGTCGTCTGACGGATGCTGGGGTAGCGACCAAGTGAAGTAGTAAGTTTGAAGTCTTTCTAATCTCGTTGGACGATTTAATCGAGACAAACACTCCTCAATTCTGGAAATATAGTTTTCTCTGAATTGTTGAATGTCCATGAATGATTCGTATAGTTAAGTCTATATCAAGTGAAATTATATCGACAAAAGCTCAATCTCAAATCGGTCATAGTCAAATGCAAAGGCTTTATGTTCCATCATAGCCAGATCAACTCACGCCCCGATGCAAGGCCTTACTCACACAACCACTATCAGCCTGTGAAACTGTGGCACTAAAGTCAGCCAGATAGCCGCGTTGTAAGTTCAACTCAGGGGCGGTCCAGTTTTGTTTGCGTTGGGCCAGGGTTGTGTCATCTACATCGAGTTTGATCTCGCCTGCCAGTAGATCAAACGAGATCGTGTCGCCATCTTCGACCAGGGCTATCGGTCCGCCGACTGCTGCTTCGGGGGCACAGTGAACGCCGATGGCTCCGTGCGAAACGCCAGAGACCCGGGTGTCCGAAATGAAGGCCACTTTGCCGTCAAGTTCTGGCACGGCAAGTGCTGCGGTAGCAACCAATACTTCCGGCATGCCAGAGGCCACAGGTCCAAGATATCGCAGTACGATGATACTGCCTGGTTTGATACGCTTGGCTTCAACCGCATCAACAATATCTTTGGCATCAGAAAAACAGATAGCGCGGCCCTCGAACTTGGGCTCATCCATGCTTGATACTTTGAATACTATACCGCCGGGGGCCAAGTTGCCGAAGCAGATTTGCATATCGGCATACGGTTTGAGCGGAGCATCAATCGGCGAAATCAAATCTTGATCGATCGGCACTTCCGGGGCATCGGCCACACTTTCGCCAAGGCTCTTGCCGGTCACGGTTAAGCACGAACCATCAACGATTCCATGCTTGATTAGATATTTGATCAACATCGGCGTGCCGCCCAGTTTGTGCAAGTCGTACATGGTGCGATTACCTCGCGGGGCGAAGCTGCAAAGTACCGGCGTGTTGCGGACAATGGCTTGTAGATCGTGCAGCGTGAAGTCAACGTCTGCTTCTTGGGCCAACGCAATCAAGTGCAACACACCATTGGTCGATCCACCCATCGCGGCAATGGTGGCCGCTGCATTGCAAAAGGCTTTCTTGGTGAGAATATCTCGTGGGCGGATATTTTGCTCTAGCAGAAGTTTGACATGCTTGCCAATCGATTTGCACTCGACTATTTTCTCCGGATCTTCGGCGGGAATCGAACTAGTGTAGGGCAGGCTCAAACCGATGGCTTCCATTGCGATGCCCCAGGTGTTGAACGAAGCGGCTATTCCACAACCACCAGCACCGGGGCAAGCAGTTCTCAGAATTTCATCGGCTTCGGCTTCGCTCATTTCGCCCACAGCGGCGGCAGCTTGCGAGTCGTAGACATCGAGAATCGACGTGTCTTCACCACGATGACAGCCGGGCTTGATACTGCCGCCGTTGACGATCAGGCCAGGGTAATTCAACCGGGCCAACGCCATGGCAAAACCGGGGCCGTTTTTATCGCAGTTGTGCATGCCGATTAAAAAGTCGTAGCTGTGAGCACTCACCACGCACTCAGCTGCGTTGGCAATCATATTGCGAGAAGGCAAACTGGCGTTGCCTCCTTCTTGCCCTTGCGTGATGTTGTCAGAGACCGCCGGTGTGCCAAAGGGGAAGCCGATTAGGCCTTCGGCTTCGCAGCCTTGCTTCAGGGCTTCGCCCAGTTTGTAGGCATGCACATTACACAGGTTGCCTTCGAGAAGTGGCACGCCAATCCCGATTTGCGGTTTGTCAAAATCTTCGTCGGTGAGCCCTAGCCCATAGTAAAAAGCGGTTACGCCCCGTTGCCAGCCATGGGTCAAGTTTTTGCTATTCCAGTTCATTGGGTGGGTCATGGTAGGGCTTTCTTGGAAAGGAAGGATGAAGTGGAAGAAGACTTTTATGGGTTAGGCTTTTTTGACGAATTCTGACTTCAGTTGCATTGGGCCAATGCCTTTGATTTTGCAATCGATATCATGGTCGCCCTCGATCAGCCGAATGTTTTTCACTTTGGTGCCAACTTTGACCACCAGGGTGCTGCCTTTGACTTTCAAGTCTTTGATCACAGTTACCGTATCGCCATCTTGCAGCGGGTTGCCTACGGCATCTTTGATGACCGAACCGTCTTCGTCGTTATCAGCAGATGCCTCGGATGACCACTCATGCGCACAATTGGGGCAAACCAGCATGATGCCATCTTCATAGGTAAATTCTGAGTCACACTGCGGGCAGTTCGGCAAATCACTCATTGGGGCTTCTATTTTTTTGGGAAGTTATGCGTTAGAGATTACATTTGATCTACGCATTATAGGCTATGAAAGAATTTCCGTCTGCCGGGGAGAGAATTCTAAACCGGCCAGTCATGATCTAGTTCCGGCTTCAATTCTTTGATCAACTTAATAAATTCATCAGCCGGGTTGCCGTAGTTCGTCGGCACAAGGTAACGGCGGGCTGAAGCATCGACGAGATACCACTCGTGTGAACCCTCATCCTCTTCATGTTCAATGCCTTTAATTTCGCTGAGTTTTAATGTGAAACTCTCTCCGCATAATTCAACCGGACAGACACAACGAATCTCGTGTTCATCTAGCTCGCAAGTAAAAGTGGCTTTGGCGCGGATATTTGGGATAGCGTAGAGCATGCCTAGTAAGAAAATTATTGCAAGAAATGTGTACCAGCAAATCAGAAACCACGTGGGAAGATCAAGACCTAGAAAGCGTGCAATAATTGGAGCCAATACAAAAACTACCGCCGTGCTTGAAACACCTGACAACACTTGCCAGCCTTCTGTGGCAGTCGACTTTTTGTGTTGGAGTAGCATGTTTGACTTTGACATTTACGCTGTCCCTCCGTTCTCACTTGCCAACCGGCAACGCCAGCCGAGGATCGGTTAAATCTAATTTGTACATGATTTGATTGTAATCGTAACGTGGGGTTTGATCGGGGTTGCCGGAGAACATCACGGTGTAGGTGCCTTCAAAGAAGATGGTTTTGCCGCCATCTTGATCCAGCATTGGATGCTGCTTGGGATTGTAGAAGCTGTATTTTTCGTGCGTAACAATCTTGCGGGCATGCACCCAGGGGCCCACTGGAGAATCGGCTTCGGCGTACCAGATTTCTCCCAATAGCGATGTGCCGAAGGTTTCCAGAATGATTGCGACCCAGCGTTTGCGATATTCGTTCCAATAAACCGAACCGCCATGTGCGGTGACTTGTTTGCCGGTTTCCGCGTCTTGTAATTGAATAGGGCCTTCGTCTTTGCTGATTTTTTTCTGTCGAATCAACGCTTGCCGCAACTTGCCAAAAACTGGCGGCGTATCGTGCTTCCAACTGTAATGCAACTTGCCTGCTTCATCCCGCTCAACTTCTGCCGAGTCTGCGCGTGAACCTTGTTTCAAACAGGTGAAGGCTTCGTAGTTTGATATGTCACGTATTGCTTCGGCGGTGGCTCGCACTCTTATATTTGGAAAAGGGTGCCCAAAGTAAACGTATTCCACGCCGTTTTCACTGTGCTTCATAGGGTGCCCTGTTGGATAGAGTGGTGCATCCAGCGGGATATTTATTTGGCTGCCAAACTGTTGTGTTTGGTCGTCGAATTCAATGATTCCACGTTCATACGTTGTCAACGGCGGTTTGATTTTGACGTACATGGCGAACAAGCGTTCTTCGCCTGCTTTGTCTTTGGCACTGACTAGGCCGTTAATCCAGGTTGGACCTTTGCCTGGAAGATTAGCGGTGGGTTTGGCAAAGCCATCTTTGTTGATGAAGTAGTTCAAGTTGACGCCGGTATTTGGATCAAGCCCGCCACTGGTCG
>NVWB01000194.1 GCA_002733575.1 Blastopirellula sp. | reverse complement strand
TCGTGCATGTCGACACGCGATTTCGGATTGATGTTCAAGCTGAGTGGGCATCGAGCTTTATCAAGCGACATGCACAGGAAGAAAAACCGTTCTTTTTGTATGTCTCATTTTTTGCCCCTCATGTTCCTTTAGAAGCTCCGCAGAAATATCTGGATCGCTTCCCTGGCGAAATGCCCCAACGTCGCCGCCTGGCTTTGGCGATGTTATCAGCAGTCGACGATGGTGTCGGTTTGATCTCCAGGACTCTCGCAGCACAAGGGGCAACCAATAACACGCTCATTTTTTACATTGGTGATAACGGAGCCCCGCTGAAAATTCACAAGATCGATGCACCAGGCGGTGGCCCTGGCTGGGATGGATCGTTGAATGATCCCTGGGTTGGTGAAAAAGGAATGCTGACCGAAGGCGGAATTCGCGTGCCTTATATTATGCGTTGGCCTGATCAGATTCCAAAGAATAAAGTCTATGATCGACCCGCGATTTCCCTCGACGCAACCGCCACTTCTCTGGTTGCCGCTGGATTGGAACTCGATGATAAAATCGATGGCGTCGATTTAGTTCCATTTCTCAACGAAAAACTATCGGGCGATCCACATGAGGCACTCTTCTGGCGTTGGGCAGGTCAGGCAGCGGTTCGTGCCGGTGATTGGAAGTATCTTCAAGGTGACAAACGGGCCTATTTGTTTAACGTGGCAAGCGTCCAACATGAAAAAGAGAACTTGATTTCTCAGCATCCAGAAATAGCCAAACGGTTGAAAGCGAAACTGGCCAAATGGGCTGACGAATTAGTCGACCCTGGTCTGGATGCCCCGCTCTCAGGTGCAGGATCAAGTTATTTTGATCACTATCTTGATGGCAAGCTGGCGTCTCATCCCAAGTTTCCAGCAGAGCCAGGTGCCAAGCGTCAACCGAAGCCTGCTGCTAAAAGAAAGCAACCACGATTACCCGCTGATTTGTTTAAGGTGAGAGACACGGATCAAGATGGTTTTGTGACACTGAAAGAATTTATTGGCAATCCTGAAGTACGAAATGTGCCTGTTCTGACAAAGCGTTTTAAACAGTTAGACACGAATAACGATTCGCGTCTAACTTTGGATGAAATGAAAAACTAATTTAACAATGATTGAGAATGATCTATGAAGAACTCCATTTCCCTATTGCCGATATTGATTGCAGTTTTTTTCGTGAACCTGGCGGATGGAGTAGAGAAATCTCAGCGACCTAACATCATTTTTATCATGGCCGACGATCAAGGCTATGCTGATTTGAAGTGTTATGGTTCGAAGCAACAAATCAGCCCGGCCATGGATCAGTTGGCGGCTGAAGGGTTGCGATTTACGAATTGTTATAGTGGCTCCTCGGTTTGCGGTCCTTCACGCTGTGTGTTGATGACCGGATTGCATCCAGGCCATTGCCGCCGACGAGACAACACGGCCAAGGCACATCATAGTGATTTTGCAGATCGCCCTTTGGTTCCGTTGGCCAAAGATGATTTAACGGTTGCCACGGTACTACAGAAAGCTGGTTACGTGACCGGCGGTTTTGGCAAATGGGGGCTCGGGAATCCAGGCACGACAGGCGAACCATCGAAGCATGGCTTTGATCATTTCTTTGGATACTTAGACCAAGTCCACGCCCACGATTATTACACCGATAAATTGTGGAAAGATGATCAATACGTTCCGCTAGTTGGTAACGAAGGTAAGAAGAAGGAAACTTATTCACACGATGTCATCGCCGATGCGGCCCTTGATTTTATTCGCAAGTATCAAGACCGCCCGTTCTTCTTGTACCTGCCGTATACACCACCGCATGGTGATTATGTGGTGCCTGATAATTCACTGTATGCAAACAAGCCCTGGAAAGAGATGGTCAAAAACTATGCGGCCATGATTACCCGCATGGATGGCGATATCGCCGAGATGATGGCGTTGTTGAAAGAATTAAACTTGGATGAAAACACGATTGTCTTTTACACCTCTGATAACGGCCCGAATCAACAGTTCTTAAAAGACCTTGATTCCAACGGTCCACTGCGAGGAGTTAAACGGCAGTCGTATGAAGGCGGAATTCGTTGCCCAATGATTGTGCGTTGGCCGGGTAAAATCAAACCTGGTTCAGAAAGTGATTACGCTTGGACTCACAAAGACTTCTTCGCCACCGCTTGTGAGCTAGCAGGCGTTGCTGTGCCGAGTGGCCTGGATAGCATTTCCGTTTTGCCCACTTTGCAGGGCAAACAACAGCCAGTCCAAAAATTCCTGTACTGGGAAATGCACAGCCCTTTTCATCAAGCAGTACGCATGGGCAACTGGAAAGCAATCCGCTGGGGTACTGAAGTGCCAATGGAATTGTATGACCTAAATAGTGATCTCGGGGAAGAAAACAATGTTGCCGCCAAGCACCCAGATATCGTAAAGCAAATGGCTAATGTAATGCTTCAACAGCGGACTGAAAACAAGTATTGGCCAGCGATTGCCAATAGCCGCGCGAATAAGAAAAAGAAGCAGTAGCTTCTGCTAACGATTGATCATATTCGTTGACCAATTGCCATTTTTCTGATGCCACACATTTTTACTCTGCGCAAATTGACTTACCTGCAACGTGATTAACTGCTGGTCAATCCAGGATGAAAATTGCATATAGTCATTCAACGAGACCTGCATTGTGGTGTGGTCTCGGGGGTCGTCGAGTTTCATGCGAATGGCTGAAACAATCGGATCGTTCACAACAAATTAACCTTGTGTAATTGCGACATTAGCTCTAGCTAATCATCGCATTTGAGTTACGAAAATGAATACCATTACTTTGCACAGCTAGGGACTCAGAACTCAATTAAGGCGGGAGTTAAGGTTTGACCTCATGAGACTAATGTCGATTCGACAAATTACAGTAGCAAGGTCGGAACAATTAAGACATCTAGCGGTAAGCCACACAGAAACAGCGGCATTACACAAAGAAATTTGCAGTTAATTGAATTGCCATATTAGACAGAAAACAAAGTGAAAATCTAGTGTTATTTGGGCTGAACACTTTGATAACGGTGTGGCAGCAGGCCATCGATCTCGTAGGGTCCGCAATAGCGGACCCTACGAGATCGACGACAGTCGTATGTTACGAGCAAAATTTAAAAAAGAAGTTCAGCACGCTGCTAGACAGCTTTCTGGCGTTTCTCCGTGATTCATTTGCCACTGTAGAAGTCATTGAAAGTCTACTGAAAGACGCACCAGAGGTTCCTGGAACTGGCTATCTTATGCAGATTCTTGGGCTCGGGGAAAGAATTACTAGAATAATCGTTAAAATCGCTAAAGAAACTTGGAAGTTCTGCCGCAATTGCGATTGTTAGTGAACCCGTTTTTTCTTATATTTGCCAAGCCAGTTCCCCAGTTAAAAACGCGATGATCGAAGATTTCAGCCGAAATAGCGGAACATTAGGTCGGGTTATAGCGTATGAAGGGGAACAAGCAACTACAAACTATCGCAAGGAAGGAGCCTGAGATGTTTGCGTTGTTGTGAAAGTTCAACATGCTGGCTTTTGTTGACACAAAGCAACAGACTCAAGCGGTAAACTCGGCTCAAAGCGTATGGTTGCCTTGATTCGGTACAAGGAGACTTGTTTTGAAACTGCTGCAATGTCGATGCTAGCATGACGATGATTAGGGTACTTTCACTCTTCTCTGCCGTGAAGTCTTATACTTCGCACGGATTCGCTCGGTTGACACGGAATGCGGCAAAAATCGAAAGCAGTAAACGATACTTGGATAGATCAGATTTCACATTACTTAATATGCGTGACATTATTATCTGGTCTTTCAAGGTTCCGGTCAAAAAAAATTCGTGAAGGATGTCATCATCAAATCTCATTCGGTTTAGCCCGTTGATAGAATTGAGACACGTGATGCAACTCAGTAGGAAGTAGGAAACACAATGCAAATCAATGGCCTCACCCAAGTACATGGTCCGCAAACAATTGCTGGCCCGCACCGAGCAAACGCCCGTCCAACCAGTCAACCATCCAGGGTTGATACGGTTGACCAATTAGATATCTCTGCCGAAGCCGACATGGTAAGTCGTGCGAAAGAGTTGCCCGATATTCGCGCTGATAAAGTCGCAAGTATCAAAGCTCAAATCGCAGATGGTAGTTACTTTACCGACGACAAACTAGATATCGCTTTGGATCGTCTCTTAGACGAAATCGGATAACCGTTCGATATTGAAGCTATGGATTAATTTTCACGCTCCAATATCAACTCAAATCAGCAACCTCGCACAGGCCAGTTTCGGATGGATCGAAACTGGTCTTTGTTTTTCTTGAGACCCCTCAAATGATGCAAATGGGCCTCCTTTTTAGTCAAATAGCAGATAGGGATTGCTTTCTATTTCTGTTGGCTTACAATTCCTTATTGAGACTAGCACAAACGTAATTCTCATTATCCCAGCAGTTATCAGGGTTTTTGTGTTGAGTCTATGTCTCAATAAGACATTCCTTTTTCTCTTATAAACCAATTATGTCAGATCAATTCACCTTAGAAGACGTCAATGTTGCTCTTTCACCCATGGAGCGATTTGAAGAGTATTTGCAAAGCAAGGGCAAGCGTGTCACGCAGCCTCGCCGGATCTTAGTTGATCATGTTTTCAGTAAGCATGAACACTTTGATGCAGATACCCTGATTGATGAACTATCAAAGATGGCCGCCGGACCCAATCGAGTCAGTCGACCCACGGTCTATCGTAGTTTGACCGAACTAGTAGAAGCTGGCCTGTTACGCAAGTTAGACATCGCAGGCAGGGCCGTGTATGAACATGATTATGGCTACCCTGACCATGATCACCTTTACTGCACCCAATGCCAGCAGTTGTTTGAATTCCATAGTGAAGAATTGGCCAAGATTCGAGATGCCGTGGCCAAAGAACAACATTTCCGCGTGACTGGTCACAAATTCATCGTCAACGGCGTCTGCGTCGAATGCCAACACAAAGCCCGTCGACCCAAACGAAAAGTCGATTTGATTTAAGGTTCCTGTCTTAAAGGGACTCGACTTTTAGTTCATCAGAGGGTGTGCGGATTCTGCACACTCTCACTAAAATGAACGGCTATTCTTCTCGGCGCCGGTCATTTTACGAATAGGGTTGAGGGTGGCACCGAAGAGATCGTCGAATACGCCGGAAGTGTTTTCGACAATCACGATGCGATCACCAGGCTGCAAAAAATAATCGTGGCTCATCGGCACTTTTTTATTCACGTGATCATATTGTGAGATCAACTTCTGAGGAGCTCCGCCCGGGTATTGAGGCAAGCGAGAGACGGCCACATCAAGCCGTTTGAATTTCGCAGTGGCGCCCGATTGCTCAATAATTTGCTGAACCGTCATCGGACCATACAGCGGCATCTTTTTAAACTCAGTGGCACCTTTGCTTGGTACAAACTCGACCAAAACCATCTTGGGCGGACCTTGTGGAGCAGGAGCATTCATGGCCATCGGCTGATTCCCTTGTGTCATCTGGCCCACTGGCATCTGTCCCACAGGCATCATCGCACTGGCCGGAGCAACCTGGCCTAGTGAATTCTGTTCATAATAGCCATCCGGAAGCTCTTCACTGTCGATGGTCTTGTTGTTGAACATGGAACAACCAGTGCCCAATAAAATCAAAAGCAAAGCTGGAAAAGTATACAACGGCAACTTTCGACCTTGTCGCGAATTATGACCAACAGACATATTTGATTTCCTTGGGGGAGTAGTAGTCACGCTATCACTGAAAGCAGTGATTGCGCATTGGCTCTCAAAAAAGAGTTGCCTAGTCTCCTCATCGGAAATTTTATCTCTGTGGCTTTACCGATTATTAAGATTATGCCGATAAAATAAGATGGGCAGTCTTTAGGTTCGTAGCACACTGTGTAGCACCGTCGACGATTCCGGTGTTGACTGTGCTTCAGGATCAAACGCATTCGGAACGTCGCCGGTGTCGCCGAAGGCGATCCGAGGATACAGCGGTCTGATTTACGCTGAACTCAAAATTGAGTTTTGTACTCATCTCAAATTCAAAATCAATGGAAACCGGTCTAGCATCTAATCGACTAACGTCGACCCCGGCATCGTTTTGAATAAGCGTTATTAAGTGGCATGCGTTCTCCAAAATCGATGACGCGGCTACCCAGGATTCAACATCGCTACTTCACCCTTGCGAATTAATCCCTCTCATTCTTCGCCGCTCGTAACTGCGTATCAGCAGCATGAACCAGTGATGCAAGCAACTCCGTTGCGTGCCCATCAGAACGACATTGCTGGGTCGATATCCCAAACGAAATCTTACCAAAACCTGGTAGTTTGGTTTGAACCATCTGGGTGAACTGATCTTGTGCCATGTTGATGAGATCACTCATTTCTTTAATCGAGATATCAACGCCAAGTACGGCGAACTCGTCGCCACCAATTCTGGCCACCAATTGCTGCTTGAATGTGCTCTTTAGTACTTGGCCTAAACATTCAAGTAACCAGTCGCCCATTGGCAGGCCGTGCTCTCGGTTCACTTGCTTCAGATGGTTGACGTCAATGATTGCCAGTGTAAGTACCAGATTATTTCGCAAGGC
This sequence comes from Blastopirellula sp., assembly GCA_002733575.1. GTDB lineage: Bacteria > Planctomycetota > Planctomycetia > Pirellulales > Pirellulaceae. The sequence continues at coordinate 21,359 of NVWB01000194.1, read as the reverse complement.
ATTTGTGACCAGTTTCAATCCTCGACGTTCCCAGGCTCGGCGGTTGGCCAATTGAGTTAAGGGGTCGGTCAACGCGGCCTTTTTCCAATGTTGTTTCTTTTTTTTCATCCTAGAGAGTCGGCTCTGTTGACTCAAAAGTTTGGTAAGCAACTGACTCGCCGTAACCACTTCACTGGTAGGCACATCGGCGGCAAAACAGAGATCGACCTGGTAATTGGGAATTCCAATTCCAATCACGGCATCAAAATCTTGATGTTCTGGCAGCGGCAAATCGGTAATCAAAAGTGCCTGCATACCGGCCTTTACTTCATCAACAACACACAGGCCCGCTTGTGCTAGTCCTTGAGAAATTGACTTGGCTTGGGCTGATTGACTCAGTTGAACCACAACTTGGGAGCGTCGATCGGCGTATTTCATGAATAGATATCAATCAGGCTAAAACAGGGTGGCAGGCAATAATCGTGAATTCGAGCAACTTTATTACTAAAGCATAGGCGATTTCTGCGTGAAACAAAGCTAGGGCCGCTTGCCGGATATTTCAGCAGCCCCTAAACTTGTACAAGTGCTTTCATTGATAACTTTTAGCATAACCTCTGCCGCATCGAGGACGATGAGCAAACTACCACCTGCCCTTGAACAATTACCCTCGGTCTGGAAACGACGTCATCTATTAGACCTTGAAAGTCTTTCTGCCGAAGAAATCACCGCCATTCTTGACACGGCCCAAGCGTTTAAAGATGCTACGAACGACTGTCGAGACAAACTCTCGGTACTATCCGGCAAGACATCGGTCAATCTTTTCATCGAAAATTCGACCCGAACCCGCACCAGTTTTGCCTTGGCCGCACGCCGGTTAGGTGCCGATAATATCGAGTTCTCGGCTTCCAGCAGCAGCCTTTCCAAAGGCGAGACGCTGATCGATACCGCCAAGACCATCGAAGCGATGCAGATCGATACGCTCGTGTGTCGGCACAGCGCCCCTGGGGCTGCACAAATGCTGGCGAAAAACTTGGACTGCTGTGTGATCAATGCCGGCGATGGCCCGCACGAACACCCAACGCAAGGCTTGCTCGATATGCTGACTATTCGTCAACACCGGGGCAACATTGCAGGGCTCACGGTTGCCCTGGTAGGAGACATTGCCCATAGCCGCACTGCCCGGTCAAACATCTGGGGCTTAAAGAAACTCGGGGCTCACGTGATTGTGTGTGGACCTTCCACTTTGGTTTCTCGACAGTGGGAAGCCTTAGGCGTGGAAGTGGCCCATAACTTGGATGACATTTTGCCGCGCTGCGATGTGTTGAATTTGCTGCGAATTCAGTTCGAGCGTCAATACACGCGGCCGTTTCCTTCGATCCGTGAATACGCCTTGTTGTATGCCATGAACAGGCAGCGAATGGAACGAGCCAAAGAAGACATTTTAATTATGGCACCTGGCCCGATTAACCGTGGAGTCGAAGTCACGCCCGATGTGGCCGATGGTTCGCACTCGGTCATTTTGCATCAAGTCACCAATGGTTTGGCCGTGCGAATGGCGGCCCTGTGGCTGGTCAATAATGTTACAGCTTAAAAGAGTCGACATTCCTTACTTTTTTCCAAACAGATCAATACAACAATGTCGAGCATCTTAATCAAAAACGGGCACGTCATCGATGCCAGCCAAGCGGTTGATCAAATCGGCAATGTCCGCATTGAAGACGATAAAATTGTCAGCGTAAGCGCTTCCGATGAACCAGCGGATACTGTGATTGATGCCACAGGCAAAATTGTTTCCCCTGGCTTGGTTGACCTGCACGCCCAACTACGTGAGCCTGGTTGGGAAGAAGACGAAACCGTACAAAGTGGAACTGCCGCCGCTGTTGCCGGTGGGTTCACCACCATCGCATGTACGCCTGATACCGACCCGCCAATCGACACACCCGCAGCAGTTCAGTTTGTTCAACAACGAGCCCGCCGTGCCGACAACTGCAATGTGGTAGTCATCGCTTGTGCCAGCAAGGGCAGGGCAGGGGAGGAACTCTCAGAGATCGGAGCCCTAGTCGAAGCTGGTGCAGTCGCTTTCGGCGATATCTCCAATCCGATCTCGAACCCAGAGCTTTTACGCCGGGCTCTCGAATACACGCAGATGTTCGACAAACCAGTTTTCAATCGGCCAGAGATGATCCAGCTTTCCCGCGATGGCGTGATGCACGATGGTTTGACTTCGCTGATCTTGGGTCTCGCTCCCATTCCGGCAGAAGCCGAGGATGTGATGGCGGCCCGCGATATCCGTTTGTGTGAAGCCACCGGCGGACGACTTCACTTGACCAGCATCTCCTGCTCTGGCACGGTTGAGATGTTACGGCGTGCAAAATTACGTGACGTGAAAGTCACCGCTGGGATCTGCCCGCAAAATTTCTCGCTGACCGACGAAACCCTTCGCAGCTTTGATTCCAATTGCAAAGTGAATCCACCGTTACGATCTGCAGATCATATCGAAGCGTGTGTCGAAGGCCTCAAAGATGGAACCATCGACGTCATCTCCAGCGGCCACGCTCCCCGGGCCTCTGAGAAGAAGATGCGTGAACTGACGCATGCACCGTTTGGTGTGATCTCGCTCGAAACCTTGCTTGGAGTCGTGGGAACCTATCTGGTCTCGCCCGGCAAACTTACTTGGGCCGAAATTCTACCGAAGCTCACCATCAACCCGGCCAACATCCTGGGAATCAACAAAGGCACACTCGCCGCCGGAGCCGATGCTGATGTGACGATCATTGACCCTGATCTCCAATGGAAAGTTGACCCAAGCCAAATGCAGTCGAACAGTTCCAACACCCTATTCACCGGGCAAACCCTACAAGGCAAAGCGGCCCATGTGATTGTCGGCGGCAGGGTGAAGTTCTAATCTTAAAAAAACACCAACGGTGTTTCACTCCACAGCCCAGGGTCAGCGACAAAGTCGCGCCACCCTGGGGATGTCGATTGCCCCAATCGTACCCTGTAGGGGTACCACAATGCCTGGCAATTTGTTCAACACTTTCAGCGTTGGTATTGATATAGATAACCGAACCCAGCCAGCAGTTGCTAGCACACGCCAACAAATCTCACTTGCCCTGCTGGCCAATGCGATCTAACATCACACCAACAGAGCCACTCGGCCCAGCCAATAACAGGGTGCGGATTTTTTAATGGAACTTGGACTGTCATAAGAAGAATATAAAGCGATTCGGTATGAAGATTTTGAAATTTAGAATCGTTCACATAATGCTGGCCTTCGTTCTACTAAGCCTCTGTCTTTGTCTTCGTTGCAATGTTCCACGTTGGCACTTTACACAGCTATTAGATGGTAGCGAGCAATATCGAATTACTCGTATTGAGTTTATGGGAAACGGGCGAACCGTCGAATGCACAGATGAGAAAACCCTCGCCTATTGGGACGTGCTGTTACGACGGTCGGCAGCTAGTACTTTGCGTCATAAAGGAGATTCTCCCACTGAAAGTATTCACTCATTTTACATTACTTTTTACTTAAACACTGGTTTTGAGTATAAAGTACCTGCTTACATAACAAAGACTCAGATCGATTTGGTGGGACAAACAGAATGGCAAATAGAACCAAGGTCACCATTCCGTACGTTATTATTTGAGGATGCCCCTCCGTCATTTAAGGAATTGATGGATAAAATCTTAACGGAACCTGATTGGAAGCGAGATTTAAAATCAACCCAGTCGGATTCGAAGTCCTGAATTTCAACTGAGTGATGAGGATTATCACACAAGTCGCCTCGTATCTACCGCTACAAAAGAGCCGGTTTACTGATTGATGGGTGAATGCGCTTTGGGCAAGTCGTTGAGCAAGGCAGAACGCCGCGTGTGGTCTCTTGTCGAGTTCCTCGACCCTGGTTGCGAGCAACCAGGGCTACCCCGGAGCCAGAAAATTTGTGTATTTTTAGCCTCAAAGGCTTGAATCTCGCCTTAGAATCTCTGATTTTTGGGTAATCGACCACGCTGAAACTCGAATATGCTGTTAAACTAGAATAGATTGAGTACATTTGTTGGATTCATTCGTTTTGCTAACTGGTGTCGTATCAACGGCTTCTGATCGAATTTGTGCTAGAAAATCTTTGTTGTTGAGGAAGATAGAGTATCCATGAAACGCCCTTCTATAGTATTAAGCTGCGTTCTGTTGTCTTTTTGTACCCTGGTCTCGGTCAGTTGGTCGGCTCCTACAACAGAGCAACGCAAGGAACTGCGGACGTTGAAGACCGAAGTTACCAAGGCGTCAAACTACATTAAGCAAGGCAAGATCCAAGAATCTGCCAAAGTGGTGAAGAGCGTTCAAGAACGACTCAAAAGCCTGCAAGATGCGAATGAAGCAGAACTGGCCGCAGAATTAAAAGACATCTACAAAAAGCTGGCCCACTCGCACGGTATTTTAGAGCTCGAAGGCTTGACCATGCCCGCTTTAGGAAACGCCCCCATGGCTCCCGCGATGGTGGCCCCAGGTACTCTGTTACCGCCTCCGGCTATTGCTCCTGGTGCTGTGACAATTCCTTTGAACTTTCCGGCAACCAATCTAAGTTTCACGAAACATATTGCCCCGGTGATGATTGCCAAATGTGGTCGTTGTCATGTGAATAGAGCCCAAGGTAATTTTAGTGCCGCAAATTATGCAACCCTGATAAAAGGTCCGCCCGAAGGCGTGGTTATTTTCAAGGGCGACCCTTCAGGTAGCCGCTTGATTGAAGTGATCGAAAGTGGAGATATGCCCCGAGGCGGCACCAAGGTAACCGCAAATGAAATGGCCGCACTAAAAACTTGGATCAAAGAAGGGGCCATATACGATGGCACCGACCCTACTGCCAGCCTGGCAAGTTTGGCGCCTGATGCCAAAGTGGTTGAAGTTCCACGTTTGGAGGTAGTTGAATCGACCGGTCGAGAGACGGTCAGCTTCAGCAAAGACATCGCTGGTGTGTTTGCCAAACGCTGCGTTAGCTGTCATAACGCGGACAATAACGATGGCAACCTAAGCATGCAAGACTTCGCCCGCTTCCTGCGAGGTGGCGATAGTGGTGCTCCGTTTATGGTGGGTAAGCCAGCCGAAAGTTTGTTGATCAAAAAACTGCGTGGCACCGGCGATGTGCTGATGCCCAAGCGAGGCGGAGCACTCGATGAAGAAGTAATCGCCAAAATTGAAAAGTGGATTGCCGAAGGTGGCAAATTTGATGGCGAAACAGCAACCGCTTCTCTGCAACGCGACAATGAATACGCCATGGCAAAAATTGCCACGCACGATGAACTATCAAAGATGCGAGTCGATTCGAGTGTTCAGAAATGGGATCTCGGATTTCCTGGAGTCATGAGCCCCAAGGTCGAGACGAAAGAACTTCTGCTGTTCGGCAACATGGGCGAAGGTGCATTGCAAGACTATGCCAACGAAAGTGAAGCGGTCATTAGTCGAGTTCGAGGCATGCTCAAAGCACCTGCAAATCAGCCGCTAGTCAAAGGTCGCATGACGTTGTTCTTGTTGAAACAACGCTACGATTACACCGAATTTAGCAAGATGGTCGAAAGCCGAACCGTGCCTGCCGATTGGCGAGGTCACTGGCGATACAATGTCACAGATGCCTACGGCACGATGATTTTACCCAGCAATGACGAGTATTCGTTTGAAGCTTTGTTGGCTCAGCAACTAGCTGGCTCGTATGTCGCAGGCCAGGGCAACAAAGTGCCTCATTGGTTTTCGGAAGGGGCAGCACGGGTGATTGCTTCCAGAATTAGCCCCAAAGACCCGCGAGTTGTAGCCTGGAATAATCAACTGCAATCATCGGTGCAAGCGATGCAGAAGCCCGATGATTTTATTAAAGCACAACTCTCTGCTGAACAAAATGATATTGTCAGCTACGGCTTTATGAAGGCGTTGATGGGCAAATCAAATACATTTGAAGCGGTGCTGGATTCCTTGAGAAAAGGTGCTCCGTTTGATCAAGCGTTTGCATCTGTTATTAGGGCCACGCCTGAGCAGGCAGCAGCCTCTTGGGCCCCGGGGGCTGCCAGTGGTCGATAGTTCAATCGAGCGATCAAAACGAAAAAAGGGGAATGTCGTTCGTGACATTCCCCTTTTCCGTGAACACTTTGAATCGTGTTTGATTAAAATCAAAGCGGCTTAGTGATGATGGTCGTGACCACCTTCAATTTTGCCTTCGTACGATTTGCCTTCGATCTCAACGGAAACTGTTGCTACAACTCCCTCGCTTAAGAGAATAGTAAAGAACTCTTTTTGGTCGGAGAAGAACTTTGATGTGGTCTCGGCACCATCTTCACGAACCGCATTGACCGTGTAGGGCCGACTGGCACCATCTTCTGAAGTAATTGTCACTGTCAGAGATTCAGCAGGAATTGCGACTTCTTCTTTTGCTTCTCCATCAAGCACATAGAAGGTCACAGTTTTGGCGTCATCGTCATCAAGCCATTCCAAGTGATACGCTTCTTCGTCTCCCAGTTCAACGATGTGCCCGTGGTGTGGTCCTTCTTCATGATCTTCGTGTGCATGATCATCTTCGTCGCCATGATCATGGCCATCGTCAATTACCTCGGTGGTGTCTGGACCAGAATTACAGCCTGTCATGGCAATGACCGGGAACGCAAACGCCAAAACGATTGTACACCAAACTGTTCTACGCATCTTCTTCATCTCCATGTTTTTAAAACGCAAATGTTGTAAGTAACCAACAAAAATTCGGCAGCAAGGCCGGTGGTTGACTTTTCCTATTACTTAAAGATAGCGTATTGTAAAACTTAGGAAAGGTCGACTTCGTACAATCTTTAGAATATCACTGGCACGTAGCGAAAGAAGCCAGTGGTTGAATCTACGAATTGCCACCGATCAATGTTTATCGACCATTGTTCATCAATCAGGGCACATCGTTCATAATTCATAGCCCACCACAGGTGCCGCAGGTTGTGCAGCCGCAGGTTGTCCGGCCGCTGGCCGGTTTGCGACACTTGGCATAAACGCCGCTATATACGAGTGATCGGCTCCGGGGCTCAACGAGGCGGCCCTGGCAAAATACTTCTCTGCTGTTTGCTCTTGGCCATCAAAGTAGATCACCACCCCGACTAAAAACATGTGCTCTGCATTTTGTGGGTCATCCAAAGCTCTACGGGCCAAAGTATCTAACATCGCGCTTTTAGCCAGCGTATTGTTCTGATAAAGGTCGTCTATTTTGAAACCTGATTGGACATAACCAGGATCAAGAAAAATTCCGCGCTTAATAGATGAAAGAGCGTAGTCAGAGCGATTGGTTGCCAGATAGGCAATCGCTTTGCGAAAATGGGCCTCTGCCAAATCCGGTGCAGCAGATTCAGCCGATTTATATCGCCCTAATGCTTCTTGTATACGTTGCTGCTTAAACAGATTATCTCCGTACTCAATAAACCTTTTGCCCCGTTCAAGGGATTCCGAGTTGGAAGTCCTTGGCCGTTTTTGCACAACAGGAGTCGGTTTGAGCAGAGATTTTGGTAGTGCACTCCCCTCTAATCGCGGCAATGTTGTCAGGTCACGATTTCTGAGTAGTTCCAATGCAAAATTACGATCCAGCCCATATTGCAACTCGGCAGGTTGGTATGAAGGGAGATAGTATTCACTGGGCCGGTAATAGACGCCATAGGGAGAGGAGTAGGAGTATTGAGAACCATAATATCCGTAAGGAGACGAATAGTAAGAAGGATAGCCATAGCCAAACTGAAGCCCACCAACGCTTACCGAAATTCCGCCGAAACCATGACCTCGATGATGACTTCGACCATAACGATGGCTAACATGATTGTCATGACCTCGATGCGAATGCACGCTACTGTGGCTGCCGGTGTGATGCCCTTTGCTGAGATAGGTTTTAGAGTAACCACTACTAGGGTATCCAAGCCCAGGTCGACTTTTATAAGTATATTGGGCCATTACTTGAGAAGCACATAACAGTATTGTCAGTGCAAACGCAATCTGCGCAAACAATGCTGCCGCAAAGACTCTGTTTCTACTAGTCATTGTTTCTAACTCCAGTCACTGTTTAATCAGACGATCCCTCTGTGGTTCATTATTCGTATAATCGACCAATTTTGCAAGCAAAGTATAGAAAGAAATAGAAAAGCGGGGCTAAAAGAGTGGTTGTGCGCAGGTGTCATGCGTAAAACGTAGCTGAAGTCGTTAGACTTCAGAGAACCCTCAATGCCGAAAAAACCGAATTCTCACGAATCCGGCTACAGGGTAACGCAACTTCAAACCCAAATTCTACATATTCGTCAGGTCATCTTTCCCTTGTCCACCAAACAGGGAATCGAGGGCCTTCGATAGTTCGGCGGCGTGGGTCTTGTCTTCTGCATAGATACGGCATAAATGGCGGCTGTTTGGCAAATTGCGGAAGATCTGGTCGGTGGTTAAATCTTTGATCTCGTTAAGGCCTGAGTCATACAAGAAGTTTTGTCGCTTGGCCGGGCCTTGGGTATTCGGGCGATAGATGTATCGGCTGACGGCCAATTTCAGCGGCATCTCTCGAAGCTCTTCTGGTAACTGCTTGCGGAGTTTAAACTCCGCCACTTCTTCATCGCTAAAGATGTTCTGCTCTTCTTGGCTTCCATCCGAGAAACCTTGTTTGCGTTCGCAGATAAACTTCCAGTGAACATTCCGATGCAATAGTTGGTCCCAGCGTTTTCCCAGCTTTTTCTTTAAAGGGTCTTCACTTGTTTTCCAGCGACCAACATCGACCAACAATGAGAATTCGGTAAAACCACAATACTGCTCTAAATGATTAAGCGGATTACCCGGAAAAAGTAACTGTTTGCTATCGCGGAACAGATCTTCCAGGGTCTTATCAATCGCCATGACTTCACGATGGAAATAGATCGAGTGAAACAACTCGGCTTTGACATTCATAAACCGAATGAGTGACCACATGCCACGATCATGGATGGTTAGCCCCTTCTCTGTGAAAAAGCTGTAATGCAGTAACCGGTCTAAATCAAATGACCGCTGGCTATAACCCGTCATATAGGCATCACGCAACACAAAATCCATGTTGTCGATCGTATAGATGCCGCTCAACAGGCATCGCAGGTGACTTAACCATTTAGGCCGGTCATCGCCGCTGTCATCATCTTTCGGGCGTTGAATCAACCAGGCAATTTGGGCCGGGTCAAGCTTCTCACTCAGCTTCAACTCGCCATTGGGCGTTCGTCGCAGACCTGATAGCAGCTCGTTCAGCTCATTTTCAATGATATAAGCCCCGAGTTTTTCGTGGGTGAGATCATATTCTGAAAGAAACTGTGAATCGAAGAAATGACCAAAAGGCCCGTGCCCTACATCATGCAGCAGGCCGGCCATTCGCATCAGCAAATCAACATAAGCAATGCTGGGCGTGTCAGGACAGGTCTCCTTTAGGCTCGGATAAAGTTGCTTAACAACCCGAGATGCCAGGGACATCACCCCCAGCACGTGTTGAAATCGTGTGTGTTCGGCGGTCGGATAGACCCACCAAGCGGTTTGCAACTGGTGAATTTGCCGCAATCGTTGAACCCAAGACGAGTCAATGATATCACGTTCGGTAATTTCCCCGCTATTGGCCTGTTTTCCAGAAACAAAAGGGATGTATCCGTGGATCGGATCGTGGCACAAACTTTCATCTAAGTAGTTATTCATAAACGGATTATCGTGTTTTATGGCCGGTTTGCCTAGATGATAATTAAGTAAAGAAATCGTCGGTAAAATCGAATAGAGGTTGCGTGATCGTTATAAACATCACAGAATCAAAATGTGGAGTCCTTGAACCAAACACCCCATACCCTCTAAGTTTTCTGAAATATGGGGTGAGTTCGGTCACACAAGATTTGTGTTTTTGATGAGTAATGCCGATATTTAATAGGAATCCGATTTCGATAGCTGTAAGCATTCCACGGTGCAGATCGGATTTCTAAATACTAGGGCAGAGGAGACTGAAGTGTCGCTAAAGATTCAAACTACCTATTTTCGAGCACTTGTTGCTGGGCTATTTTCGCTTTGTTTAACAACTTGTCTAACAACGAGCGTTTTCGCGGTGACTCCCTGTGCTGAGTTACTGCCTGGCTCGACCAAAGGCTACGTGTCGATACCTGACTTTGATGCCATGTCTGAAAAGTGGGAGCAAACCCAGCTCGGGCAATTGATGGCCGACCCTATCATGAAGCCGTTCAAAGAAGACCTGCAAAGGCAGTTAAAAGAAAAGATGGCTGCCAGTGGAATGCAAATGGGGATCAGTTTTGCTGACCTCGAAGGGGTTCCTAGTGGAGAAATTTGCTTCGCCGCAATTCAACCGACTGACAATAAATCGCACGCCGGACTGATGTTGATTGATGTTACCGGAAATCTCGACAAAGCAAACGCTCTAATTGCCAAAGTAACAGCCGAGCAAGTTGACAATGGTGCCACCAAAGCGACCATCAAGGTAGGCGGAGTGGATGCCATTCAACTTACGTTCGCCAAACGTGCTGGCCAAGTCGAAGCTGACACCGCTTTGTACATGATCCATCAAAATGTCTTAATCGCCAGCGATCACAAAGTTGTTGCCGCAAATATCGTAGCAGGCTTGAGCAAAGCCCCTGCAGAAAGCTTAGCAACCGACACATCGTTCATTGCGGTTAAACAGCGAACTGAAAAAGCGGCAGGGCCAACACCAACACACATTAGTTGGTTTGTTGAACCCTTTGGTTACGCTGAAGTTGTCAGAGCCCAAACTGGCGGCAAGAAAAAACGTGGACAAGACATCCTAAAACTGATTCATGACCAAGGTTTTGATGCCGTAAAAGGCATCGGCGGCGTGATTCGTTTAGAAGCAGCAGAACGAGAAATTTTGCATCACACCTTTGTTTATGCTCCGGCCGATAAAGGGGCGGAAGCAATGGACAAATATCGTCTGGCTGCTCGCATGCTCGATTTCCCAAATGAGAAGAATTTTGCGGCACATAGCTGGGTACCAGAAAATGTTTCCACTTATCTGAACTTCCACTGGGAAGTCGAAAAGGCCTTCTGGGCTGCCGAATCGCTGGTCGATGCCTACTTTAAAGATGAAGGCATGTTTCGCGATGTTTTGGAAAGCCTGAAAACCGATGTCGATGGCCCTAAAGTAGACATTCCCGGTGGTATTGTCGCTTTCCTCGAAGATGAAGTAGTACTGTTGACCGACAACGAACTGCCCATCACCCCTTCGAGTGAACGACGTTTGTTTGCGATTGAAATCGATCCCAAACAACGTGCACAGCTTTTCAAGTCGATCAAGCAGATCATGGATAACGAACCGAATGCCACTCGACTTAAGATCGAAGGCTATGATGTTTGGGAAATCAAAGAAGAAGATGAAGAGATCCCAACCTTAACCATCGTAGGCCCTGGATTTTCAGGATACACGGCTCCAGAACCGGAAGAAGAAACTGCGGCCATTCCGAATGCGGCCATTACCGTGACCGACAAGTGGTTGATCATTTCGTCTCATCTAGGCTTGATGCAAAATGTATTGACCAACAAAGGGCAATCGATTGCCAATGCTAAGGACTACCAAGACGTGCAAAAAATGCTCATCAACCTAGGTGCTGGCACCGACAGTTTTCGCAGCTTTGTCCGTAGCGACGATGCGATGAAAGTCACCTATCAAATGATGCGACAAAATCGCATGCCCGAAGCAGAGAACATGCTCGGAAAGATCCTCAACGAACTCTGGAGTGTCGGGGATGAACAAAATCAAGGCCGCAAACAAGCGATTAAGGGCGACAAACTTCCAGCGTTCAATCTCGTAGAAAAATACTTCGGACCCGCTGGCATGTATGTCCGCAGCGAAGACAACGGCTGGTTCATCACCGGAGCCTCGCTTAAGAAGTAAAGACCTCGACAAGAATCAGGGCGACTCTGGTTGCTCGCCGGGTGCCATGCTTTCGCCGGTTAGGCGTAAGCATGTTTATCACTGATCAATAAAATAATTCTGAATCAACATGATCGTCAAGATTTGCCAACGGTGAAACGGGCTCTGATTCACATAGCGTTTTTCATGAATGTCTCTGGTCGTTCGTAGGTTACGATCATCCGCTGACAAGTTCTCTCTTTAGTAAACATAAGAAGGTCAAGAAGTAGGCATCTCCTTCTTTGTCAAACGACTTTCGAGTTTTTCGATGGCCAAGTTGCATCCCTTGGGTTTACCATACTGGTAGTTCAAAAACATGCTTATGCCTAATCGGCAAAAGCATGGCACCCTGGCTACGATTTTATTGAGTTCGTGGATTAGGAGAAAGAGAATGAACTACGACGACGTTTATGTTGAATTGGTGACGACGCTTTCTGACATCGGCGTTCGGCCAGACTTGCCGATCGCGTGCGAAGACTATTTTGCAAGAATGGCGGATGACTTTGCAGGAGACGAAAGTGACTTCATCAATTACGTTAGTGAAAACATGCGGTCTTGGTTCCGCAATCTATCAGTTGAACCAGAATGGCTTCAAGAGCCAGAATGGCAATTCCATAACGGAAAACCGATGATTTTTGTTGGGCAGATCACGGTACCACACACTGGAGAGTTCTTCACCGATACCGCCGCATTTTTTACCTTTTGGGATCTTGATTTGGGTGAGACGAAAGTGATTGTTCAGGTTGCATGATATATTCGACGGGTCGCACTGGCCAGGGTGCCATGCTTTTCGCCGGTTAGGCGTAAGCATGTTTTGAAGTATTAAGATGATAACTTTAAGCAATGCAAACCACCCAAACCAGCCCAGCGGAACTAGCATTCCCGCGTTGCTGAAACCGAGAAATCAATCACAACAATTCACTCAACCACCAACAGGATGCTGAACCAAAAAACGGCCTAAAATCATGTTTTGTTTTCACTCTGAAAATGTGTTAGAAATCTGAAAGTTCTTTTCCCTTACTCATTTTTGAAGTGACCGAGGCGGCGATTGTGATGGCCAAAGTGTATCGTTTCAGTTTGCCATAGGGGCAAATCAAAAACATGCTTATGCCTAAACGGCAAAAAACATGGCACCCTGGCACCAAACCCACGAAAAGAGCCTGAAGTAAAACCGTTCGTGTTTTTTGTGTCTTTCGTGGTAAGATCTTCTCTTCTTACCGATCACAAAATATATCGGCTTAAATCTTCGTCTCCAGAGATTTTGTCGAGGCGGTCTTTGACGTAGCCGGCGTTGATGGTGACGCTGCCCATTTTCATGTCGGGGGCTTCGAAGCTGAGTTCTTCAAACAGGCGTTCCATGATTGTGTAAAGGCGGCGGGCTCCAATGTTCTGAGTGGTTTGATTCACTTGGAAGGCATACGAGGCCAACTCTTCAACGGCGTCTTTAGTGAAGTCAACTTTGATGCCTTCGGTGCCCATCATTTCGGTGTATTGCAGGGTCAGCGAAGCTTTCGGCTCGGTCAGAATTCGGATGAAGTCTTCTTTGGTCAAGTCGTTCAGTTCAACGCGAATTGGAAAGCGACCTTGGAGTTCTGGCATCAAGTCACTAGGGCTGGTCTTATGGAAGGCCCCGGCGGCGATGAACAGAATGTGATCGGTGGAGATGTAACCGTATTTGGTTTGGATGGTTGTTCCTTCGACGATAGGCAGTAGGTCTCGTTGAACGCCTTGTCGAGAAACATCGGCACTCTTGCCCCCTTCGGATGCGACGATTTTGTCGAGTTCATCAAGGAAAATCATCCCTTGGTTTTCAGCCAGTTCAATGGCCGCTTCATTGATGCGGTCTTTATCGAGCAGCGATTCGCATTCTTGTTCAAATAATACGCTGCGTGCTTTTTCGACCGTAAGTTCGCGGCGTGAACTACTTTTTGGCATGATCTTTTCAATCATGCCTTGGAAGTCCATGTCCATCTGGTCCATGCCCATGCCACCGAGCATGACTGGCGAACCTTTTTGTTCGATGGTCAGTTCCACGGTTCGTTGTTCCATCTCGCCAGCCAATAGCATGCCGCGCATGCGTTCGCGAGTCTTTTCGTAGTGATCAACATCACTTTCTTCGTTGGCGGCAATATCGTAGGCAACAGGTCGCGGGGCCAAGAGGTCGAGCAGTTTTTCCTCGACTTTTTGTTTCGCTTCTTTTTCGACGGTGGTGCGTTCGACTTCACGAACGATTCCAATCGCATTTTCGACCAGTTCGCGGACCATGCTTTCGACATCGCGGCCATAGTAACCGACTTCGGTAAACTTGGTTGCTTCAACTTTGATGAACGGCGCATTAGTGATCTTGGCCAAGCGGCGGGCGATCTCGGTTTTACCCACACCAGTGGGGCCGATCATCATGATGTTTTTCGGAGAGACTTCTTGCCGCAATTCTTCTGGCAAATGTTTACGCCGCCATCGATTACGCACGGCAATCGCAACGGCCCTTTTGGCATCGGACTGGCCAACAATGTGGCGGTCTAACAGTTCAACCACTTCTCGTGGTGTTAATTCTTCGACTTCTAAACTCACGCTAGGCTCTCCATGCTTTCGATGACGATACTGTCGTTGGTGTAAATATCTATGCTAGATGCAATTTTCAAACTTTTTTCGACCACATCTTCAGCCGAGAGATCGGTGTTGGCCACAAGTGCTCGGGCAGCAGCCACGGCATAATCTCCGCCGGAACCGATGCCGATGATGCCATCGGTGGGCTGAATCACATCGCCGGTTCCGCTGACTAGCAGCGTATGCTTTTCGTCGATCACGGTCATCAAGGCTTCTAGCCGTCGCATGGCCCGATCGGTACGCCATTCTTTGGCCAGCTCGGTGGCCGCTTTCGGCATGTTATTCGGGTGATCTTTCAACTTGCCTTCAAAGCGTTCCAGCAGAGAAAACGCGTCTGCCGTAGAACCTGCGAAACCACAGTAAACTTTACCGCCTAGCAGGGGGCGGATCTTGAGGGCATCTGATTTCATCACCGACGAGTTCATGGTAACCTGACCATCTCCGCCTATCGCCACTCGGCCATTACAGCGGACCGATAAGATGGTGGTGGAACGTATTTTTATTTTCATATTGTTTGTCAAATAGTATGGACTATAAAAAGCGAATGCCGCGAACCTTCTATTTTGCCCGAAACTGCTTTAGCCGACTACCAGAGAGACGCAACTTATTCGCATGAATTCATCTTCTAATAACCCAACCACTCGAAGTCCCTTGGCCATGTCCTCGCAAGATACTGCTATTCTTGTGGTTGATATGCAGGAAAAACTACTGCCGAGTATTCTTCATCAAGAACTGGTAACTTGGAATATCCGCCGGTTATTAGATGCAGCTTCAGTTTTAAATGTAAAGATGCTAGCGACCGAACAGTACCCTAAAGGGCTCGGGCACACTACGCCAGTGCTTGCCAGTTACTTCGATTCGATCCCCGAAAAATTGGCGTTTAGTTGCTGTGGTGTAGATGGTTTGATGGACGCGACAAAAGAGTCTTCGATCCATAAAGTATTGCTGGTAGGAATCGAAGCCCATGTTTGTGTGCAACAGACCGCACTGGATTTGATGGGCGATGGGTTTGAAGTTTATCTGGCGGTCGATGCCGTCGGTTCGCGAAACGGACTAGATAAACAAATCGCATTGCGGCGGATGGAATCTTCGGGTGCCACTTTAACTACGGTGGAAGCGGCCATGTTCGAGTGGTGCCAACAGGCAGGCACGCCAGAGTTCAAACAAATTAGTCAGTTGGTCAAAGAAACCGCACCGACTGAAGCTAACGAATAATATAAACGAAACATTCATCTAGGAAGATAAACATGAGCGATCTTGTAGCCAGAATTAACCCGCCTGTTCGTACTTTAATGGGCCCCGGCCCCAGTGATATTCACCCTAATGTGTTGGCAGCCATGGCCAAGCCAACGGTCGGGCATTTGGATCCTTATTACTTAAAAGTGATGGATGAATTGCAGGGCATGCTGCGTCAACTTTTCCGTACAGAAAACGCAATGACATTTGCGGTCAGCGGGACTGGTTCAGCGGGTATGGAAGCGACCGTTGTGAACTTGGTAGAGCCAGGCGACAACGTCGTCGTTTGCGTGAATGGTGTTTTCGGCAAACGCTTGGCCGACGTAGCAACCCGCGCTGGCGGCAATGTGACCGTGGTTGAAAAACCATGGGGTGAAGTTTTTACCGCCGATGATTTGAAAGAAACAATAGCAGCCACAAAGCCGAAACTTGTGGCCATCGTAATGGCCGAAACTTCGACCGGGGCGTGGCAGCCGATTGAAGAAATTTCGGAATTGGTCCATAACGCCGGGGCGATGTTGTTGGTCGATGCGGTCACTTCGCTAGGCGGCGTGGCGGTTGAAGTCGACAAGTGGAACATCGATGCCATCTACAGTGGTTCGCAAAAATGTTTGTCTTGCCCTCCTGGCTTGGCACCGGTCTCTTTCAGTGCGAAAGCGATGGAGACCATCATGAACCGCAAGACGCCGGTGCAAAGTTGGTACTTAGATGTTTCGCTACTGGCCAACTACTGGGGAGAAAACAGGGTTTATCATCACACCGCGCCGATTAATATGTCGTACGGATTACATGAAGCAGTGCGTTTGATATTGGAAGAAGGATTAGACAATTGCTTTGCCCGGCATCTAAAAAATCATCAAGCTTTGGCCGCCGGCTTGTCAGCAATTGGTATTGAATACACGGCAGCCGAAGGACATCGCTTGCCCATGCTCAACGCAGTGAAAGTGCCAGAGGGAATTGAGGACACGGTGATTCGTAAAGGATTGTTGAACCAGTTCGGCATCGAAATCGGCGGTGGCCTGGGTGCATTTGCCGGAAAGGTCTGGCGAATCGGACTGATGGGCTACGCGGCCCGGCAAAATAATGTGCTGCTATTCTTGGCGGCTCTCGAACAACTGCTGGCGGCGCAAGGATATCAGTTTGACCGAGGGGCCTCCATAGAAGATGCGAACCAGGTTTATCTGGCTTACTCTCACGCGAAGACCCTAGGATAGATGTCGTTGTTTGGCTTTACACTCTTACGCAAAAGAAAAGAATCCGGGTAGCCCTGGTTGCTCGCAACCAGGGTCGAGGAACTCGACAAGAGGTCACACGCACCGTTATGCCTCACCCAAACGCGTTCACCCATCAATCCGCAAACCGGCTTTTTTGTAGCGGCAGATCGAAACGCATTCGTTTGATCTTCTCCTCCATCTGCTCGGCTTCTTGGTTGCGGCCAAGTTTGCGAAGAACAGGGACGTATTCTTCCATGGTACTTAATCGCTCACTGGGAGAAAAATTGGGGATTGCGGCGATCATTTTTAAACATTCATCATAAGCTTGATTCGCTTTTTCATAATCTTCTAATCCAACATTGGCTTGTCCATATTGAAGTAAGAGCCGGACATACAACGGTTCGTTAGATCGACTAAAAGGTAACTTAGTATTCAAAGCTTTACCTGCGTGAACACGGGCTTCTTGATGTCTCTTTACCGCATTAAGTTGACCTGCCACTGATCCTTGGATATTGTAATAGTCATCGGTCTTTTTCCTGCCACTCTCTTCGAGTAATGTTACGAGCTCAATCCCTTGTTTGATGGCCTTTTCAAACTCACCGTTATGAAAATAGAGATTCATCTCTATTAAGCTGGCATCAATAAAAAGCTGGCTCTCATTTCTATGATCTTGTAAGACCTGCTTTACCTTGATTGCATGAACCAACCCTTCTTGAATGTGCTTGGTGAGGGAATATAGATGAGCGAGATAGATTCTCGCGTATATCGAGCTATGAGAAGTATTTCCATAGAGTTGATCGCTAAGTTCCATAAATTTCTGAGCATAAGGAATTGCTAATTCATTATTTTCCCTACCTGTCTCGCGTATGGCATTGTCGTAATACTGAGTAAGCATCTCATTTAGATTTAATTGAGACTCATTGAATGCAATGATTTGTTCTAAGTGATCTATTCCCAAAGTAAAATCGTATAACGATATCGGCCTTGGTTTATTAATTTCCTTTAGCATAGGATGTAGTTCTATTGCCAATTCAAGTTGTTTTTTGTAATCCGAGTTTGAGCCAGCCCTCTCATACCTTGAATGCAATTGGAGGAAACTCTCTCTCAATTCAACTTGACTCATCTCTTCCTCAGCAACAGCTACTTCTACGAAAGCCATCAACAAAACAAGTGTCAGAATTTTAAGACCAATAGTTTTCACTTCCATGTCTCCAACTTCCAATTAAAAAATCCGCACCCTGTTATTGGCTGGGCCGAGTGGCTCTGTTGGTGTGATGTTAGATTGCATTGGCCAGTAGGGCAAGCGGGATTTACTGACGGCGAGACTTTATGACGTGCTAGCAGAAGGTGCTTTGGCCAGGAAACTGCCTGAACGCCGAAGGTGTTCCACTCCACAGCCCAGGGCACGCATTGATGCAAAGCAGCAAGGCGTACTCTGGGTTCGGTTGTCTGTCTCAAAACCAACGCTGAAAGTGTTGCACAAATTGCTAGGCATTGTGGTACCCCTACAGGGTACGATTGGAGCAATCGACATCCCCAGGGTGGCGCGACTTTGTCGCTGACCCTGGGCTGTGGAGTGAAACACCGTTGGTGTTTTTTTGGCAAAACATTACCTTCCTTCTTTGGGCCTTGGTGGTTAATGATTTCGCACTTCGTCCTCGCTAACGCTTCGCGCTTGAGATGGAATCGCAACCTCAAATTCAACGCTAGCACTTCGACGTGTCGGAAATGTGTCGGCGATTCTTGAGAGAATATTCCAAATTGCTTGAGATCGATCTTGTCGCTGTTGATCTCAATTTCTATACTTCGCCACGATATATTTTTGACGTTGCGAATCTAGCTGCGCCGTTGAGAGACAATTTTCACACTGCTGGCAAGGATGTTGGCCATGATTTTACGAAACTGGAATTCACTAGTACCGATAACACTTTTGGCTCTGCTGCTAAGTGTCTTTGGCCCAGTTCAGGCTCAAACTGTGCCCATTGTTCGGGCACAATCCTCGACGCAAGCTGGCGGAAGCACTGCCCCGCGAGCCCTGGCTCCCGAGGTCGCATCGCCTGTTCTTGCTGAAAATGATACGACTGTTAATTGGCGTTCACCCAGTCAGAGTACAACGGCCGGAACTCATGTCGTCCGGCCCAGTGTGATTGGCTCAACTCCCAGCCAAGTAGTGCCGGCAACATTTGTAACGCCGATTGTTTCAGGGGCACCAACGACATCTGAAAAGACTGGTTCTTTGCTGAAGATCACAAAAGGGTTAGCAGAGCTGCCGAATGATCACGGCCAAGTTTGGCGAGAATACGACATCAGCCCTTACACAACACGCGTAACATCAACCGCCAAGCCTGAGCAAGCCATTATTGATTGGATCTTGCGAGAGACCGGCACTGATGTTTGGTTTTCGTCTCCGCTCGGTTTACTACATGCGGATCAACAAACCTTGCGAGTTTATCACACACCAGAAATGCAGCAGGTGGTGCGTGAAATGGTTGAGAAATTTGTGGATAGCCAAGCCGAAGTAAAAACGGTCGGTGTGCGAATGATCACGATAAAAAGCCCCAACTGGCGACGATCCGCATACCGCATGCTTCAGCCAGTGAGTGTCAAAACACCGGGCATCGAAGCGTGGCTGTTAAGCAAAGAGCATGCAGCGGTTTTGCTCGACGGACTAAAGAAACGCTCAGATTACAAAGAGCATAAAGTTGCCGACTTGAAAATCCACAATGGGCAGTCAAGTACGATCTCGATGTTGCAGCCACGAACCTTTGTGCGTTCGGTCCAAGCTACCAATCAGTGGCCTGGCTACGAGCTTCAGTCCGATCAAATTGAGGAAGGGTTCTCTTTTGAAGTCAGCCCGCTGCTTTCGCAGAATGATCAGATGATGGACACGGTTTTGAAGTGTAGTGTCGATCAAATCGAAAAGTTCGTCGATATCGATATCGATTTACCAGAGATAGCCGGACAGCGTCAAACCGTGAAAGTGCAAATTCCTCAAATGGTGAGCTGGCGATTACATGAGAGATTTCGCTGGCCTGCCGACAAAGTTCTGCTGATCAGTTGTGGAGTCGTGGCTCGTCCAGAGCAGGGCGTGGCCAATGCACCCACGTTTATTAATCCCTTTGGAGGTGGTCCTCCCCGAGCCGATGGTCTGTTGTTTGTCGAGTACAAAGGGCCAGCTAAAACAGCGGCTGGTGTACCGATTCGGACCGCACAGCCAACCGCAATTGACAATCGAGGGCGGTATTAAAACATTTAATTTTACTGTGCCAAATGCTTTCAATCTCGGTGTGGCCGAAGGCCATCAGAGGCTACAGGGGTCAGGAATTCACTGAACTCAAGTGGTTTTCTTTTTATTGTTGTTCACTCTCAAATTAAAACCTGTAGCCGGATTCGTTAGAATTCGGTTTTGCGGCTTAGAGGGTTCTCTGAAGTCTAACGACTTCAGCTACATACTCCAAAACCGACGGCGCGGCTGCCCAGAATACGAAATCCGCTGCGAAGCTGATGTTTTTCAGGCTTGTTTTTTCTGTAAATCCTTTTGCCATTAGAGCTTACGCTATGAATGTCATCTTCTCCGGTCGACATTCACCCCGTTTTTATAATACAATGGTACACTTCGTTTGTGCCAGCGACTTGCGCCTGTAGTAAGTTCAATTCTGGCGTTCGTTGTCTTTCACTTCTTTGATACGATTCCACCATCATGGCGAATTCCTCGCAGCAACGCGTTGTTATTACCGGTCTTGGGCAAGTTAGTCCCTTCGGAAACTCGGTTGAAAGTCTTTGGGAAGCTTTATCCACTGGCAAAAATGGGGTCACCGAGCTTCAAAGCCTACCCACCGATGCGCTGCCGACTCGCTTTGCGGCAGAAGCTAGTGAGTTCACCGGCCATATCAAAGAATTTGGACCTCTCAATAAAGATCAAAAGAGATCGATCCGTAAGAACATCAAAGTGATGTGCCGCGAAATCCAGATGGGCGTGGCTACTGCCCAGTTGGCTTTGAGTCATGCAGGTCTCACCATTGGCGATTATGACCCGGACCGATCAGGCGTTGTCTATGGCTCGGACTACATGATGACCATGCCTGAAGAATATTCTCTAGGTGTCAGTTCTTGCTTAGATGAGAATGGAAAGTTCGACTTCGATAAATGGCCAGAAACCGGACTGCCCAACGTGACTCCGCTCTGGCTGCTCAAATACCTGCCCAACATGCCTGCTAGCCATATCGCGATTTTCAACGATATGCGAGGGCCTAATAATTCGCTAACACTCAGAGAAGCCTCGTCTTATGCGGCGATTGGCGAAGCCTATATGACGATTGCCCGTGGTCATGCCGACCTAATTCTAACTGGTGCCACAGGAACGCGCGTGCATCAAATGCGTTCGGTACATACGGTAATGCAAGAA
>NVWB01000193.1 GCA_002733575.1 Blastopirellula sp. | reverse complement strand
AGGAAGTAAACCACCCGCCACCCCGCCAGTGAGTATCTGTCCTGCCTTTTCAGCCCCAACATCATCAGAAGTTGCTGGAGTAGACGCGCCAAATACCATCCCAAGACCCGATCCTTGTAAGCCTTTGCCTATAACGCCTGCCGCAAGAGGAATTCCCGAAGCCGCCGCCGCGCCAGTTCCTATATTTCCAAGCAATCGAGCTGCATCAAATCCTTCAGAGCCGGTAGCCTCCCGACCCTTTTGTATTCTTTGCTCACGCTTCTGCATAAACTCATTCATGCCCTCAATGCCGAGGGATTCCGTAATAAACTGAACAGCTCCAAGTGGAAGGTCGGCAGCGCCCTCTATAACTCTGCCAGCAGGTGTTCCGGCAGCAAAGGCAGCAAAGCCAACATCACCTCTAGCTCTTGTCTCTAATGCTCTCTGCATAGCAGGCGGCACATCAACAGCGACTAATTCGCGTAGCTTTTCAAGGGCAGAATCGTACAAAGGAGTACCTTTTTTATCGGTATTCGCTTCTAGGTAGCTCTGTAACTGTGTAACTGATCCAGCCATTATTGCTCCTTAATAGCTTGCAGGATAGCGTCTAGCTCAGGATCGCCAGAGCCAGAAAACCCCTCAAACTCTCTGCTGAATGCGCTATTTGTTCTTTTAATCATTTCTGTCGCTGTGGTCTTAATTAAGTTCAGCTGCTCAAGGAATTGCTCATCACTTTGTCCGCGATTAAGCGATCCCATCATGTTCTCTAGCCTGCTTCCCTCTGTATCCGATACGGCACCAACAGCGCCGCCTGTTTTGGATGCAGCACGCATAGCATTGATGGAGTCTACAAATATCCTGTCTTTAAGCTGGCTGATTAGAATCTTAGCGTCACTCGCATCGGTGCCCGGAACTATGTTCCTTGGGTCAAGAGCGCTGGATAATCCAGTTGTTGCGGCTAGACCTGGATGCGACAAAATAGAGTCAATGCTAGAGACTAGGTTCTCAGACTGAGTAACTACCGCGTCCGCTATGTTTCGCGCGCCTCCAGCCTCGAAAGCAAGACTTACGCGACCCTCTGCCGTATCTCTTGCCGTTGCCGCCGCTGCAATGTTTTCTGGCTGATCACTTGGTGATAATTCTTCCGTAAACGTAGCTAATGGCTCGCCACCTGGATTGAGCTGGCTAGGTATGATTGTAGTTGCTCCCAAGTCGATAGAAGGATTAGCCCGCTTAACTTGTAGGAACACTTCTTGGTCTTCAGGCGATAGCTGATCAAAGAATTCAAACTCTCTCACCGCGCTAGGGGCTTGTGCGCTACCGGCAGCAACGGGGTTATCAGCAATAACATTACCGCCCGCACCAAACCGTGTAGCTCCAGATGAAAGGGTAAAGTCTTCACCTTGCGAAACAGGCTCAAGCACTCCCTGAATTACCGCCTCTTGATCAGCTGCCGATAGTATTCTTCGAGCCTCTGTTAATGCTTCTGGGTCGCCTGACTTCAACAGGTTCAATACGCCCATTGTGAAATCGGTGTTTCTGCCGCCCTCGTTTAGCTCTACGGCTCTATCAGTCAAGCCAGTAATAGCGAAGTCAATATTGTTGTTGTTGATAGCGTTAAGTGCTACACGGCCCGCCATAAGCTGCGCCTTCTTGCGCTCATCGCTTATAGCGTCCTGACCTGCCAGAAACTCAGTACCTTTACCTCTAGCGCCGGCCGCAAACGCTTGTAGACCTAAACCTATCTTTTTTGTCAAGCCAGCCATTACACGACCCTCGAATAGTCAACGCGCTTAAATCCATCAGCGCCCACGGTTACGGCATACATAACCTCGTCCGCCATTACTCCGAAGCTAGGCTGATTACCTACTAATGATTTAGCTGCTTCAATCCAGTTCCATTTATAGATATTAGCGCCGCCATTGGTTTTTCCTATCTGGACAATATCCTTCTTCAATCGTCTGTCGGACAGCGCCATTAGAGTGCCAATCCCCGCCGCCGCGTCAGTTATTCCGCTCAGCATTCCCTCGGTTTGCTGTACTCCAGGTATTCCAGGCAATCCTGCTCTTTGACCGGATGCTGTCTGTGATACGCCGGACAAGTTCTGTCCTAGCTGAGAGCTAAGGTTTCCGCTATTAGCTCCTGCACTTGCAAGTATCTGCGCCAATTGATCGCCCGATATGCCGAGCTGATTAGCCAGTGCCAAGCCTTGGTTGTTCTGCAAGCCTGAAAGGTTCTGAGCGCCAGTGGTTAGTGTATTTGATAAGTCTCTGCCAAACTGATTTCGACCTTGTGAGAGGTTCTGGCCGGTGTTAAAGACCATGTTGCCTGCATTCACGCCCAAAGAATTGGCGATATTAGCCTGCTGCCCGCGCATCTGTCCTTGTGAGCCTGTGGCCGACAATCCCATGCCCGCGACCTGACCTAATCTATTAAACTGATTGCCGAAGTCTTGAGCTGCCGTGCCTATGCCGAATTCAGTTAATGCTCTACGAACATTGCCGCCGCCTAGTCCACCCAAAGCCGCTGAGTTACGGGTTAATGCCTGCTCGCCGCGCTGCTGTAGAGATTGCTGACCAGGTGATGATTGAAAGTCTTGGAAAGCTTGACCTTGTGCGTCCGCACCCTGCGCTCCACTTAATGCCGCCTGCAAGCCAATAGCGCCCTGTCCTGCTTGTGCGAATGGATCGAATCCTTGTATGCCTTGGCCTAAATCGTTTCTGGCCTGATTAGCGCCTTGTCTTAATGCTGAGATACCGCCCGTTAAGCCGCCCTCAAGCGCCATTTCTGAACCTATTAAGCCCGTAGGTATGCCTCCACCTCCAGCCACGTTAGCGCCAACTTGTGGGGCATTGCCGAGTGCGCTCATGCCGTTCTGTATGTCGGCATCACTAAGGCTAGTCATTTGTGGTAATTGCTGAGGGCTGATTCCTTTAGCCTGTGCCGCACGGAATACAATACCCGTCATTTGAGCTGGAGATACACCAGATGCTAGAGTTTGCTGTATGAGTGCTTCTAATTCTTCATCCATTAGAAAGCTCCTTGTCGGCTAATTCTGAAATCTTGAATGAGTTGATTCTCTTCAGGCGATAAGCCCTGCAAGCCTTGAGCTATATTGCCCTGCCTATTGCCGAAAGTTGATTCTGGTAGTTGCTGTTGAGCAAATGAGGAATCAATATTAATTCCCTGTGGAGCCAAGCTGTTCTGGAAAGGTAGCCCCATTAATGCTGCCCTTGAGCCTCTGATTCCGTCCGCGATAGTCTGCTGTGCGCCCATATTGCCCTGACTGATAGCCGAGAACTGTTGAGGGATAGTCTGACCGAACACATCAAGCGCCGCCTGACTTCCTGCCCTGCTAGCCTGATCAGCATCGCCGAATAGGTTAAGCAGGTCATTACGCGCAATCTGTGACTGCTGCTCGATAAAGTCCTGACTGCCCGCATTGGCTCTTATCTGTCCCTTTTGAGCGGAGCGGTCTGTACCTCCGAATAAATCAGAGAATAAGCTCATATTAATATCCAACCTTTAGTTTTGTCGCCCGCAATGTCCGTATCGCGCTTGACGTATTTGATGGCACTCGCTGTGCCTGCTGTGTCTATGTATTCTGAAAACTGCGGAGCCTTTAGAGCGCCCTCAGGAGAGCCAGAACCCCTTAAAGGAATAAGCCCATTAAGGATATTCATTTGGTCCCTAAATGCCTGAGTCATCGTCAGATCGCCTTCTACGATAGGGAATGCGGCGTTTAACTGGCTCATATTGCGCCGCCTACGATATTAGCTGTGGCTTGGATGATTACCGGCTTGACTGCGTCGGTCATTGTCCATCTGAATATCTCAAACCTTGACGCTCTGCCATTTCTGCGCCATATAGCTCGACGGTTGTACTCGCCAACCTTTCCAATAGAGCGAACACGCTCAGGGCTGAAGGTCTTGCCGTCAACACTTCTGTCCATTCTTATTACGGGATCAGGACATTCGGCATTACCTACGCCGGATTCCATCGTTAATTCGATACTTGGCACGAAAATAGATTTCATGTTGTTTTGAAACGGCTGTGTAGCAATACGCCTAAAGATAGGGTTGTCGTATTCTTGGTATTCAGTGACGCTCATCTCACCAATGCGCCCATCTATCGAATCGCCCACTAACAGTTTGCCGTAAGCAGTGATCACTGAGTTGACTCGCAATCGAGTAATAGTGGTGATGCCGTCTGTGGTAATTCTTGACTTTCGCTCATGCCACCGACCTGAAATAGTGTCAAAGACGATAGTTGTATGAGGCAGCGTAAATCCCGTAAAGTACGCGCCCTTTTGCGAGTAAGCCCATCCGAAAACGTCCGCTAGCTCTGTATCGGTAAGGGTTTGCAGTAGCGAGTCAATAGCTGTAGTCGAAACCTTCTGTAACGCGTTGCCTTTCTGCATCCACACGGCAGGGCTTTCGTTCTTGCCGCCACCCACGAACATTACTGAGTCTTGTGCGTTGACTATCGAGAACGGTGCAAAGATGCCCTCATCGAAGAAAAGCCCAGATCGTTGATAGGGAAAGTCAGCCCCGCCCGTATTGGTGAAGCCCTCAATCGTGTCCTCACCACCAACAAACAGTTGATTTCTGTAGACGTACAAGGCCGTTACGTTGTCCGGCGAGCTTTCAGCGCTACCGAAGTCCAATGCGCCCCAGCTAACGCCATCATTCAGGGCCGATACTATGAATTTGTTTGCGTCAGTCGAGCAGACAAAGAAGCCATCATTGAACACCGCGTATTGTGGTGCGCCATTGGCGTTAAAGTCGCCATCTGTAATAGTAACGAGTGAATCAGGGCCGGTTGTGAATATGTAGCCAGCTCCACCAGGCACGAGAATCATTATCTGTGCGATGTTCTTGATCATCGTCACACGGCCGGCGCCAGATATAGAGCCAAGGCTATCAAGCGTATTGTCTGCATTCTTGCGGTACAGAGTGTTGCCGTTGACGAAGTAAGCCTTACCCAAGAAGGTTATAGACTCTCTGTTGACATCAGCCGATAGTGGGCCGCTAGTAGCTTGCTGAATGTAGCCGGGAGTACCGAACAAGGTTTCAGCATTAAGCGCTGGAGCCTCGACGATATTCGGATAGAATCCCACGCATTCCTGTGCCGATACCGGCAAAGAGTCGGAGAGATAAAAACCGTTAGCTATAGGCAGAACCACATCGGCCATTAATTAATCCGTAATATAGCGTGTGAAACATTAAAGTTAGTGGTGTCGCTGTCGTTCTGCAAAAACACCTCAACATAATCATTCGTGGTAAAATCGTGCTGCCATACAACGGTGAGGCTGTAAATATCTGCGTTAGCGGCTCGGCCCTTTGTTGTAGTGGGAGCCACGAGCGCTCCATTAATGAAAAGGCTTACCGCAAAATCATCATTACCACCGCTTACAGGATCACAGGTTATGCTTAGAGTGATCGGAACATGCAGCCCATTTAGTCCGTTGTAAGTAACTCGCCCAGATAAATCCACTGTGAATCTAGAGCTATTATCATCAACCCACGTCCCTCCAACCTTGACTGGAACGCCGATGCTGGCAATAGTCACTACTGTTCCGGCCGTGTTGTAGCTTAGGGAGTCTGGGCGAGTATTCGTAATTCCTTGATTTTCTGTGGCCGTCCACTGCACGTCATCGTGAGGGTCTATGCCGCTCAGAGTGGTAATAGCGCCAATGAATGAGTTTTCAGTGATATTTCCATCGCCAGCAGCCGTTAGATTGGCGTTACTTGCCGCTCCTTTAATTCCTACAGCTCCAGCCACACCATTGAACAGACACCTTTCTATTCGAATGTTGCCTGCTGTTGCCGTGCCGAAATCAACACCAACAAAGCCTGAATTAGTGGATTGTAGGGATAAAGCATTCAGCGACCAAAGGATTGAGCCTGTTCCCGTAAACGCTAGGCCGTCTGTGACTACTGCCAAGCACAAGAAGAAGCTGAATGATACGGTTCGTAGCGAAGCGAAATCGCCAACAGTGGTGCATGAATCACATCTAACGCTCAATACGCTAAAAGTCTTAACGCCGCCAACTGTGTCGGAGAAGTCAAACACCTTCGCAGAGCCGCAATCAATATGCAGGTCAATAAACTGAGCATTAACGTCAACGCCCGTAAACATGGTAGCTGAGCCGCTATAGGTCAGCGTTGGGCCAAAGCTGCTGTAACCAGTAATCACTGAGTTATCAGACATCACAAAGCGACTAGCCGTGGTGACTGAGTTGGAAATTATGTAGACCGTGTTGGCTTCGAGTGTAATCACTCCAGATACAGCCGTAGGGAAATCAGCCTCGACGTTGATCGTCACCGCTTTAGTCGCAGGGAGTGCCGTTCCTGTTGCTGTAATAGTCAGCATGTTGCCGTCAGCAGACAAGCCAATGCCTGTTCCTGCCAATAGACTAATAAAGTCTGGGCTTATAGCGCCGATGTTACGCAGCACAGGAAGCCCTATAGAGTCCTGTGTGAAGTTATGTTCAATATCAATGCCATTCATCGCATTAACGGTTGCTTTCACGCCTGAGCCGTCTGTGATAGCCCTGATACCGCTTACTGTGCCGGTAGTGGCTAGAACCTGAGTGCTTAGGGGATTGCCCTCTTGCTCGATGGTTCCCGTTACACCTAAAGCGGTTAAAAGGTTAGCCTTGGTAATCTTTGTGTTCGTGTTGTTGTACACATAGTCAAAGGTAGCCGAATCGGGGACAGTTTGTGATGCAGGAAAGGCGGATTTCTTAATACTCATTACGTTGTACCTGTCTCAAGCCCGATAGTGCCGGCAGCTTCAGCCAATATCGTAGCTTCCATGTCTGGATAGAAGTGTGCCCCGCATGAAAATTCGTTGTAATTGCCTGATCCGGTGGGAAGTGTTGATGGCATGGCAGATGGGCCTAAGCTAATGCCTAGATGCAGCATGGTCTTTAGTCCGCTGATAGCCCGCATAGCCAGAGCCTCAGAGATAACGCCGCCGAATTCAGAGGACATCTCAACCGCTACGTTAGCGATCAAGCCCCTCAGCGCGCCAGTGGGGATGGTTATTTCATCGCCTAAGTCGGCTACCTCCGTGTAGCCTAAATTTACCCCATCAGATGCCAATGCAAACATGAAGTTATTCATGGCAAAGATAGTATCTTGGTATTCGTCAGGCTCTAAGGGAGCCTCAGACGCTTGAACTAGGATGCTTTGTAGTGCAGCCTTCAATACTTGCGAAGCCGTAGCCATGCCTAGTCCTTAGATTTGGTGGATTTCTTTACTGTCTTCTTCGGTGCTTCTTTAACTTCCCATTTCAAGCTTTTAGCGTACTCGAAAGCATTCTCGTTAATGTCTATTTCTTTGCCACAAGGTTTTACGTAAATCGTCATAATATCTCCGGTAAAACAAAGCCCCACTCAAGCCCGAAGACCTGAGCAGGGATATGATTACTGCTCTACCCTTAGCCCCACGCTTGACCCGCGAAGAAAGGATTCAGAACTGCATAGGCTGGACGTAAGTCAATACGTACAATCTGCTTGTTCTCTCGGATGCTTGATCCCATTGAGACTCTAAGCTGCATACCGTCTTCAGTAGTGGCTAGTGTGTCAGTGGAATTTAGCTTCAGAATCGGCACAGAGCCAATAGAGAACGCTTGCTTGTGCCAGAATAGGTTCGGCTGATACAGAGTTGATGCTGCGCCCAATAGAGTCACGACGTCAGTCGCAACAGGAGCCGAAGCAACAGTGTTATAAGCGCCGGCAGCCTCATAGATAGCAGGGCCAGAGATTACAATATTACCAGTACCAGTGCCGCTCAAAGTCACATCAGCAGTTACAACGCCGGTGAACACAACATTCGATCCAGCCGCGTTAATCATTGGCTGTCGAGTGTTCATGTTCAGGCGGTTACGGCCCGTGATCTGAAGAATGTCACCAGCCTTAACGACAAGGTTATTACCGAAAGCGTTCACGGCAATAGTCTGAGTCATAGTGTCTTTGGCTGTGGCATAAGTCACATCTGGGTTAGTCGCAATGGCACCAACACGGTCTGCAACAGAGCTAGTTGTATAGCTCGACAGAGTGGTGGCCGTCATTACTTTCATGCCGGCAAAGTTGTTAGAGATGATCGCTTCTTTATGGGCCTCTGAAACCAAAGGATCAACCGCGCCCAAAGAGCGCTGCACATCAGCAAGTGTTGCTTGAGTGAAAGGGTTGACCGCGTAGTTAAGATTGCCATCTGAAGGGACGCCGGCAGATACAGCAGTTGCGCCAGCAGTTGCTACGTCAGACCAGCTAGTTACGGCAGTACCGACGGTTCCAGCCAATAGGCCAGAGTTCTTGCGCATAAAGCCCGCGAAATCAACTTCTAGGTCAGTAACAACACGCTTAGCAGCATCCTTGAAGAAGCGGCTCTTGTCAGTACCCATTTCCAAGGCTTCAGCAGCCTCAAAATAATCAAGCTCTACAGTGATGTAGTCCTGAACAGTACCCGTTGCCTTGCCTGTGATGATCGGGCTAGCTGTGCCTCCTGAAATATCACCATCGGAAGTGCGAGATGTGACGTAATCAGTGGGGCGTTTAAAGTCAACATTCGATCCAGAGTTAGCATTAAACTGACCCGCTAGAAGCTGTGTGTTGACGTTCTTTGATAGGACGCGCTCACTGTCAAAAGGGTCTAGGACCGCCTCTGCTAGCTTACGCGTAAAATTCGATTTAAAACTATTAGCCATGATATAAATACCTGTGATAAATGATAGAACAAATGGGATTGCTCCCGCTGACTCGATTGCTTAATTCGAGAGTTCACAATGTGTCGTATCGCAAACAGTTACAGCTATGCCCTGTCATACAGGTATTTATACCTAGCTAAGTGCTAGTGGTCTAATTATACACTTATTGGTCAATCTCGCCAACTATTCGTAAGTCGCGCCAACCGGACCCTTTGAGCCTTCCGGCGCGCCCTTACCGCTTAGTACGTCAGTGGGGTCTGGAGCAAGCTCAAGCTTGGGCTTCATTCCCGCCGCCTTTTCCTTTAATACCGTAGCAACGTGGATAACTCCGTCATCTGGAGCCATCTGCGCCAAGGCATCTGCCTCAGAGGGGTTCTTGGCAAGGTAGCGAATAATATCTGGACCCATCGCCTCCTTTCCTATGCGCGCAGCTACCGTCATGTCGATATTGAAGGCGTCTAGGGTATCTATTGCCTTATCCATCTCTGCCGCATCTATGCCAAGGTTGGCAACTCTTCCATTCCAGTTTTCTTGCCAGTTCCTTTGCTTCTCTTCGACCGCCTCTCTTGCTTTGGTTTGATCGGCCAATGCCGACTCACTGCGCTGCCTCTCTCCTGCATCGTAAGATGCTTGCTGCGTTACGGACTCTGTGTAGGCAACCATGTCAGCCTGATACGTTTCGCTGTACGGGTCTGGAACTTTAGGCACAGCCGGCCTCTCGGGTGCTGGCTGTGCTGCCGTAATTGCATCAAGCTGTGATTGCAGGTCGTCAGCTCTGCGGTTAGCGGCATGGGTGTTTCTTACCTTCTTGCCTATCTCATCGTTAAACTTTGCTTGCTGCTCAGGCGTGAACTCCACCTTTGCCGGTTCCGCTGGAGCCTCCGCCTCGCTGTCTGCTTCTGGCGCTATCTGCTCCTCTACTACCAATTCTACTACCGCTTCAACTTCTACTGCGTCATCAACTGCTGCTATTGCTTCACTCATATTTGCTCTCTCTTAAAGATTTGCCTGCGATTCAGTCGCATACTGTTTTAAAGGGTTTGCTGATTCTCATCGATGATATTAGCCTGCTCTACGATGTTGTCACCAATAAGCGGCAATGGTATCGTCTTAGCTGCCGCGCCTAGCTTCTGCATGGTGTCAGCGTTCTTGTTCAGCATCTCAACCAATGCCTTAACCGGTGCCATCTGAGCATCTTGGCTCTTGAGCATTAGCTCAAACTCTGCCTTCTGCTGCTCGAATTGCTGCTTCTGACCCGCTAACATTAGCTTGCCTTGCTCGATCTGAACCTTGCCTTGCTCTGCGTCAGCCTTGGCTTGCTCTGCCTGTGCTGCGACCATCATAGCGTCTGGCTGTTGTGGTTGCTGTGCCTGCTGCTGCATCTGCGCTTCTTCTTCCTCGGTCCATTGATCAGGAGGAATAAGTCCTTGCTGGAATAGTTGTGCGCGCTTACGGTCAGCCATCAAGCTCATGCCGGGTGCTGATATGTTGTTAAGCAGAATATCGCCACCCAGCTGAATGATGCTTGGGTCAACCTGAGCCACCTCAATCATTGAGGCCACAGTCTCTTGCTGCTTGTTCTGGAATGATGCCCCTGCGCTACATACTGAATCGTACTTGCCTGAGCTTAGGTCGTTAAGTGTTACTGTCTGACCCGTTTCGTTGTCTAATACTTCCTCGCCAAGCGTTACCATCTCGCTTGTTCCATCCTCAGCTAAGATGCGAACCTGCCTATCCTTGGGATAAACCTTGGGAATAGAGTTAATTAGGATGCGGCACGTGTGGTTAATGGCTATCTCTAGCGCCTTGAAGTACTTGATTGTGCCTATATCGCCCTTGTTCTGTAGCTGTCTGAGCGCCACACCTGACTGTGCGTTAGGGTTATCGCCCATGCTTGCAGCGAACTGGTTAGCTGTTTGGCCTATTGCTTGACGCATAGCCTCGGACATTGAGCGAAGACCTGGGTTTATCTGAGCGCCACCTTGCTGCATTGGTGGACCTGGTGCTTCTGGGTCGTGGTTGTAAATCTGGACTGGGTGAGAGTTGGTGTTCATGGTCTCAAGCGTTGCGTCATTATCGCCCACCTGCTTCTCAGTCATCCAGTACTTGGCCCTTGGAGCCAATGCACCTTCCTCAATCTCTCTCGATAGCGAGTAGTTAAGCACGCGCTGCACATCAAGCAGCTTCTCGACCACACCGAAGTAAATGATCTTGTTCTCTATGATCTTGAAGTTGCCATACGCAGGAATGACTGGGATATGCTGGAACACAGTCTCGTTCTCGCTCTCTAGCCAGCCCTTAGAGTCAAACCGTCTGATGTAAACCACATTCTTGCCGCGCTTGCGGCGCTTGACCTCTTTAACATTCAGGGCTTTCAGCTCTTTCTTTACAGTCTTGAATTCGTCATTGTCCTCATAGACTACGCCGTTATCCATCAATACAAGCTCACGCTCTACCTTCTTGATGTAGTACAGCTCACCCACCATGATTAGGTCAGGCTTGTTAAAGTAAGCATTGAAACACTTGTCATCACCCAATGACTCCTCTGAGCCATCAGGCCACTTAGCTTTGTAATCAGCAGGAGTGAATGCCTGCATAACCACAGCCCACTTGCTGTCTGATCTGTCGCGCTTCTCTGAGCCGTCATCAAACCATACTCGGTCGATAGCATTGGGGATTGGCTCAATCATCAAGTCTTGCTCGAATGAATCAGAGTCTACGAACTTCTGCACTATGCGCCAGCAGTCAAAGCCTGAGTTAACTACACGCCTGCCAGCTGCGTTAAACGTGTCCTTCGCATTGGATATGTTCTGTATGTTACGAACCAAGCCATTCATTGTCTCGGCTGTCTTCTTGTCTGCACCACCACCTGCTGGGTCAACGACAATGCCAAAGTCTGCTTGCTCTATCTCGCCGGCTATCTGATCAACGATAGGCGATGTCATGTCTATGGTGTAGCGAGGCTTGCCGTCTGACTTATTCCACCACGATTCCTCCCATTGTCCATCGCGCTTACTGGTGAACAGGTCACACTCGCGAGACTTCTGCCTGTTGTCTGTGTCCGCATCCTGAGAAGCCGCGAACATCTTCATTACATCGTTGTGATTAGTAAAGTCAGCCATTAGCCATTCCAACCCGAGAAATTGAGTTTCTTTGCCGCAGTTCTCGGTTCGTACCGCAGGCACATCATTAGTGAATCCCCTAGATTGGGGCTTTCTATCTTGAACTTGGACTTCAATTCGGGCTTGGTGTAGAGAGCGAACAGTCCGTTACGATTCTCTTTGACCGGCAGCCTGCATATCTCTGACCTGAGCTTAGCGAGTAGTGGCATCTCTGAACTGAAGCTAATCAATGTATCTGGGTCGTGGTACTCACCAAACATCACTGCTCTGTATGTTCTGTAGCATCTGTCGCGTAGATCGTAGTAGTACTGTGCGCGCTTGTTGATGAAGCTGTCACCGATACTCTTCTGGTTCTCAATAGGAGCCTTGAGAGCTGGGCTGTATATGGCTTTTGGTGTGTCTGGACTCTCGGAGCCTTTGAACATGGACAGCGTGGTGCCCTTTCCCTCGAAATCTTGGGACATCTGCTCAGATAAAGCCACACCCATGCCGTCACAGTCCCACGTGAAGTAATCAACTCGGCTCTCTAATGCTATCTGTGAGGCCCAATGACCACCATCATTCACATTGCCGTCAGTCTTCTCTTGTATGTCGGTTATGACAACACCGTGTCGTTCTACGTAGCCCTTTGAGTCCGGCCCTATGTCAGATGGATCATGTGCTGCAATCTTGGAACCTCTTGGTTCAAACCCTAGCTTCTTGTGTGCATCAATGCAGGCATCGAACCACTCAGACATAACCAGTGCGTTCTCTACTGAGTCGTTCATGGCGCCTAGCCAGATGTGGTCATACAAAGCTCTCGGCCTGTTCTCGTAGTCCCAAAGCCTCTCTATCTCTAGCCCTGATTCAGCGAACCACGGATTGTCCGTGTAGTTCATCATTACAATCAGGTGCAAATCATCCTCATAATATCCATCTGACAGTATCTTGTCGATGTAGGGGTTGATGAAGCGCTTGCTGAATGGGTCTTCGGTGCTGCCAGGGTTAGCAATGAACAGCATGGATACGCCGCTATCAACCACCATCTCTGCCTCTTCGCTAGGCAATCCCTTCTTAGGCTTCTCTCTCGCTGTAGGAGTGAGGGCCATCAGTGAGTCTTCGGTAATGAACTGCGCCTCCTCGATACTGTACCGCTTGAAGCCGAACGCTGACTTAATGCTGTCTACGTTACGCGCTAGCCCTGCAAAGCTGAACACCTCTTCGTCATTGCAGGATATTGAATTCTGTGTGGTGTTGAACTCGGAGAACTCTAGGCGCTTAGCCTCTTCGGTAATCAGGGAGTGTACTGAATTCTTGATAGATGACTGGTACTCACGCAGGAAATAGGTCTTGTCACCATCATCCTTCGCATCAATCATGCATATATCAACGCCGCCTACTGATTTGGCTGAGCCTCGACCACCTATGAGGATAACGAAACGCTTCTTAGTAGTGAGAACGCGCTCCATCTTGGCAGGAAGGTATACGTCTGGGGATTCGATTGATGCTACCCACTGGCCCTCGATCTTTCTTAGAGCGTGTGTGAGGCCCTTCTCAGGGCATACAAAGCCTACTACTGTGCCTGTATCAAGCTCGCCCCTCTTCTTCAGCTCTCGGACAATAGCAGTCTTGCGCTTCTTGACCTCAGCTATCAAAGCCTCTTTGCGGGGGCTATTCATCAATGCTGTCTAGCTCTGCTCGTAGCTCTTCAAGGGAGAGATCACCAAGATCGTGAGTTAAGGCGATGGCCTGCTGTGGCTTGCCCTCTATCCTGTCGCCCAATTCTTTCTGCGAGTCTAGCTTGCCATCTAGCGCCTGCTCTACAAGCTTGGTAGCAATAGCCCTAAGAGCCATGTTCCTAGCGACTACGCCCTCCTTCTCGTAGTTCTCTAGCGCCCATGTAATGGCATCACGCCAAGGCTTGCCTTTCGTTGCGTTGGTATTGTTTAGAGGAGCACCACCCGCCATATTGATTTAACTCTATCTATTTGATTGACAGTAAGTTGTCGATAGATTATAGCAAAGATTGGTGGTAGGTGTATTGCGGGGTTATTAGCCTCCTGTGAAGAAGTTATACCTAGGCCACACATAACATGGCATGGTGTTAGGCACGAGCAGCTCATCCCACTCTCCGGTCTTCCAGTTGTATCTGTATCTAGGCTTCATGGGTTTATCCTGCGTAGAGCATTGGTTAGCTCCTCCACAAAGCCGGCAGATGTATTCATGTTCTTATGTGCAGCCTCCGCAATAACATCAGCCTCATTAGCCATCTTGGCAGCCTCCAACGATTGCTTTAGTTCTTCGTTAGCCAGCATTAAGCACCAAGCCATGCACTCCTTGCTGATTACTCCATTATTCTCTTGATCGCTCATCGTATTTCCTTCATCTCTGCTAGCAGCTCGTCTAGCTTAGCCTCTATTCTATCAACCGCCTCTGATACCGCTCTTGCGTTTAGGGCTACCTGCATAATGCGAGCATCAAGAGATTGGCAGTCTTCTGTCTGCCTCTTCTCTATTCTATCTAGTTGTGATGGCGTATATGTCCGCAGCCCTTCGTGATTGGCGCATTGAGGGCAATCATCTTCATTGCAATCAAGCCATTCTGATATTGTGTGCCTCTCTTTACTCATTCTATCCCCCTATGGCGCTAGCTATTAGTGATGGCAGTGTGAGTGCCGCATATACAATGAGAGTGATGCAGATTATGGTCTGGATTATCTCCCAGCATTCTTTTAGTTGTTTCATGTTAGCCGCCTATACCACGAAGATTCTGTAGTATGAGCAAAAAAAACATCGTGGATAATGCCATAAAGAAGAGTCCAGCCCATAATAGCTGAAGGCTCAAAGTCAATATAGCTACAGTCATGCTAATAATCATCATAAAAAAGTAGAATCCGAAGTAATCTGTCTTGTCTTTCATGCTGTATTCCCCTGTTTTAGTGTGCCTAAACATACCGCCTTAAATAGCTTTGGCCTTGTCGTGTGCCAATCGCTTAGTGTTCTTGTGCTAGTGCCTGCTATACGGCCTACTTCTGCAAGTGTTCTGCATCCGTAGGCTTTGCATTGCTTGCTAGGTGTCATTAGTATTCGCTGTGTATCCATGTGTATGAGCATTTAGGGCAAGTGATTGGCTCATCGTGCTTGATTGCTCCCTCGTTTTCCTCGAAGTCTTCGGGGCAATCAGGACAAGACACAACGCAAGTGAATCGAAGTTCGGTGGCTACATGCTCTAGCTCGTCTATAGACATGCAGCCGCTCTAGCCTGACTACCTAAAATATTCATCTCGCCAAGATGCTGAAGGACTGACACCGCCTCATATTTTGAATTTAGAGTGCGCGAACTGACCAGATCGATACTAAGCTCAGCCACAGCTTTCTTGGTAGCCTTCTCTCTGATTATCATTGTATTTGCTGGCGTCATGGTCTTTCCCCTGTTTCGTTGTTGTATGGTTCCAATATACAGACTTTCCAGAAGAGTACAAGCGTATTTCGCATGTTTATTTAATTAATAACCACAAATGAGGTCTTCATATATTCTTGAATAAACTCCTTAGCCGCCTCTGCGCCCTCTAGCACTACAGCTTCATAGCCCATAGATCGCTGCACTTCCAAGTATTCTTCCTGCTCAGGCGTTGCTACCTTGCCGAAGTCCTTCATCTCTACGTATAGGCCGTGATAAGTGAGGTTAGGTACGCCGAAGAATAGATCGCTCTCTGCTAATACCATTCCTTGGGACTTCATCTGGTTAATCATCATGGCCGCCTTCTTGCCAGGCGGAAGGTTAATCCCATTAAGGCTCAGCCGTACGCACTTAGCGTATTGCGGATAAGTGTCGCGCCACCATCTGATCAGCTCTTTCTGCTCTGTGAATTCGCTCATCTATAAAGCTCTCTGGGGTCTATGCTCCTGCCCTTGAACATAATTCCAGTGCCAAACCTAACCATATTAGTCATCACCAGATGCCTTGATAACTTGCTAGAAGTGGCTCTATTTTTGTTTCTCTGCACTTTGTTGCTCATGTATCACCTCAATAAAATGCCCATTCTCAGGGCTGGCGCAATTCTACCGGAAAGGAGATGTCCGTAATGGTGCGCCTAAATTGGTTGCCCTTAACGGAGGCGAAGCGGCCTTTTGTTTAACTAGGATGAGCTAATCCCGCCAGCACCATATCGCGGCCTTGTGTGCTGGATAACTTCTACCTGTAAAGGCCAAACCGCGAGTTACCGTTAATTCTCTTACTCTCTACTGTTAAAGATGTTTAGTGAATGATGGCAGGGAGGGTTACTCCGATTCCTGCATACTCAGTGCGCGAGCTAATCCCTGAGTGTTTGTTGTATGTGCCGGATTTACGACAGTATTTCTCGCCTCAACATGGCCGCGCATCCCTCTACGCATTCATCATTCACTAAATACCCTATCGTATGTGATTAGATATTGCCATATAGCCTACTTAGCTATCACATTTGACCCTCTTGCTCCTTTGTGTGACTAGCTAATACGACCATTGCACTCGCCCAATGACCTAGCGTTACTCTTAAAATCCCGCTTTCATCCTCATACGTGAGTTTGTTTTTATTCAAGCTATCAAGCGCTCCAACCAACTCAGCCTTGTCAGCCCTTAGCGCCTCGTTCTCAAGAGTGAGAGCGTCGATAGCGGAGTCTAAAGATAAGGGAAGGTAAAATTCCATGTACGACTGCTTACAGTCATCAATAATGTCGTAAATATCTCTCTTCTCTTCACTCATCTCTACGCCCCTCTCAAGTACTGCCTGATGTCATGGATGATCTGCGCAATGTGAATATCCGCTATCTCCCGACCCAAAATCTTTACCGCACTGAGAACACCAAACTTCTTTGAATCTAGGCTTATCAATCGACAACACAAAAGATGGGTGCGGCTCTCCATTCTTCCAAGGTATCCATTCGTTCGGATAATCTTTAGATTCTTCTATAGAGTCGTAAGTTAGTAGCTCTTGCAGAGCATCGTTATGGTCAAACAATAGCCACACTTTTTTCTCTTTATTATTCATATCTCCCCCATCCCGGCCTTAGCTATCACGTAAATAATCCCTAATATTGTTCGCCATCCGTACTCCGTGGCGCTTCTTGGCAGACTCAAGCTCTTTGCTGCTTATTCGTAGCTTGTAGTAAGCGTCCAGCGGCTCTAGCTTCTTGGCGTTCTGGTTTCCTGCGTTAGCGTGTTTCTTGTCTGTCATACCACCGAAGCCCCCAGTTAAGGAGGCTACTCAGTGTTGCTGAGATTTTGGGGTTAGCTAAAGCATGATGCTGTCCTCTGATAATTAGCGTTGATGTCGACTTAAATGTCTAAAGAACCCTAATAGTAAAGGAATAACTGTGCGGTGTCAACAAAACGAATGAATTAATTGCGGGGGTAAAAAGGTGGCTAGGACTGCGAGTATAAGGGGGATACTCCCTAGCCGAAATCGGTGATTATAAGGTTTGTGGCCGCTCCATCACCGCTATCGCAGAAGTAAATGGCCCTACTCGATCGATGGTCTTGCCCGCCATGTTCTCAATAAAAACAACGGTATACTCTCTTTCGTCAGCGCAATCACAGCCATGTAGGTGAAAGTCCACTCCTATTGGGCTATCTAGCTTTTCGTAGACAGTGATAGTCGCATTGCATATGGCCGCTGGGCCGTCGTCTGTGCGGACTTCTCTGCGCCGATGAACTTCGTATTTTGCTCCACCTGCCACGGCTTCAAAATCATCTCTTTTAAATCGTAATGTGTACATAATTAATTTCCTGATTAGTTAGTTTGGCGACTTGAGGTGCGCCGTTACCTTATTGCTCGGTCGTGCATAGAAAGAGCCGTTTATTATGCTTATTCGGCTCAATATGTATACGCTTTGGGCTTTCTTGCCCATGTATCGGTATATTTGGTGATCTTTAGTGCTATATACCCGTATTTCGGTATGCTAAAACTGTATGGTTCTGACTCTGCCTCCTGAGCCTGCGTTGCGCTTAATTGCCATCTTGACGGCTTCCTTTGCGTCTAGTCCGCAGTCCATAGCTGTTAATGCGTGACTTCCTCCGCTTCCAATTGCAACACAGTTGCCTAGCCTTTCCTTCTGCCAGAAATACCCGTCGTTCTGAGATATGCCAGCAGTGTAGAATGCGCCATCTTTGTAGATTATCGCGTAAACGTCAATTGCATCTGCGTAATCCTCTTTTATCGCTCCCTCAACAGCAGCTATCAGCAATTCCTCGTCTGCATCACGGCCTGAGAAGAAATAGTGTACCCCGTTGCGCTTGATGTGCTTATTGGCCGCGTCATCAACGATTGTAGACCCCTCAGTCACTCTAGAGTCGAATGCTACTAATCCGTTTGAGTCTAGCGCGATAGTGGTCATGTGATTACCCGTTTAAGTCGCAGAATTCCCTAACTTGCTCGGCAGACCATGACTCTGGAGCCTTTATTAGGACTATATCGCCTTGAGTGTCAGTCCATGTGCCCTCAACGTGCAATACTCCACACGCATGGGTCGCATTTTCCAGTATCTCGATTGACTGAGTGCAGCCTGCTAGAAGAATGATTGTTAATAGTAAGATTGCTTTCATATTGTCACCTTATGGATTACCAAATTAGGCTCCGCGCTTTTAATCCCCATCACCACAATGGGAGGCCGCAGGACACCTACCGATTCGTCAGACTGGCTCGGCACGCCTAAATAGTCCTTTAGCCCACTGATAGGCTCTAACTGGATGGTACATGAGGCCCGACCTGATTCGACCAATTCCGCATACTCCTAACGCCTCTCTGAATACAATATCTGCTTGGCGCTGGGTTACGTTCTTGCTCTCTCCGTGAGTGCATAAATAATCGTGGAGCACACTGGCTTTGCGGTTCTTGGCGTTAGCAACCGGCACTATAAACCTGAATATTCTCGGTACGCTGGCAAGGTCGGTAAAATAGTGTCTTGGTACGCTGATCTTACGGCCTAGGAAATCGCTGGAGTAAACCAGGCTTCGTTCTAGCCGCCATCCATCCTCTACAGCGGTGGCAACTAGCTCTGATGCGAAATAGCTCATCCTTCCCTCATCATTTTGGCAAGCCTTAAAGCTCTAGGACCGACTTGTTTCGCCCATCTTGAATCTAGCATCTCATTTGCAGCATCATCGTACCTTGCCTTCCTGAGAGCCTTCCAGAAGCGCTTAAAGGTCGAGTATCTCGGATAGCCTAGGTTAAACATCATGTCAATTAGCACCATTTGCCGCTTTTCGCTCAACTCTTGCCACTTGCGGTACTTTCTGCTTAATTCGCTCTTAGCAATGGCGATGTCTTCGGCTAGAATTGCCGCTATGATCGCAGGGCTTAGGCCGTTATCCGTAAGGTTGTGTCCCACCCCTATGGTTATTTTTCCAACGCCGTCCGTATAAGGGTGAGATTCATTCCCTTCGTGGGCCTCAATGAATTTCTCAAGGTCGTTCACTGTATCCCCTTATGTCGAAAAGCCGTTATTGATGTCGTGAAGTGTCGCTAACTGTCTCTTAGTGTCGTTAATGTCTATTTGGCGTGGCGCTGCGCCTAGAGCACGTCAATATCTAGGTTATGGGTATAATCCCAACGCTCCCCCGCTTAGAGGGCTACAACACCACCACAAACAAACACTAAAATCCTTCGTATGTTTCTTTCTTTGATGCCTCTGCTATATCTGCCGCTTCGACGATTACTCTGTAAAGTTCGTCTAGCACGGCCATTGCTCTCTCGAAAGTTTCATCTGTCATTTCTTCTTCCCCTTGTACAGCGTGTAAATAAAGGTCATCGCGGCAACTACAGAGCCAAGCCCTATGCCGAAATTAGCCACAATCTGCGATATTTCCGACCATCCCGATAAGTCTAGCGCTAGCCCAGCAAATGCACTGCCGCCCCCGATAACTCCACTTGCCTTAATCGCTATGTCCTGAATCCCGTGAGGCGGGATATGCTGCACCTTATCTTGAATAGTCAAAATCTGAATCCTTTCATGCGATGCTTTCCTTGCTAATTAGTCAGTTTGAACCTCCATTATACAGTGCTAGCTGGTTCCTTGACAGAGCCAATACCGCTAGATTTGTGGTTATCTATCAGCATTTCGATGTAGTGCTTAGCCTTCTCCAAGTCCTCCACGCCATTCTTGAACTTGGAGCCAGCCAAGAGAATCGTTGATGCCACTCCGCCCACTTGTCGATTAGTCATATCGCCCTCACTATAGCGAAAGCCTTGATAATCTCCTCCACCTCCGCAGGGGTAGTAAGCTCTAATTCTCCAGATTTGACCCTGGCAATGATTAAGTCCATTCTACCGTAGTAAATCTCATCCTCTTGCTCTGGCCCTAGTTCAGTTTTCATCTCTTAGCCTCCTCCATTCTTTTCGATTGATACTGCATCCAAATCGACGCGCCGTAAATCTCAGGGTATTTCTCCTTCATAAACTCCCAAACGTGCTTGCCCTCGTACCGTCTGCACAGGAAGTCTAGTGATACCTCCATCAGATCATACTGACCGTCTATCACCTCGTGTTTAACGAAGATGCCACGCCAATAGGCGTTACCCTGAGGGCCGATATAATCTTCGTCGTGGAGGTAGCAGGAGCCGCACACTAAGCCTCTGATTCGCTGCCCGTTGGTTAGGTTCCTCTCGCCAGACATTTTGACTTGCTGATGCCCCATAGTGAAGGTGAAGCCGATGTTCTTTAGCCGAGTGTCGATTGACTGCCCGCCGTAGGGCTTCCCGCTCATGGGGTTTGCGAAGTAGTGAGAGTAGACGATACCATCAATATTAACGGGCTGTAGAAAGTCGTGGACAGTCCATCCAGCCTCCTTGTACTTTAGGTCACTCATTTGTAGAGTGCCATCAAGCCTAGCGTCGCTCTGAATAACTCGCTCTATGCGGTATTCGTGATTGCCAAGAGTCAGATGAAGTTCAGGGTTATAGGTCTTTTCTTTTTGTCTGCGCTTCTTTGCGTTGTGGTCATTGAGCGGCTTCATCAAAACGTCCATCGCTGCGTTAGAGCAAGCTATATCCGTCACATAACGACGACCCTCAAAGCATTTCTTGCCAACGTCAAAGGAGCTAAGGCTCTCCATATCCGCGAAGTCACCAATCTGCACCACTACATCGGGCTTCTCATCAACTATGTATTCGCCTATCCACCTCAAGTGGTCAGTTGGCGTATCGGGAGTCACTTGGCAATCAGGAATCATTATGTGCTTACGCATTGTAAATCCTCTCCATTATCAGACTTTCTTAATTATATCACTTACTTAAAAATCTCACCTACGGGAGTCCCGTATAGTTAGAATCTCCAGCTCAAACAATCGGTGTATGGTTCGTGTCTGCGCCCTCCGCATGTAGAAATCCTTGTTGTCGTCAAAGTCAGAGCCTCTAACCCTGCCGTCTACTCTGTCGTGGCAATCGGAACAGCCAAACGCCCCCGATATGTCCGATGACTTGCGTGATGTGCCGTGTGATTCATCTGGAAAGTGACAGAACACAGTTGTTTCGGTGTTGTTGTGGCAAACTCCGGCGATGTTGATGAGGCAATCCTCGCTCCTAGCGGCTCCGGTGATCTTCTTTGATCTAATCATGCTGGCTCACCCTCTTTAAGTGGGTTCCATATCATTCCTTCCCAGCTTGCTCGGTCTTCGGGAGGAAGTTTTCTAAGTGCATCTTCTGCCCAGTTATTGCCGTTGGAGTGCTGAATGGATAGCCAGTATCCCCAGCGCGCCGAAATCCTATCACCACTGATATTTCGATATTCCTGAAAACGCCCAAGCGCAACGACCTCGCATCGCCCGTTCAACTCGGGGCTATTCTTGCTGCACAACATTACTTCCTCTCCAGCACAAAACTTCGGTCTTGGTCTGCTCATCTCCACGCTCCAGTTTTTACCCAGTCTGCGCCCACTGATATAGTGCGCCTCATTGTGATTAATCTGTTGTCGTCGCATTTAAGGTGGATTTCACGCTCCTGGAATATCTTTGTTAGACCGCCAGCGGTTAGTGTGATGCTAGTTATGTTGCTCATTCTCTGCCTCTTGTCCTTGCGTCGGGCCATGCGGGGGCCGTTACTCCCAGCTTAGTTGCTAAATGTCTCGTGAGTACAGCGCAAACCTTATCAAACTCTTTCGTGTTCGCATCTGCCGTCGAATCCTTCTCTGTCATCGCCACCAGCAATGGCTTGAAGAGGGTCGTCTTGACGCTTTGCTCGTTCCATGGCACGTCAATTCCAGCTTTCAGCATCTTGCGCTGATCTAAGCCAGCTTCATTGAGGCAGTCCGATAGCTGTCGGCACCACAAGTGCAAGGCCCGATTCTGCTGATTCGTTCTTTGCTGTTCAGTGGGTTCTATCATGTGAGAAGTTCTGGGTTTTCGTGAATATTTCCGACCACCTTAACAAAGCTAGAAACGGGATTGTCATTTACATCATTACCGCCAAATGCCAACCTAGAGCCGTCGCCCCAATAAAACCCAATCCCTAAAAATTCCCCGTCATCATTCGCTGACTCTCCAAATTCTATAGCGCAAGCGCTTCCGTCGCCATGGTCGCTTTCTACAATATCCCCCTCGTAAATATCTACGCCGTTCTTGTCGTGAAGTCCGGTGAATTGCATGAAAATAAAACGCTCATCATTGAGCGACCCGAACGCGCCGCAATGGTAGCCGACATAAAAATCATCGTCATCATAGAGCATCATTTCTGACGCCGCATCTTCATGATATGTTGAGTGTCCCCATGCCCTAAACTTTATCTCTCTGCTCATAATCATAGCCCTTAAAGTTAAATAAAAGTCCTGCATTTGCATTTGGCGCACATCTTAAACTTTCTCGAATGCTCGGTGGTCAATCCCTTAATCTTACTCGACTGCCTCAGCTCTGACAGCCTATTAACATGCAGGCACTTATGGCAAATCAATAATCGCTCAATCACGGACATAGCCTCGTTGTGCAAATTGCTCGAATTCTTAGTGTTGTCTGCCTTGCCTCTTCCAGCTTGTCCTTGCGCCTTGACTCTGCTGTGCCTGCCATTTTGACGTATACCCTCTTCTTTCTTGGCTTAGGCTGTCCATCACATGGGTTGTTGCAATAAATCTGCTTCACGTAAACCGTATCAAATGGAGCCTTGCATTCTTTGTTCTCGCAAATCTTGTGTATAACTCGCGTCGGCTTATCTGGCATCTTCATGCTCTGGTTCTTGTATAGCTGCGGCATTGGGTTGCTCATTTTTCTAACTTCTTAACCATGCGCGAGGAGCATTTAGGGCATCGCGGGTCGAG
The DNA here is from genome assembly GCA_002733575.1 of Blastopirellula sp. Taxonomy (GTDB): domain Bacteria; phylum Planctomycetota; class Planctomycetia; order Pirellulales; family Pirellulaceae. Next base: position 5,055 of record NVWB01000193.1, on the reverse strand, counting down.
GGCTCTAGTCTTGAACTCGCAGCCCATTATCTGGCATTTGTAAATGGCTTTCTTGTTGTCGTTTGGTTTCATAGCCCCAATTCCTCTCTCATTGCCTGTAATCTTGATTTCAGCTCTTTGCCATCCATCGGCTTATTCGGTAGCGCTTTCGCTGAGTAATACTTATAGCTGCCGTTACTGTGAGGCTTCCTGCACAAGAACTTGAACGCTCCAAGCCCAAAGTCTGCCTTTGATCTAGTCCAGTCGTCAGCGCCCTTACAGCCCCTCATTAGATCATCGTAAGAGTAACCGTCAAGTCCAATTCTCCAATATTCTGATGTCGTGCTGTCCAATTCCTCCCAGACTACTTTCGCCCATTCCAGCCTCGACCACACTTCCGCCCATATGCTTATCTCGATACCGCTTGGCCGCTTCGATTTTTCGCTGGTCTGATCTTGGCCGTACAACTTCTCCAAGTTCGGGTTGTTCAATAACGTCCTCGAATCTTTCATTGCGTATCCACCGTTCCGGGCTTTGAAATGGAGGGACAAATTCCCCCGCCTGCTTGAGTCTAACCTTCGCACCTATCTGATTAATAAGACATTTTACCAAATATTCAGCGTCTTCGCTTGTGCATTGCTTGGCCTTAAATGCGTCATATCCCTTAGACTTACCGCCAGCTCCGATCAATCCCTTCTTCGCCGCTATGATGAATATTTTCCATAAGCTTTCAAAGGCTTCGGGGTATGTGTTGCGTATCATTTTGTAGGTTCCGGTAATCGCATCCAGTGGGACACGGGGTTTTCTATATTCCACATTGCCAAGGGGAAGCCGAACTCATAATATGTGCAACATACGGCATTAATTGCGCCATCTGAGTATTGATGGCAGGCCACCACGCAATCACCAACATCAGGCAACTCAGTCTCTACGCTAATCCATTGGGGCTGTAGGGTGTCAGTAACTACATTGCAGACTACGGGATTTGGGTCGTCTTTGCGCCTACCTCCGCCGCACGACTCTTCTGGTCGCTGCAATCCCTTGAGTAGCGCCTCTATCCTGTTTAGTTGCTCAGCTATCATGCCGTCTTCTCCTCTGGTGGTGATGGTAATGGCATATAGTGCGTTACTTGAATGGCTTTATCTCCATAGTCATCTGTCCATAACTCATCTGCCTGTAAGTGAGCGGCACAAACGTGGTTATAGGCATCAAGGGTTAAATACGTCACTGTAGTTACTGGTGGTTCAGTCTCTGCGCTTATCCATTTAGGCTGCATAGATTCTATGGTGGTCTTATTCCGTGTTCGGATAGCGCAAAGCTCAGCAATTCTCATCGTCGCCCATGCCGCCCACTGCTCGCTAATCACGCTTACTTTGCCGAACCTATCTGGCTCTATGCCGCTTATCTGGAATTCTTTACTCATGCCGTCTTCTCCTTATCACCAGACCATTCTTCTCCGCAAAGGCACTGATACCAAAGCGAATCACCTTCATCGATGAATCTAAACGGTGCGCCATTGCAATCCTTTTGGGGGCAATATTCGCCTTCGTCCATGTACGATTCCCACTTCTCTGGTGTGTTATCTTTCACTTTCTGCCTCCCTCATCGCCTTTTGTAGTTTTTCAAGATCATTGCCTCGAATCACTCCACAATGATCTAAAGCGGCATCAAATCCAGCCCGGTAGCAAAGAAATGCCAGCAGAATGTGCGCAGATGATATTATGCAAATTATAAGGTATATGCTCATTCGTCTATCCTCTGTTGCGTAGGGTTATCAATTAAGTTGTTTTTCGCCAGCCAGCTAAGTATTTTGTCTGGATCAAAGCTATAAACTTTACCTCTTGATGTTTCGCTAAGCAGCTCACCTCTCGGAAACCCTTTTGGCCGCTTCTGTCCAATGGGGAATGCTAAAGACACCCCTACGACAGAGCCTTGATCTTTTGCTGCCATTGCATCATTGAATAGTTTTTCAGGTGTCATCATCCATTCCTCTGTGCTATATGTGGCCCATTAGGGGCTATTAGGGTTCTTGTGTGGTGCTTATTCTGGTTAGTTCACCTGCCACGACTTGCCACGGTTTGCGCCATACCAAGCTGTTTAGTTCGGGGCCATCCTTGGGGAATAGGTAGTTCTTATGGGCGGAATGAAATATTTTAGTTGCCGTCTCCTTGTCTATCACTACGTTAGTGGATAATAGGGTTTTACAGCGATGCAAAACTGCCGATTGCTCCTCCGATACATCCCCAAGCAGCTCAATATCTATCTCTGCCAGTATGCTCTCTACTTCGCTCATGTTATAGCCCTCTTTGTAGTGCGTTAAAAGATGTTAGTTAGCGAGGTTGTGTTTTCTCATAAATCTCAAGATCATCTCGGCATGTTTAACATCTAGCGTTCTGTTGCCGTTCTCGAAATCGGCTTTAAATTGGTTTGCTCTATGGCACACCGCCATGCAGTTTCCTTCAACGTATCCCTTGGTAGCGTCTATTCTGTCTATCGTTCTGTCACTAGCCTTTAGATTTGGGCCGCTCTTATCGGTCAGTGTGATTCCGGTTAGCTTGCACTTCTTGGCTCTGCACATGTTCTTGTACGAGGTTAAGGAAAGATCGAAATATATGCCGTTGTGGCTGGCATTATCGAACTTGGCCGTATACTTCCGAGCTATATCGATGTCCTTCATTATTAACTCTCTTTTGTAGTTCAGTAAATTTAGGGTATAAGAAACCTATGAGCCTAGACCCAAATTTTCCTCTATAACGCGACTCTTAGCACCGTATCGAATTCAGCTTCTATCCATTAACCTCTACACAATCAGTTAATGGGGCATCTCCACTCTCAGGTATCGTCGTCTCTGGGGTTTTGATAATTCCCCAGCCTTGCGCCCGATGCTAAAGTTTTTGCTTCTTGAATCTTTCACAATCTGAAAGAATCCGTATAAATGCTCTTAGGAGTGTGTGCCCCGGCAGGGATCGAACCTGCTTCCTTCGGGATTAAACGGCGAATTTCACGCCGACCTTCGATAACAACTGACACACACACGTAAAAACACTCTTAGCCGAGTGCGGAAACATATAGATTGGTGGTATACTTACTGCGCCGATGACGCTTGAACCGTACCGATCTACTGTTTGCGCGGAATGTGATCCAACACACTCGGCTGTTTAAAACTAGGGGGTAATGCTTAACTTCTCCCCCATTCACTACATTGAATCTATACAATACACCTATTGTACCATAACGCAACTACTTTTTGTCTTTATCTGGCTTATCGTCGAAATAAATCTTAAATTTCCCGCCATCATCTTCCTCTACCATTGTCACGACTTGACTTGAATAGAAGCCAAAATGCTCATTAAGAATGTTAACCATAGTTTCGTGGTTTAAAGTTGCTGTATTTAATCCAGTTCCGCCTTTCATCTTTCTACCCTCTTTAGTTAAGCTTTCTTCCTATAAATCTTTTTCTGAAACTCCAGAAACGTGTCCTTGCCCACTACGATCTCCTTCGCCAAGCGACTCTTGCGTATAACTACCTCTGAGTCTTCGTCAGGGGCCAGCTCCCGCATTATGTGCCGCAATAGAAGGTTGTAGGTGGCTAGCCTCTCATTCACCATGTCGCCCGGCTCAGTCTCTTGAAAGAACTCGCTGATCTTGTGCGTAGATGGCGCGACATTGACCGATATTTGCGCCCAAGGGTCGATTCTGATGCCTGGATAGGCTTCGTGCTTGATGCTGCTTAGGTCGATGCCGGCGAATAGTGGATTGCCTTGGCTGTTAGTTGTTGCCTTTACTTCACCCATACCTTCCTCCTAGTCTGCTAATGCTGTTAGTTAATCTGCTTTCCAGATGATAATTCCAGCTATTGCCATAATCGCAATAACTACAACCAGGCTAATCCACATTGGCGATAATACCCACCACCATGACCATGCTATAAATCCAGTTAGTTTCAGGCCAACAAACAATACTGTTAATAGGCCGGTAAATCCGATACCGCTGCTGCTTGAACTTGAATCACTCATCTCTTTCTCCGTGCGCCTAATCGGCTATTTAGATTCATCCATCAATACTTTGATCTGATACTGGCGCAGCTCTGGGATAATTGATTTCCAGTCTGCCACCGCCTGCCGAGATATGCCCAAAGCCTTAGCCATCCGATTAGGGTTGCCAAAGAATCTGAGCGCCTGCTTATAAGTAACTTTCTTCACGTTGCATTCCTTGTTGTGAGTCGATACGTAATTTAAGCATGATTAGCCTGCCAGCGTCAAGCCTTCTTGTGTAATGCTTACTTTAATTATCTTTGCAAGGAAGCTTGACTGGGATGGCTGGCTAGTATATCCTCTCTACATCAAATCACGTAACGGCAAGGGGAATATGATGAAAATTAAATCAATAACATCACAAAGCAGAAGAGACTTTAATTGCGTATACGAGTGCGAGCATTGTGGGCACGCAGAAGAGGGCGTAGGTTATGACGATGAAAATTTCCATGTAAACGTAATCCCCGCCATGGCATGCGACGAGTGCGGTGAAAAGTCACCCGCTAATTACCGTCCTTTGCAGCCTAAATACACTGCACATGAAGTTGTTTAATCAATCAAGGGGAAGAAAATGATAAGCCAGAGTGCAAGAATACATCTAATGCAGTTATCACTACTCGCGGCATTGTGCCTTGTGAGCTATATAGAGGGGATTGTGTGATGAGAGAAATAAGCACAGACGAATTAAAGATCATTCTGGACAAGCATGCGAAGTGGCTGGCTGATGAAGATGGCGGCGTGTGCGCGGACCTAAGCTCTGCGAACCTAAGCTATGCGAACCTACGCTCTGCGGACCTACGCTCTGCGAACCTACGCTCTGCGGACCTAAGCTATGCGGACCTACGCTCTGCGAACCTACGCTCTGCGGACCTAAGCTATGCGAACCTACGCTCTGCGGACCTAAGCTATGCGAACCTAAGCTATGCGAACCTACGCTCTGCGAACCTACGCTCTGCGGACCTACGCTCTGCGAACCTAAGCTCTGCGAACCTAAGCTATGCGAACCTACGCTCTGCGGACCTAAGCTATGCGGACCTACGCT
>NVWB01000192.1 GCA_002733575.1 Blastopirellula sp. | reverse complement strand
CCCAGGTTGCGAGCATCCTGGGCTACCCTTTGGATTGATTTCTGATGGGGGGAAAGCTTGGTTTATTGACCGGTTGGAAACGTGCGAATTGCCGATTTAACCGCGGTCATATATTTAACCAAAGGTTATGTTTCGGTCAAATCCGAGGTACCCAAAAAATCGACTTGCCGTAAGTCGTTTGAGACTGGTAGTTACAACAACGCAAAAAACGCAGTCGCAATGCGGAAACCGGAAAAAACGGTCGTCAAAACATAACCATTGGTTAAGTTCGCCGCACCAGAGGGGTTTTTCGAGAAATTTAACCAATGGTTGACTTTGGTTGAATTGGAAACTAGAGACAGTAAAACGTGAGACGAAAGAGCTAATATCTCACCCACGTTGCTTTGCTCTAAACCAATTCCCCCATACTACTCAGCCCAATTGGTTCGCGGCTGTTAAATGGTTCGCCGTATTTCACGCCGATGGTTTTGCCCCAGTACGAGGCTTCGTCTGTTAGTTTGTCAATAAACGTGGGTGATTGCTGGGGGCGGCCTTCGATGAATTGGCTGTGGTAACATTGGATCGAGGCCAGTTTTTGTTCCCACTGTTGGCTGATGTCGAGTATAAAAGCAGGCTGTGCGGCCATTTTTAGGTGAACACAATAGTAGTTGTAAATCCGCTCGGGGTGAAACGATTCGCCAGGCATATCGGTATTAGAAAGCTTGGCCCAAAATCGGGCATCATCCACCAACTTCGTGGCCGCAGTATGATCGGGATGGGCATCAATCCAAAACGGGGCAAACAACCAGCGGGGCCGAACTTGACGGATCACGCCCGCCAATTTTTCGCGGGATTCCAATGTTGGTTCAAGCGAACGATTGGGCAGACCTAGGTTGTCTCTCCAATCGAGACCCAAGATTTCGGTCGCCGCGGCGGTCTCAGCGGCCCGTTTTTCTAGGCTTCCATAAGGGGTCGGTTCGCCGGAAGTTAGGTCGAGAACGCCCACTTTTTTGCCTTCTACCTTGAACTTCAAAATGGCCCCGCCCATCCCAAGTTCCGCATCATCAGGGTGCGGTGCTATCACCAGTACATCAAGTTGCATGGAATTCTCTTTTCTCTGTAGATCAATTATGTGCTTGAATTCTAGGCTTCAAGTCAAATTCTCAGCAATTGCCCTAGTGGTAGGCGGTCTATTTTGCAACACTTGGCCCGCTTTGAACTATGTTACTAACAATTTCAACCCGAAGCGTAAGCGAGGAGGAACCGCGTTTAAACTTCGTCCTCGTTTACGCTTCGCGCTTGAGATGAATAGACAATTTTAATCACTGCTACTCCGCTAGTTCCAACCCATTAATAATAATGCATCGAATCATTTTACTTCTAATTGTGGTCTCAAGTTGTTCGCTACTTGGTTGTAGCAGTATGCGGCCTTGGTCCACTTCGGTAAATACGCCGTTACCAGAAGAAGAGACGCTTGAGGCATCTTATTCTGACACAGCATATAAACGAGATGAAACTACCGAGGAACTCTCTTCTTGGGCTAAAATGTATCGCAAGGCAACCACAGCATCTGTTAGAGGGGCTGGGGTAAGTCGCGAATCACAAGCCATTGAAAGCAGCCTTGGGGTTCCTCGTTAATTGCTTTGCCTACTCTTGGATGCCATACAGCGGTGCAAGTTTCGCGCGAAGTTGGCGTATCAACGGTTTGTGATCAAATTTCTTGCCAGTTACGTTTTCTACTAGTTCTGTCGCTCTGTAGTTTTGCCCCGATTCATGAATGTTAGTCCGTAGCCAATCGAGCAGCGGCAAAAATTCTCCTCTGGCAAACATTTCGTCTAAATTGCCCAAGTCTTCTCCGGCCTTGTCATACAATTGGGCGGAGTAGATATTGCCAAGTGAATACGTCGGAAAATATCCAATCAGCCCGGCGCCCCAATGGACATCTTGCAAACAACCATCGGCATCGTCTGGCGAAGAGATACCTAGCATCGATTGATATTTTTCGTTCCAAGCCCCTGGCAAGTCTTTCACTTGCAGTGAACCATCAATCAACGCTTGCTCTAGTTCAAAGCGAATGATAATGTGCAAGTTGTACGTCACTTCATCGGCTTCGACCCGAATCAGCGAAGGCCGCACATCGTTGACGCCAAATTGAAATTGGTCGACCGTGACATCGGCCAATGCTTCAGGGAAATAGTTTTGCGCCGCGGGGAAGAAGTGATCCCAAAACGCTTTGCTGCGGCCTACGCAATTTTCCCACAAGCGAGATTGTGACTCATGGATGCCGAGTGAGACGTATTTCCCTGGCGGCAGTCCATAACAATCTTTGCGCAGTCCTTGTTCGTAAAGCCCATGCCCCGTTTCGTGCATGATGCCGAAAAATGCGGAAGGGAAAAAGTTTTCATCGTAGCGTGTGGTGATGCGGCAATCATAAGGGCCCATGCCGCAACAAAATGGATGATGGGTCACATCGAGCCGACCCGCTTCAAAATCAAACCCAATTGCGGCTGCCGCTTCTTTACCGAAAGCCTCTTGAGCCGCTATCGGGTATTTGCGTTGCATGATTTCACGATCTGGTGATTTGCCGCTATCAGCAATTTCGGCCACCAGCGGAACCAAGTCATCTTTGAGTGCCGCCAGGACCGCAGTCACTTCGGACGTTTTTGCTTCTGGCTCATAAAAATCGAGCAATGCGTCATAGGGCGAATCTTCATAACCAATTGCTTCGGTGACTTCTTTTGCTAAGGATACAATTTGCTCTAGCACTGGCGCAAACGACTTGAAATCATTTGCGGCCCGGGCCTTGACCCAAGCTTGTTGCCCAAGCACATGGGCCTTCGAGAGTTCTTCGACTAATCGCTGCGGCAGCTTGGTCTCTTTTTCGTACTCGCGTTTCAGTTGACGAATCACTGTGCCTTGGTCGCTGTGTGGTTCGGCTGCCCAAGGGCTATCGGCCAACTCGCTGAGCCAATCGCCAATCCGTGCATCGGTGTTGCGCTCGTGCAAGATTCCGGCCAGAATCGTAATCTGCTCGGCCCTATATTCGCCCCCTTTGCTAGGAAGCATAGTCCGCTCGTCCCAGCCAATCAGTTCGCTGACGCCAGTAAGCTTGGTCGTCTTCAGGTAATGTTCACACAGTTTTTTATAAGTGGCTTGATAATCGGGCATCGTATCGGTGATTCGCTATGAGTTTGGTTTTCGGAAGAACGGGTCTTTACGAACGTGTATTGCATCACAAGTTACCTTGTTATAGGCGGATTGACCATCTGGGCTCATTTAAAGGTTAGTTTTTACCTAGATATTTGTATTGCAAATAAATAGTTACTCAAATAGGATGTCTAGCATACCGACATCGTATCTACGTCAGAACATGAACGGAGTCAAGCAGATGACACGATCTCAACGCGACACGCTTTTACGATTACCAGCGGTCCTCTTGCTGATTGCGGTGATGATATCCCATAGCGTTGCAGACCCAGCCAGGCAATCGCCAGATGAAAAGTACAACCGAACCGAGGTACTTGCGAAATTTGATACAGCAATTGCCAGTGCCAATAATCAACGTCACAAGCGAATGCTGGTCATATTACGAACCTATGCCGAACGTGATGAAACTGAGTTATTACTTCCCTCGAATCAGTTTAGGCGATTACCCCCAGAGATTGGACTGCTGACCCAACTAACAAAAATCAATCTCAGTAACAATCTTTTCAGTTCGCTACCAGCCGAATTCGGCAAGTTGACGAACCTCATTTCGTTGAATTTATCAGACAACCAAATCGCAAACCTCCCTGCTGAATTTGCACAGCTAACAAAGTTAGAAGTGTTAAATCTAGAGAGAAATCAACTCCGTAATTTTCCTGTAGAGATCGTCAAATCCAATAAACTCAAGAGGCTCTTCCTTGCAGAAAATCACTTGAGGAAAATTCCTAAGGAAATAGGAGCACTCACAGAGTTGGAAGAGTTGCAACTCGCAAAGAATCAGATTAGTGCCTTACCCGCAAGCATAGGGCTGCTAACCAAGCTGACGAAATTGACTCTTGCAGAAAATAATCTCAAAGGATTACCTCAAGAGTTTGGCAACCTAATCATGTTGCCAGAGCTAGATTTATCTGATAATAAACTGACGAAATTACCACCAGAAATGGGTCAACTGATCAACTTGACAAAATTAGATCTTAGTAATAATAAACTAACACAACTGCCTAGAGAGATCGAGAATTTAGAAAAACTTACCTCGCTAACCCTTATGAAAAACCAACTCACTTCCCTACCTGATCAACTGGGAATGTTCAAGAGTTACGAAGAATTAGATTTGAGCTTCAATCAATTAGAATCTTTACCGGCAAGTATTGGGGAATTAACGAATCTAACTAAAATTATACTTACGAAAAACAACCTTACATCGCTTCCACCAGAGATAGGTCTCCTTACCAATCTGAAAACATTGGAACTCAGCGATAATCGGCTCACTAGATTCCCACCCGAAATAGCAAATCTAACGAATCTCACCTCGTTTGACTTTCGGAATAATAACTTTTCTTCACAAGAATCTGAAATTGGAAAGCTTACGAGCCTAACCTATTTGAAAATACAAGACCGATTGGGTTCTCCTCAACCATTAGTCGTGATTGGGAAACCTAATGCTCAACAGAAGAATGAGATCGTAATTTATAATTTGCAAATCACAGGTATACCACCTGGGCTTGAACATCTTGCAAACTTGAAATCTCTTACGATCGCGGGGCTTCGTTCCTCAAAGATACCTCCAGAAATTGGGAAACTGAAGAACTTAAAAACTCTAGAGATAATCTCTCATCAAATTACGAAGTTACCAAAAGAAATTGGAAATCTTAAGAATCTAGAATCACTATCGATCGAAGCAAGGCAAGTGACTGTTCTTCCCCCATGGATCGGAGAGTTGTCAAACCTTAAAACCCTTCGTCTTAAATACCTAAAGATTCAAGAGCTACCAGCCGAAATAAAACAGCTTAAAAACTTAGAGACACTCGATCTCCATATAATTGCCTCAGGAAGGTTTATGGTTGAGGTTATTTCACTTCCTAATCTTAAAGAATTGTTAATCTCTGGGAATAAAGTTGATTTACCCACGATAAGAAAAAAAATTCTTCAGTCTCAAGCTAAGCAGTAACCAATATTTAAAAGCTCGATATTTAGGCTTTCCCCGATGCCGTTTTAGGACTATTGCAATCGGTATGCCGTATCAGGTACCATAGAGTCTATCTAAGGTGCCTTAATTTCCCCACTTGATTTCACACCTCAGATAATGACCCATCATTTTTCTAACTACATAGGTAACCCAATATGTCTGACCACGACAATACAAACCGCGACCAATCAACGCGTCGGCAGTTTCTAAAAACATCGGCTTTGACTGCCGCTGCTGGTACTTCTTTGGCCCATTTCTCGATGTCTGAAAAGGCATTCGCTAATCAGACCGCCAACTCTCGACCACGTATTGGTTGTATTGGTGTCGGAGGCATGGGTAGCGGCGATGCCCGAGGTCATGCAAATTTTGGTGACATTGTTGCCGTGTGTGATGTCGATGCTGGCCGAGCAGAAAAAGCCAAAAATAGCGATAAGATCGGAAAGGGAAAAGCAGACGCCTACAACGACTACCGCAAAGTGCTTGAACGTGATGACATTGATGTGGTCAGCGTAGTCACCCCTGATCACTGGCACGTGAAAATTGCCATCGAAGCGTTGCAGGCTGGCAAGCATGTCTTCTGCCAAAAACCGCTGACGTTGACCTTGGAAGAAAACCAACTGATTCGCAACGCTTGCAAAAAATATAGTAATCAAGTCTTCCTTGTTGGTACACAACAACGTAGCGACCGAACGAAATTCTTGCGTGCGGTCAACATGGTTCAAAAAGGATTGTTGGGCGATATAAAAAATATCACCGTCGGCATCAACGGCAGTCCAGCCAAAGGGCCATTCAAGACATCTGAACCACCAGCTGGTCTTGATTGGAATGCCTGGCTCGGTCAAGCTCCTAAAGTCGACTACATCACAGAGCGTTGTCACTACGAATTCCGTTGGTGGTACGAATACTCTGGCGGTAAATTTACCGACTGGGGAGCCCATCATGTCGACATTGCCACTTGGGCGATTGGTGAAGACAAAGAAGGCATGGGCCCCATTGAAATCGATGGTTCCGATGCCAAACATCCGGTGGAGTATAAAGATGGTTATGCTTTGGTTGATGATAGCTATAACACTTCCCATGATTTCTCGGTGAAAAACAAATTCGCCAGTGGTATTGTGATGGATGTGACTAGCCGTGGTGATAACGGAATCACGTTTGAAGGAACTGAAGGAAGAATCTTCGTCAGCCGTGGCAAAATTGTTGGTAAACCTATCGAAGAAGAATGGGATAAAGGCAAATTCGGCGAAGATGATCTTCGTGCGCTTTACAAAGGCAAACCGCCAGAAGGTCATAAGAACAACTTCTACCGTTGTATTTCCGAAGGCGGATTGACCCTATCGGATGTCTTCTCGCACGTTCAAACCATGAACACTTGCCATCTAAGTGCCATCGCCGCACGGTTAGGCAGAAAGATCAAATGGGATCCAAAAGCTGAAAAAATCGTGGGAGACGAACTGGCCGCCACGTTCGTTGCCAGAGATCGTCGCGAAGGATTTGATATCCCCAAAGTGTAAGTTGCTTGTAACTTATCACCGTGAAACCAAGAACAAGGCCGCCAATAGAGCGGCCTTGTTTTATTGAATACATGATTCAAAAGACACTTCTCAGTAAACGCCACCACTTTCACCATGAATCCATGCTATCGCCGTTGTTCTCGACAATAAAGTCGGCCCAATGCTATCAAAAGAAATTCTCACGCAAAGCCGCCAAGGAAGAAAGAAGAAATTTTAAACACAGAGGCACAGAGAAAACAGAGGAATGGATTTCCGACTATATCTTGTCGATCATGTTCATCATGTCGGAAAAATGATTCTCACACGAAGCCACAAAGACACGAAGAGGTTTTGCTTCAAACTTTCTTGGTGCCTTTGTGACTTTGTGTGATATTAATTTCATTTACTTGAGGATTGTTTGTCACGCACAATAATCAAAAACCGGCTCCAAACAGAATAACTAGGAAATAGTGTTTTAGTGGCCGTAGCAAGCAGTCTTCAGTGCAGTTCAGCGAGATGTGTCGTTCAAAGCCTGTTTTATACTACAAATAATTGGATTAACGTGAATTCTGCCAGCCTGGAACCAGAGACACGCTATGTTAGATTAGGAAGATATATCTGCTGCTCTGATTGGATGCAGCCGAATTCGACAGTCTCAACTCATTGATCGAACGTACAACATCGGAGAATTGGTGTGAATCAATCGTCTAAATTTCTTGCAAGCGGTCTCATTTTTACCATTACATTACTCTGTTGCTCCAATTCCTGGGCTCAGCGAAAAGGTCTTGTGATTCCCAAGGTAGAAAAAAAGGATTCTATCTGCTTCGCTTTATATACGGTGGAAAAAGGGACATTGAAGCTAATGGCCCAGCTCTATCCGTTGGCCGATGATGACAGCCGGGATCTTGAGTTGCAGATTCAAAAAGATGGCAAGTGGCAAACCGTTGCCAAAAGCAAAGTCCGGGAAGACCTTTACGATTCCCCGCCAGGTGCCAAAGCTTGGAACTCACTGCTTCGCGTCGAAGATTGGGATCATAGCCAAGACTGGAACTACCGAGTCGTCGCGCTGGATGGTGTTGCCAAATACTCGGGCATTATTCGCAAAGACCCCAAAGACAAAAACGAAATTGTTGTGGCCGCTTTTACCGGCAACTCCAATGGTGATCGCAGCATGAAGCCTGATATGATCGCGAACTTGAAAGCTCAAAAGCCCGATCTGTTATTTTTCTCAGGTGATCAATCGTACGATCATCGAAATCATTTAGGTGCTTGGCTTTTGTTTGGTCGTCAATTCGGCGAGTTGATCAAAGATTGCCCGACCATCTGTATTCCAGATGACCATGATGTCGGCCAAGGGAACCTGTGGGGAGAAGAAGGCGTCGATTCTTCGTTGCCTGGGGCTTCCGATGGTGGCTATACAATGAGCCCTCAGTATGTGAACGAAGTTCAGTTCGCCCAAACCGGCAACCTGCCTGATCCTTATGATGCGACGCCTGTGAAGCGAGACATCAGTGTCTATTACACCGCGTTAAATATCGGCGGAATCAGTTTCGCCATTATCGAAGATCGTAAATTCAAAACCGGCCCCGCTGGTGTGATTCCCAAAATGGGTCCACGACCTGATCATATAAATGATCCCAAGTACGACCGTAAAGCAGTGGACGTTCCAGAAGCTCAATTACTAGGCGAACGCCAATTAAAATTCCTCAATGCTTGGGGCAAAGACTGGGAAGGTGCCGAAATGAAAGCGGTTCTTTCTCAAACCATTTTTGCAGGCGGTGCCCATATTCATCATGGTCAGCGATTGTTGGCCGATCTCGATTCCAACGGATGGCCACAGACTGGTCGTAATAAAGCATTGGCTGAAATTCGCAAATCGTTTGCCGTGATGATCGCTGGCGATCAGCATCTGGCCACGGTATTTCATCATGGCATCGACGATTGGAATGACTCTGGTTACTCGTTTTGTGTTCCTTCGATTGTGAATTACTACCCACGCATCTGGTACCCGCTAGAAAAAGGCGTCAATCCAGTGAGCGATGCGTTGCCGCATACCGGTCAATACTTTGATGGATTAGGCAACAAAATAACCGCATACGCTTATGCGAACCCAGATCATGAACGCGAGAAGTACGGCCCGAAAGACAAAGGAGCTGCCGGGCATGGAATTATTCGCTTTGACAAAAACAAGCGAACCATCAAGTTCGAATGCTGGCCTCGTCAGTCAGACGTGACCAACCCAAATCACAAACAGTTTCCTGGTTGGCCTGTGACCGTGAAACAAGAAGACAATTATTCTCGCAAAGCGGTCGCTTACTTGCCAATGCTTAATTTTCCCGATCACCCTGATCCAGTGGTTCAAGTGATCAGCGAAGCCACTGGTGAGACGGTTTACACCTTGCGAGTGAAAGGGACTTCGTATCGCCCTAAAGTTTTTGCCAAGGGAACCTATACGGTTAAGGTCGATGCTGGTGACAAGGCGGAGACCATCATCGGGCTTAAAGCCTCGTCAGATATAATCAGGAGTTCAATCAACGTAGAATTCTAACTTCTGCCTTGATAACCTATTTCACAATGCCATAAGCATCCTCGGTAAACTTGGATGCTTATTTTATGCGCTGATCTTTAATGAGTTGCCCTCAGGCAAACTATGTCTATAATCAATATTGGTCTTCGTTTCTCAATGGTTTTTCTAGGAGAGCGAAAATGGATATTGATAAGCCGCACATTGTCATGTGCAAACCAACACACTTTGGTGTGCAGTATGAGATTAATCCCTGGATGCAGGGTCAGATTGGTTTTGCCGATAATGTTATCGCCCAGCAGCAATGGAACCGACTGCACGAGATTCTCTCGAATCTGACATCGGTGAAAGTAATCGAAGGAGCAACCGCACTGCCGGATATGTGCTTTGTTGCCAATGCAGGTCTGGTGATCAACAACCAGTTTGTTCCCAGCCGATTTCGATTTTCACAACGAATGCCTGAAGCACCACTGTTTACCGAGTGGTTCAATCAGGCCGGATATGAGATTGTTGAACTGGATGGCGAGGATACGTTTGAAGGAGAAGGCGATACCCTATTAGCGACAAGCGAGGGCAACCAACCTTCTTGGCTCTGGGCCGGATATGGCATTCGTAGTTCGCTGGAATGCTATCGGTCGCTCAGTGAAAATCTTAAGATCGAAGTCATTCCTTTGCGGCTTGTCGATCAACGATTTTACCATCTTGATACTTGCTTGCTCGCATTGCCTGGCGGACGTGTGGTCTATTATCCGCCTGCCTTTGATCAGCGATCGGTGATGGAAATCGAGCAGCGTGTTTCGAGTGAAAACCGGATTGAAGTGAGTGAGCAAGATGCTATGCAGTTCGCGTGTAATGCTGTTTATGTAGATGACACGATTGTTTCGAACCATGCTTCACCACAACTTCAACAAAAACTAAGCCAGTGGGGATATCAAGTCATCACAACTCCATTGTCTGAATTCATGTTGGCAGGCGGAGCGGCCAAGTGTCTTTGTTTATATGGAAATCAGGATGGAGTGTTGTCTGAACTGTCTAATGTTGAATCGCAAATTTGTCAGAGATCTTTTCAAGCAGAAGGACATTTGCTTGATAGTGGAATGATGAACCAAGTTTTTGATGTGATTACCGAGAATGGCGGAACATTTCAGATTGAACAGTTCACGGTCGGCCAGCGGCACGATCAACCTTCTTCGATAAAACTTAATGTCACAGCTCCAAAAAATGAATGCCTCAGCCAGATATCTGATCTACTCAATCCGCTTGGCGTGACGGGCTCTGCTGATGCGGTTGATGCTGATCTTGTGTCAGTTACTCAGACTGGTGTTGCACCACAATCTTTTTATTCAACCAGTATTTATCCGACAAATGTTCGTGTGAATGGCCATTGGTTGCGTGTCTGTAAACAACGAATGGACGCCGTGATTGTTTACGATGCTGCACGGGAAGCTGAGTTGCTACGATGTGTGTTAATTCGAGATTTAAAAGTAGGCAATCAAGTTGTTTGTGGCACAGAAGGTGTGCGAGTAAAACGACCCCGTGTGAAGCAAACCGACAACGAGTTCGCTTTCATGAGTTCCGGCGTGTCGAGTGAACGCAGAGTGGAACTGGCCGTTGAGGAACTAGCTTGGGAGATGCGGAGAATTCGGGAGCAAAAGGGCCGAATCGTGTTTGTTGCAGGCCCTGTGGTAATTCACACCGGCGGAGGCCCTTATTTAGCGGAAATTATTCGACTGGGATATGTTGATTCCTTACTGACAGGCAACGCACTGCCGACCCATGATATTGAGATGAACTTGTACGGCACTTCGCTAGGAATTGATCTGGCACATGGAGTCGGAAAACCTGGCGGGCATCAACACCATATCAAAGCCATCAATCAAGTACGCGCTGCCGGAAGCATCCAAGCTGCCGTGGAGCAGGGGATTGTTACCGATGGTGTCATGTTCGCATGCGTAAAAAATCAGGTTGATTACGTGCTGGCAGGCTCTATCCGAGATGATGGCCCTTTGCCCGATACGATCATGGATTTGGAGAAAGCCCAAGCAGCTTATGCCCAGGCCATACAAGGTGCTGATCTTATTCTCATGTTGTCATCGATGCTGCATGCGATTGGAACCGGCAACATGACCCCGGCAGGCGTCCGCCTGGTATGCGTAGACATTTCCCCCGCAGTGGTCACCAAACTGGCGGATCGAGGAAGCATCGAGTCAACGGGAATCGTGACCGATGTTGGTCTCTTCCTGAACCTATTGGCAGCAAAATTAGCGGATCAATAATCCGTTATCCAATCGATTCATGAATGGCAGGTTGAACTTTCATCAACCGTTTATAGCGTTGGTAAAGCGACTCATAGTCTTGAACTGCGGAAGCTTGTGGCTCGTATTTTTTGGAAGTACCAGCAGCATGTTCGGCTAAGAAGCTGGCCCAATCTTGATCGGCACCGTTGATTTTTGCAGTACGGAACTTGGCCATGAGTGCGGCACCCCAGGCAGTTCCTTCTTCGGCACTATCAAGCAGCGTGACACTGGTATTAAACACATCGGCCAGAACTTGTGCGAGTTCTGGTGTTTTGGTTAGTCCACCGGTCAGTACTAATTCGGTTCGTGGGAACCCTTGCGAATCGAGCACTTCGCTACCCAGTTTCAAGTTGAACATCGTCGATAACAGAGCCGCTTTGACTGTATTGCCTGGTGTTGCGTTATCTGCGTTTAGCCCTACGATCATGGCGGTTCCCCCTTGGCTGACATTTAGCCCCGGTTCGTCATCCATAAACGGAAGTGCCAACAGCCCGCCGCAGTCTGGTTTGGCTTCTAACAATTTCGGCATGACTGCTGCAAAACCGGCACCACGATCTCCGCCAATGGCAGCGCCAAACATCTCGACCACGCTATTCATAAATGTCGTGCCATTGCGTAGCCAGACCATATTGATCGGTTTGCCGTCTGGGGCACAAAAATGATCAACCGCATTGCTGACGCCGCTAAAAGGTCGATCTCCGACGGAGTTGGCACAAACCGAAGTTCCAAAACTGACGGAGACCATGCCGGCTTCGCCAATCAACGAGCCAGCTAATGCGGCCGGTTGATCTCCTTCGGCTGGCGCAACTGGAATACCGACAGGCAGACCCAGCAGTTCGGCTCCGGTTGAATTCAGCGTTCCAGCATCTTCACCAGCGGCTCGCACGGCAGGCAGTAGTTGATCAAGAGGTGTAAGTGAATCATCACCAGTCAAAGCGTTGAATTTTTCAAGCAACACGGTGTTGTAGTTGAGTGTGGCTTGGTCAATCGGAAACATGCCAGCAGCGTCGCCAATGCCGAGTGTCCACTGGCCGGTCAAACAGTAACTGACCCAACCGGCTGGCGTGGTCATATGTTTGGCTTGTTTGGCATTTTCGTTTTGATTCCGAATCGTCCACAGCCAACGAGTTGCAGTGGCCCGTTTGGGCATTTTGGCGCCGAAGAGTTCGGTCAGTTCATGCCCTTCAGCTTCGTTTCTACTATCACACCAAAGTCTGGCGGGGCCTAGCGAGTTGCCATCTGCATCGGCCAATACTTCTCCGTGCATTTGACCTGAGATGCCCACTGATAGCACTTCGATTTCCGCATGATCGGCAGTCAGGTTTTGCCGCATGTTGTTCATCGCATCACGCAGGGCGTCAATCCAATCGGTCGGCAACTGTTCGTAGCACTCTTGGGCCAGGCCGGGGATCATCTCGTAGGAGCCTTCACCTACGGCCAGAACAGCCAAAGCTTCATCGGTGAAAATAACTGAGAGTCCTTGCGTGCCGACATCAATTCCGAGATAGCCTTTGGTTGCCATAATCCGCCAATTCCTGCTGAAATTTTAGTGTAGTGTTGAACTGATTGTAGGTCAGGCTGTGCCTGACATGAATTGCAAAACCAATACTACTTCAACGTCAGGCACAGCCTGACCTACTGTAGCTTGAAATATAGTATTAAGGACAATTATTCTACACAGCAACCCAAGAGGATGAGAGCCCCCACAATCCGAGCCAATTAAATCAACACGCTGTGAAGGCTGAGGCGAAACTGATTGCAGGGCCATAAAACTCGGTAATAGGCTTGAAGTATTAAGCTGCTGCTTACTTGCTGGGCTTCTTCGCTTCACTTTGCAAACGCTCATGATGCACTCTGGCCACGTCCCACATGTAGGTGTTGATGCGGCCTTGGGCCTTGATGGGGATTTGTTTGTCTGCGGCAGCTGCAATGTGTGGTTGGGCTTTCTTGGGTTGGGCGTTGGCTTCAAAATAGAGACCCAGATATAGGTCGGCATAGAACTTCCGCCCCATTTTTTCCGCAGCGGTCGGTTCGCCTTGTTCGATTTCTTTTAGCACATCTTCCGGTGTGGCATCGCCTCGATACATGGCCAGAATTGTCATCATGGGAATACGACGGTCGTTTTTGATTGGCAAGATGGTTTTGCGGGCCTCTTCCACACTTTGGGCTCTGGCCACACACAGATAACGCCAGACGGAGTTTTCAACATCGTTATCATGATACGTTTGATACAGCTTGAATTGATCGGCGCCGGCTTGGTACTGCTTGGCATAGTAACAAGATATCCCCCGCTCCCATTGGCGTGATACTTGATTAGGTTGCAGTTTGACGTATTGATCAAAATCGGTAACTGATTCTTTGAACTTGCCGATGCGAAAATGCTCTCGGCCTCGCAAGTAATAGAGATCGGCGTTCTCTGGCGATATTTTTATCCCGGCGCTGGCCCACTTCACTGCCTCCTTGCTTTTCCCCAAAGCGGCCGCTTTAGAAGCGGCTGCAACCGCCTGCTGTAATTTCTGTGTCGAAGTTTCATCTGACTTTTGCGGCTGATCTTCAGCAAGGCAAGTACTGCCAACGCATGATAGTAAAACGAAGATTGCACAGTTCCAAGCGATTCGCTTCATGGGTGCTCCTTAGGGATATCGAACAAGTAACTTGTTTCACCCAAGTATAGAGACTTTCTAGGTCAGAAAAAACTAGATCTTAAATCACTCAATGCAGTTATGGTCGGTCAAGACAGCTTGGACATCGCATCATCGACCAGCCATTGGACTGGCTTTCGGCGAATACGGAGCTTGGCTTCCACTGGAAAACACCATTTGCGGCGGTATTCGTTCTTATGATTTTCGTCATCTTCTAGCACTTCCAAAAGAAATGCGTGGACTGTGCCAGGAGCTTCAGTGCGAGAAGGGGCAAACGAATTGATGGGCTCAGGGTGAGCCAAACGGCATTTCAGCCCAAACTTCTCCTGCATTGCGGTGATTAAATCATCAATTTGACCGGTATCTTTCACTTCTAAATAGTGAAACCCCCATCGCACATCTACTGCATGTGTTGTCAAACAGAGCTGAGTGGCCCCTGAGATCTCGCGATAGGGCACACCACACAAATAAACTACTTTATCCATTATAAACCCAATAACCTATACATCCTGAGTAGGGTAACGTCCAGGCATTTGATCATACATAAAAATAGAACTCAGCACCACTATATTGTACTACATTCCAGCAAATGATCGATTTCTAGTTTCCCGATCAGTAGAAAACGGCACAGTATCCATCGTATTTATGCCTATATAGAGTCATTATTTCAGGGATATTTCAGCGTTTACCCTGGAAATACGAGCTATTGTTTAGATAGCAAAACAGCGAAAATAATAACTGTAGACAACAATTAGGCGATTTCAATGACGGTTCAATTACAAGACGCGAAACAAATTTCAATTGCAGACAATTCCATTGCCAATCATTTTCATACAAAAATTGTTTGTACATTGGGGCCTGCCACTGAAAGCCGCAGCGCAATAGAAAGCCTGCTTGCCCAGGGAGCCTCGGTTTTTCGCTTGAACTTCTCGCACTCTAACTACGAGTGGGCAACGAAAACTGCTGACCTTGCACGTCAGGTGGCCGCTTCAATGGACCGGCCACTTGCCCTGTTGCAAGATCTATGTGGACCAAAGATTCGGCTTTCCCATGTCGGGCCACAGGTCAGCGAAATTGAAGAAGGACAAGTCATTCGACTAACGACGGATCAATTTTGGAATGGAGAGGAAGCGGAAAACAATAAATACGATCTTTCGACCAACTACGAAATGCTGCTCAACGATGTTCAAGTTGCTGATCAACTTTTAATCAACGATGGACGCGTGGCATTAACGGTAGAGGAAATTTACCAAGATCATCTAGTAGCCAAAGTCACACGTGGCGGAAAAGTTGAAGTCCGCAAAGGGCTTAATCTACCAGGCGTTGCCTTATCAACCCCTTCGGTAACCGAGAAAGATTGGCAAGATTTACAGTGGGGAATCGAAAATCAAGTTGAGTATGTGGCCCTTTCGTTTGTACGTGAAAGTACGGAGATTCTCGAAGTCAAACAAGCGTTACTTGACGCCAATTGCTCGGCGCAAGTCATCTCTAAAATCGAACGACCTGAGGCCATTGAAAATATCGATGCTATTATCGAAGCCAGCGATGGGATAATGGTGGCTCGCGGTGACCTGGGGCTGGAAACCGATTTTGCACGTGTTCCGTTATTGCAAAAAGATTTAATTAAGCGGTGTCGGCTTGCGGCAAAGCCAGTGATCACTGCAACCCAAGTTTTGGATTCAATGGTCGAAACTTCGATCCCAACGCGAGCCGAAGTTTCGGATGTTGCTAACGCAATTCTCGATGGCAGCGACGCCATCATGCTCTCGAACGAAACCGCAGTGGGCAAGCACCCTGAAGCGGTTGTCCGAGTCATACGCCAAGTGGCCGAACAAACTGAAAGCTCTATGCCGGTTTGGAAACCGGAAGAGTTCTCTGATAACCATTGGGGCAATCAAGAAGCAGTGGCAGATGCGGCGGCTGCGGCTGTGCTACACATGAAAGCCAAGGCAGTGGTTGCCTTCACAGAATCAGGTCGAACTGCCAGAGCCATGGCCCGGTATCATTTGCCTGTGCCCATTTATGCGGTTACCAATAACCCTGCCACTTATCGACAACTGAGCCTAAGTTACGGAATTGTGCCGGTTTTCTCACCTCAGATTGTTTCAGTGGTTCAATTGCTGGAAGAAATCGATGAGCAGGCCAAACAACGAGATTGGGCTCAATCTGGCGATTGGCTGGCCCTGGTATCGACTTTCCATGAAACCGCAAAGCAAGTCGACACGTTGCATCTTCATTGTGTGAGCTAGGACACAAACCGAGTGCTGACAACACCTGGGGACGCTGAAATTCTCGAATGTTCATCTCAGAATAATAATTCGGTCTCACATTGAGACGTTATGTCGGTAAACCGAACTCCTGGCTTTAGTTAATTCATCGCAATTTAAAATTATTTTACAATGCGCAACACCTTACTGCCACACACCTTACGATAACGCATTGGCATCTTCTTATCTTTTATGGAAACTTGGCCCCATCTTTGCTTGTCTATATCTAAAGACAGGCGGTCTTATAGCGAACATATAAGAGGCTCCGGCTGTTAAAAGGATGGCGAAATTAGTTAAATGTTTTAACTCTATTTTTCGCGTTTATGGTCACAGATGATCACTTATTCCATCAAGGAGGAATTAAAAAGATGTTAGTACTTAGTAGAAAACTTGGAGAGAGAATACGCATTGGCGATAATATCGAAATCGTCATCAATCGAGTTTCAGGAAACCGAGTGACTCTTGGTATCGAAGCTCCGCCAGAGGTAAGAATCCTACGCGGAGAAATCGAACAAACGGTCAATGACTTTGTAGAGACTGAAACCCATTCAGTCGCTGTGACAGTCCCCTCGGCCATTGGCCTGGGAACTTCTGAGATGGTTGATTATGTTCCCAGGAGCGCTCGCTAATGGGATGCTCTCTCAACTTGATGAAAAGGGAATGGCTCGACAATACAATCGAGTCATTCTTTTTTTCTTGCCTTACTTTTTCATCAAATGACTGATGACTCTCTTGATAGCGATGGCAACCTTGCCAATCGTCTCTTCGTCTTGCAGTAGTACTGGATGATGTAGCAAAACAGTTTTCTCTGCAGCCGCTCTGCTATATCTTAAATCGCCCACTTTACGGCACCATTTGTCTGGTCGTTTGGCAAAACCCCGAAAGCCAGGATCAATGGCCACACCTTCGGCTCTGAGCCAGTCACACAGTTTCGCTCGATCAATACCGCACTCTGAGTCAAGCAGCCAAGCAAATTTGTAGAACGTAGTAGAAGATGAATCGTTTGCTTTGGCGATGGGCTTCAGTTCACAAACCTCATCCAACTGAGTCCTTAGTAGATCGACCGAAAGATTTCTTTGTTTATTACGCTCATCCAAAGTCTCAAGCTGAGGATTTAACACGGCTGCCTGAAGTTCACTCAGCGGATAGGCATGATTGCCTCGTTCACATACGACCTTGATTCTTTGGGCAACATCGGCAGCATCGGTAATCACGGCCCCGCCACGCCCAGCGGTTAGTAGCTTGCTGCCGCCGAAACTAAAGACGCCAACGTCACCTGTGGTGCCAGCTTTCTTTCCATCAAGCATTGCACCAGGAACTTGGCACGCGTCTTCAACAACTTTCAAACCGTGCTTTGCTGCCAATTGCATGATGCCCGGCATGTTGGCCAGCCCGCCATGCAAGTGAGAAACTATCACTGCTTTTGTGGAACTGTTGATCGCCTGTTCAAGCTGATTTAAATCGATACACCAAGTGGTTGGATCGATATCGACCAAAACAGGCCGGGCACCTATTGCTTGAATTGCCCGAAAGTTGCCAGCGAAGTCATAAGCGGCCAAGATGACTTCGCACTGTTCTGGTAGATTCAATGCTCGCAGGGCGATCTCAACCGCGATGGTTCCAGATGCACAAGTCGCGGCAGAACTTACGCCATGATATTCGGCTAGTTTGCTTTCGAGTTGATCAACCTGCTGGCCATGGTACTTGCCCCAACTGCCATCTTGATACGATTGCAACAATGCTTCACGTACCGCTGGTTCTTCCATCGGCCAAGCGGGAGGTCCAGTGGGAAAGACCGGTGAACCTCCTAAAGCTGCGGGCATGTCACTCAATGCAATTATTCCTTATAGGGCACTAAGTGCGACTTCGTACTACGCTTTAAAATCAATCGACTGCCCACCATGTGTTAATTTTTTTGGTGAGTCGCTTGACCACATCGGCATGGGCGGCTGCCAAGTTTTTGGTTTCGTGTGGATCGTTGACGATGTCAAACAATTCCACTTTGTCGTCTGGAACTCGGGCATGATGGGGCAAAATTAGTTTCCACTGATTTTCAATCGCCCAACGATATTTCAAGCTGGCGATGGGATCGGTCATGTGTTGAATGTCGTGTTCTAGGATTTCTCCATAGATCGTGTCACGGGCTTCGACTGCTTTGGGATCAAGCAAGTTGATGCCATCCATGCGTTTATCTTGTTTGATTCCCAGTGCCGCTAAGACCGTTGGCACCAAGTCGATGGAGCTTGCCAAATGCGTGTTATCCATTTTGGGTTGCATGTGACCTGGCCAACGGACCATAATCGGTGTGCGTGTGCCGCCATCGTATTGTGAACGCTTCGAGCGTTCGGCGTAAGCACTTCGATTCGGCAGATTAATCCAACCATTGTCGCACACGTAAAGCACAATCGTATTATCGGTCAGTTTTTTCTCGTCCAAGTAATCTAGCAGTTCGCCACAAGTTTCATCAAACCAATCACACATGGCCCAGTATTTTGCATAAGGCAAATGAGGCGTTTGGTCTTTGTATTTATCTAGCAATCGCTTGGGTGGCGTATGGGGTGTGTGGGGCATGAAGGGTGCGTAGTAAACGAAGAACGGCTTATCTTTTTCTTGTGCCATTTCGATAAAGTCAAACACAGGCTGCAATCCATTTCGACCAATCTTCAAGCCATCGTCTCCATGTCGACCGCCTCGACGACGATCTCCATGAGTCATTCCATGGGTGAAACCACCACGGCTGTAATGGCCTTCCCACCACTTGCCTGATTGATGTGATAAGTAGCCAAGCTCATCGTGCAAGATCTCAGCCAGTTTTGGTGCAGTATCAATATGCTTGAGGTAATCAATCCGTTGTTGCAAATAGCGAGGATCTGATCGCTGTTGCTTTTTCGTTTTTCCAGCTAATTCGGCTGGCGCTGGTGGATCGTTGCCCACAACTCCATGCTGATGTGGATACAGCCCAGAGATCATGGTGGTCAAAGATGGACGACACAAACTGTCAGGCACATAGCCACGACGGAATGTTAATGACTGCTTTGCTAACTTGTCGAGATGTGGGGTTTCGATGTTCTCATGGCCCATGAAGCTGTAATCACCCCAGGCCTGATCATCAGAGATAATCATCACCACATTCGGCGGAGCGGCCACTGCTGTTGAAACCGCAACTGTTGAAACCACAGTCAAAACAACCAATCCAACCAATCCAACCCAAACACGAAACGCCTTCAACATGCTGTCACTCCTACGCTATCACTAAATTCATCAGAATATGTTTATCTATGATTGAAATCAATCCAAGTCACATTGACCTCTGGTTTACTAATTAGCTATTGTCCCCAGGATTTCTCTCGCGCGTCTAGTGCCGGGGACTCTAATTTTAGTAAATTCCAACGATATCTTACATAACAGACTAATAAAACGACTATGAATTGTTATCCCACTAATCGATCTCGTTTATCGGTTTGTAGCATCATTCTACTTTCTCTCTTCCTGATATCAGGTTGCGCAGGGAATAAGTGGATCACCGTAAGAAAATCGCCCAGTAATCCACTGGCTGGCCCTCTACAGTTGCTTTCCAACAAAGGGCCTAAGGCGACTGAGCGAACCACGCAACTATTAAGACAATATGATCTCGACAAGCATGCCAAGGGAAATCATCGCCTGGCTTTAGCTGGCTTAGCCGAAGAAATCGCGTTAGATCCGGATGCTGAGAAAATCTATGCGTTTTCCGAGCTCGCCTATGTTGCCGCCAAACGCGCCGACGCCATGCAACAAAAGGCCTCGGCCTTAGAGCTCTACGCCAGTAGTGCGGCGCATGCTTATTACTATTTGTTTGACGAACGCTTTGCCAATGAGGGTGAATCGTATGACCCCCAGTTCCGTCAAGCTTGCGATCTGTACAATGGCTCGCTTGAAGGCGCACTACGCATCGTGAGTTCTCAAGGCAAACTCAAACCAGGTTCCACCTATCGGATTTCAACGCCTCATCATGATTTTCAAATCGAGTTCACGATGAACGGCAATTGGAGTACGGAAGATTTTGAAGAGTTTGAATTCGCTTCCGATTTTTCCGTCAAAGGCTTAAAAAACCAACATCGAACCTATGGATTAGGCGTTCCGTTAATCGCTAAATGCAAAGATCAGTTAGATGATCCAATACGTCAAAAATACTTTCCGCCCAACTTAACCTATCCGATGACTGCATTCCTCCATGTCTCGCAAGAGAATCAAAAAATTGGTGCCGATTGCAATCCAGTGCATATCTGTAAAATTGAGCTCTATGATCCTTTAGAAATAACGGAACTCGAAGTTGCTGGAAAAATGGTTCCGCTTGAATCTGATATTAGTACGCCCCTTGCCTATTACTGGGGTGGAGCGAATAAAGTCGACAGCATGGCATTGGCAACTCTGGGATTATTCAACCCTGGTAGCGAGGAAGGCATCAAGGGGATGTATATGCTGGAACCCTATGATCCTAAGAAGATACCCGTAGTCATGGTTCACGGGCTGTGGTCCAGCCCGGCAACTTGGCTTGAAATGTTTAATGACTTGAGAGCTCAGCCTGAGATTCAAAAGAACTATCAGTTCTGGTTCTACTTGTATCCAACCGGCGAACCGTTTTGGATTAGCGCCAATCGTTTACGCAAAGACCTTGATACTCTCCAGCAAGACCTAGACCCGATGAACCAAGCGATGGCGCTTGATCAAATGGTGTTAGTAGGCCACAGCATGGGCGGATTACTCTCGCGGATGCAAACGATTGAAAGCGAGAATGATTTTTGGAATCTAGTCAGTGATCGAGACCCCCGAGAGTTACAAGGAACCCCTGAAGACAAACAGGGGTTGCTAGATACGTTATTCTTTAAACCCAGTGGTTCGATCCGTAAAGTAGTAACTCTCGGCACTCCCCATCGTGGCTCGGAGTATGCTAATGGAACTACACGTTGGCTAGGAAGAAGTTTCATTACGCTTCCCGATTTTTTCGTGGGTCGTAAGCAGCGATTGTTAGAAGATAATCCAGGCTATTTTCAAGATACCGATCTATTGAAGATCAACACCAGTGTCGATTCACTTGCACCAGACTCGCCAATGCTTGCCAAGATTCTCGAAGCTCCCAAGGCCCCCTGGGTTGATTACCATACGGTGATCGGCATCGTTGATCAAGATAGCTGGTTCGGTTGGTTCTCTGGCAACAGTGACGGAGTGGTTGGCTACGAGAGTGCGCGACTCGACGAGGCGAAGTCGGAACGAATTGTTACCTCAGACCATAGTAACATTCATCGACATCCGCGTAGTGTTCTGGAAGTCCGACGGATTCTATTAGAGCACGCCGGTGAATTACGTCAGGAGTATATCGCCGCGAGACAACACGAACAGATACAATTTCAGCAACAGAACCTGCGATACCAAAACCAGCTTGACCAGTCGGGTTATACACTCCCTGCTGGACATCAACAGATGTATGGTTATCCAGCATCGGATGCCCAACGAGCCATTTACCAACCGAGAGAAGCCGTGCAAAATGGTGGCCCATGGAATTCCCTTTCCAAATAAAATTGAATCCTATTGAAGATGAGAAACCTCAGTCTATCATCTTTTGGCCATAAAGTCTTGCATTGTCTTGATACGGTTTTCCGTAAATCCGGGAGATTCTGAAACTTGTTCTTGCGCAGGCAGACGAAACGACAAGACTTGGTAATCTGACATAGTTTGCGGAGCCGACGCGGTGTTCACAGCTTGACTAGCTTTCGGTGGTTCAATCTTCGTGTCAGATGTCTTCGTATCAATGCGATTGAGTTTCTCATTGATATCGAGATGAGATGCCACTCGTTTGACTACCGAAGACGTTGTTCCATCTCCTGATGCCGCAGTCTTTACGGTATCGATCAACTCGCCTCGTACAACACGTATGTCTTTGGGGGCATCGATCCCAATACGAATTGATTTGCCTTTGACCTTCAAAATGGTCAAGGTGATGTTATCACCGATACGAATTTGTTCTTGTTGTTTACGTGTTAGCACCAACATGGCACACTCCTTTGTTTGCTAGGAAAAATCCATCTGAATAACTTTCATTACTAGAGGATTATTGCATCTCGCGTGCCAAATAGGTGTGCAATTTATGAGATTACCCGCAAGTTGTTATACAGAAACAACTTGCGTCGTATGACTGTAAATGCTGTCAGTGGACATCTAGTGTACAAATTTACAATATCGTAGGTGGTAAAATTGTCAAAACGACAATTTCTTCACAATTGGATGCCATTATTGTTCAGAGAAATGTTGATGCAGCAGGATCATGGCTTTGCGTACATCTTCTAGACTGCCCACAGTGACATAATTGCGGAAAGTGTATTCACCTGGCTCGATTCCTGATTGGTGATCACGAATCCGATAGACACTATTCCACTTCACTACCTTGGCATATTTGAACGAAAATCGGCCATAGCCGGCGTGCTCAAAGTTGGGGGCAGGCAGGTCAGGGCTATAGATGCCCATGGCGTGTGAGCCATTTTCCGTTGATAGAACGACTGGCTTTCGTTGTTCGCCTGGCCCTATGCTTAGTTTTTGAAACTGCTGAGTCTTTGCATCATAGGTATAGAATGAACTGAACTCAGCCGGCATATAGCCAGTGACCATTTCAAACTGTGCGTAATGATGCTTTTCACCTGCTGGTACGGTGAACGTCACGTCGTAGCTTATTAAGTTCTCCGATCCGAGCACTCCAATTTCTACACGCTTGGTGAGTAAGTGGTTAGAGAGAGTTGTGGTATTCTTGGCCAGTGTGTTATTCGACTTCTCGCCTGGTTTGAGCCAAAACGCCATCTGAGACTTGGTGACCAGTACATTGTCCTTTGCCTTAAGCTCTAACAGCTTGCTGGTAGTTGCCGCCCCAATGGCATCAAAACGTGAACCTGCTTCGGTTGGATTGAATGTTTCAGCTACAAATTTGCTGCCCACATCAAAGTTCGAGGCCGATTGCAACTGGCGGCCATGATCGTGGCTATCGATAAACTGCTTGCCGTTCCAAGTCAACGAATCTATGGCACCCGCCAAGCGTGATGTGGTTTTGATCACAATCTCAGAATTTCCTGACTTTGCTCGAATGACAGAATCACCAGAGACCTGGGGTTTCACAGGCGTCTCTTGACCACTGGCCCACTGACCGTGGGTGACCAAGCTGAAGCAAATACAAGGAATTAGAGACCGAAATAAGATCATGGTTCTGAAGTTCAAAAAGAGAGCCAAGTGAATGAAACAGAATACTTTATGATAATCAGTCAACACGCAATTTCAGAGACCCCAATCCTGCGTGCGCATTAAATGAGCCTGACTACAAGTATGAAAGGGCAGCAGATCCCGCCAGGGGCATCAGGCGGGCATACTTTATAGTCAGGCTCAAGGACACCACAGGATATCTTGTTGAAACAGCACCAGCGGGCATTACTTAAGTGCTATAATCGCTATCGAAGGCGAGGATCTGAGGTGTGTTTGCGTATTTGGTAGGAAGTGATACATGATAATCATAAATGAAATCATTTCCAAGTGTTTATTTGTAATTTATCCTAAAAACAGCCATGAAGTGTGATATTATTCACCCATCTTTCAGTTTGATCCATCCTGTACTGAAGAAGGCATTGTTTTGGACTAATTTTACACCCCCCCCACGGTAGTGCATTGAGATGCACATTGCATCAGAAAATACTTATGGAATTTTCAAGCTCGCCCGCTTGTTCACCTTGGAAGTTCAAGTTCCCCCGCTTGTTCACCTTGCGGTTTGTAGGTGACAAAATCGTAAACTCGCCACTTGCCATCGTCTTCTTTTCTAAATGAAAGAGAAAGATACGTGGGCACATTATTACCACGAGCCCCGTCCGATCTTCGGTGTCCGGTGAACACTACATTCAACCCTGCTTTAGCCACAGGTGGCTCGTAATTAGGAATAAATGTAATCTCTAAGTTCCGTTTGACACTGACTGAATCAATCTCGTAGGTCGCCAATTTTCCTGCAATAAATTGTCTCTTCTCTGGCGAACTTTTCGAAATATGTTCCAGCACTCCGTCGACATCATTGGCCCGAATATCCGCGGCAAACTGGTAAACAATCCGTTCAATGACTTCGCGTTCGGTCACCACCACCAGTTCCACACCAAACCAAACGGTCATCAATGCAATCCAGCCACCAAGAAGCCACAGAAACGAAGTTCGGCCAGTCTGAAACAGGGCGATTCCAAGAGCTACTACGCCAATGGTAGCGGTCATCAACACGGTCATCTGCTGCTCGAAAATCCAAACCATGCTGCTTACTCCGTGCTAGGTGGGGAAGAGGAAACATCCGCACCGGTTATACGAAATCGGGTGTACCACAAACGAAACCAGCCAACTGCCAGCAACACACCTAACACGGCATACAATGCTTCAAACCCAATTATGGTTGTGTCTTGATCAGCCACAATCACCGCTGGCTGCTGACCCATTTGAATCATGTTGGCAGCTTGCCGCGCATGATGCTGATTTTCGATATCTGACTGCCGGCGCTGATACTTCGGCCCAATAAACACCATCGTTATAATCGCAAACGTGGCAAATAAATAAAGCCAAAACCAAGGCGAATCAGTCAAAGGCTCACGAGTTTTCAAATCAGATGGGTTCATGCAATTGATTATACCCAATGATTCCAATCAGGTCTTGTCCCTGGTCAAAATCAATGAAAAAGGGTAGCCCAGTTTGCTCGCAAACTGGGCGGCGCAGCCGCAAGAGGCTTCATGTTAGATTTAAAATTTTCAGAGCAAGGCTGCGACTAAGCAGTCTATTACAATTTTAACTTACGAATAACATTCATAGACAGGTAGAGATGATATGGATGGTCTTTTAACGGAAGAAAGCCATATTTTAAATAGAATCGTTTTGACTGGTTGTTGATGGCATCAACTTCCACT
The DNA here is from genome assembly GCA_002733575.1 of Blastopirellula sp. Classification (GTDB taxonomy): domain Bacteria; phylum Planctomycetota; class Planctomycetia; order Pirellulales; family Pirellulaceae. The sequence continues at coordinate 3,381 of NVWB01000192.1, read as the reverse complement.
GCTCGAATTCCAATACTTTCGGACAAATACTCTGATCGCTTCAAGGCATCTAAGAGTAAAAATTCCCCAAGGTTTTGACCTTGCACTGATTGATCTACTGCCAGTCTCCCTATCAGGACCACTGGGATATCAATCTGTGGCAAGCCTTTGGCTTGATCGTCAGCTAAAGCATCATAGATAACCGTGTGATTGGACAGTGCATAATAGCCTTTGACGACTGATTGGTCTTGATCAACCAGTACATAGGTTCGGGCAATGTCTTTTTTTGCAAACTGGCTTACCTTCCTTAATAGCCAGTCATTTAAAACAGGAAGACCACAATCAAAGCCCGCGCGATCATGTTGCCGCTTATCGAATGGTTCAATCACCCAAGTTGCGTTGGCCATCTCAGACTGCTCGCTTTTTATAACGACGAGCGGCCGCTTTTAAAGCCTCATTGGGTTTAGTAGTAGTATCATCCAATGCGGCCAAAAACGCATCTCGATCTCGGCTCGACAGCTTAGTGACCTGAGCATCTTGCAAAACCTGACGTGCTTCGCGTATCACCGTTGAGATCGTGAACTCACTGACTGTCTGCCCCAAAGCAACCGCTGCTTCTTCTATAGTCTGCTTCAAATCGCTCGACAACCGCACATTAATCCGAGCATCACTTTTACTGGTAGACATGCTGACTCCTCACGAAATAACAAAGTGGCTATTTGCCATACAAGTATACCATATTCACATTGTAAGTCAAATTGCCACATGACCTCGTTACCGCCTCCTCGAAGGCCGGGTCTTCAAATCAAACTCTGGCCCCTTGGGCCGTTCTTCCACTGGCGGCCCTTATTCGGGAACTTCCGGCTTTTTCAAAGAGGCTTGGCCGTCTTCTACTCCGTCTCGCATGTCGATTTCGTGGAGCAGTTGGGCAAACTTATCAGAGTCCCAGGTGCCCGATTGTTTGAGCATTTCCAGCGTGCCAGTGAGTAGCAGAACGGTATGCCCCAAGTCGGCTTCTAATTCTTCAACCCGAGACTCCAGGCTTTCAAGCTTACTTGAGTTACCACTGACGTCTCTTCGCTGACGCCGGGAGGCAGTTTTTGAACTCCGACGCAATTGTTCAATATCTTCTCGCTGCTTCCAGTCGTTATCAAACATGTGGTCCCAAAAGCTCATTCGATTATTCCATTGAAAGGTTGAAAGAAATGACTCCGCAGAAAAACAACGCCTGCCTGCGGTAATAACCAGTATAGTAAACCGTTCACCATATTTCACGCAATGAACGGCGCGAACCGGTCTGCTTTATGGTTATTCGTCAGAGTGGATGAGATATTAGGTTGAATCTGGAGCCGTGGGTTGATAGCATTTTTCAAGTAAAAATCCCTCGGAAATCTAGCACGCAATCGAAGTGAAAACAAAACATGATTTTAGGCCGTTTATAGGTTCAACATCCTGCTGGTGGTTGAGTGAATTGTTGTGATGATTTTTCGGTTTCAGCATCGCGGGAATACTGGTTCCGCTGGGCTGGTTTGGGTGTTGTTTTTTGGGACATGACCGCAGGTCAATTTTCTTGAAAACCCCCTCTGGTGCGGGCGACATGACCGGTGGTCGTTTTTTTGAGAGCGCTTTTGATGGTGGATTGATGAAGGGTTGTTTTTTGGTGTTGTTGTAACTGAAGGTCTCAAACGACTTATGGCAAGTGGAAATTGTGGTTGCCTGTGAGATGACCGAAATCAAATATCGGTCAATTAAATGACCGCGGTCATTTCGGCAAATCGCACATTTTGCATCGACGAAATATCCAAGCTTTCCCCCCGGTAGAAATCGACCGTGGTTGCTTGTTTGCCGGTGTTTGAAGCCAGGGTGCCACATCAAATATCTTTCTGCTTTGTGTTGGAAATAGGAACCAAACTCTGGTCCAATTTACAAAACAAACGTAAGGCACGCAGGGAGTTTTTGCCTGGAATGATTTGAACCCAACACCCTTGCTAGTTCTCAATCAAAACCCAATCACACTTCACACTGGCAAGATGCCAGTGGCACCCGGCATTTCTCTACCAACCTAAATTTACGAACATCTTATTTCTGATTTCTTAAAAAGTTCCCTTTAACCCGTCCTCCATTATGGATTAAGTCTACATCACCATGGCAGAATAATGCTAAAAAATATCCAACTGAAGCAGCATCACTAAGGCTAGATGAAAAATTAGGATGATCAATATTCAGATCATCCGGCTTGCTCCAAACTACTGAAGCAGCCTCGTTAACTCCAACAACCATGATTGTACTTCTTAGGCCTTTCGTAATATCTTGAAATTTCAATTGCTTCCCTAATTCCCAAATAGTTCCATTGCCAACGGGTGCTAAGTATTGAGTCCGGTTAGGATCTGCATCGCTCGAAGGAGTTCGAAATACAACAGGCATTTGATTTACAAGCTTGATATTATGTTTGCTATCCCATGGTTCATCTAAATTGAACTGTTTATATAAATCGTATTCATTTAGAAAAGGCAAAAGTGCAACTCGCCAAGACAAGAGTGGTTTGCCATCTTTGTTAGTAATGGCTTGACTAGGTAACTCTTTGTTATAATCGTGGTATTGATGAACGGCGTTTCCTATTTTCATTAAGTTATTCTTTGACGCCGCTATCCTTGCCTCTTCTCTCGATAGCCGGAGCGCTGGAACCACCAACGCAACCAAGGTACTGATCATAGCAATGGAGCCTACCGGGCCACCTTTGTTATCGTTAGAGTGGGTGATGTAAACATTTTTTCCTTCTTGAATTGGCTTCAAGGATTCAATCATTTTTTTTGTGACCCGCAATTGATATTTGCCCAAGGCTTGTTCAACAATATCTTCGCTATAGATCATTTTGTAGATTTCCCTCATGGCCATTTGTTCGGCCATGTCTAAGCCGATCTCGATGATTTGCTTGAGGTGTTTGGCCGCTTTTTCATCTTTGCCGATGAGTTCCAGCGACAGTTCGTTTTTATTTAGAATGCTAAACTGTAAAGTCACCGTATCGAGTTCATCCGGTACTTTGCTTAACCCGGCAATCGGCGGAAGATGCAATTGCTGTAGTGACATTTTGGCCAAGTCACGAATCGGTTCGACTTGCAAGAAAGCTTGAACATCGTGCCCCTGGTATTGCTTGGCAATCGCATCTCGATTCGGATTCTCTTCAAGTTTCATCGCAGCGAATAACGGACTAAACATTTCGGCATTGGCAATAATCAGAGTTTTGTCATTAATGACTGCATACCCAGGGGCAGACGGGTCTTCGGCGATCATTAGTTTTTGACCAGAAGCGGGTTCAGTGCGTTCTTCAAACTCAATTCCTAAGTCGGTGAATAGTTCTCCTTGTTTGATTTCCTTACTCAATTGTACGATCACGGCATAGTT
>NVWB01000191.1 GCA_002733575.1 Blastopirellula sp. | reverse complement strand
GCCGAGGGTGTGGAAAATAAAGAACAGGCGAGGTTTTTATGTGATATTGGTTGCCAGATATTCCAGGGCTTCCTCTATTCTAAACCGCTACCCGCCGCAGAGTTTTCTGCTCAATATTTTTGATTAGCGGTGTTCTAAAGGCACAAAGTCATTGGCGTGATCGGGGGCCTTTGTCTAAGCTGTTGATAGACGTCTTGCTCAGATAAAACGTGGGCTCGACTTCTGATTCCGACATGTATTCTATGTGCTCGGGATGATCTTGAAATTATTCAATAAGAGGATTTCATTATGCCCGGCCATATCTATAAACATATCGAAGTGACAGGCAGTTCTACCGTCGGTACCGATGATGCGATTAGTGCAGCCATTGCCGAAGCGACGAAAACAGTGGGAATCCCATTGGCCCGCAGTACCATCAACCGTTATGGCAAACTAATAGCCCGCGAACAGATCGGCCCTGGTGGCGCATCGGTCACCAAACAAGTGACCATTCTACTGCCCAATCAACCGGTTGTGATCGGCACGAAGTGGTATTCCACAAATAACATTTCGGCAACGAAAGCCGATGGCTCACGTAAACGGGTTCAAATCAAACAGCTATATCGCTTGTTAGATGTGGCCCATGGTATCGCAACCATTACTGTGACTCCACAAGTCATCACGCCTGTCAACGATCCTGCGGTTCGAGTCGATTTGCTGCCGCACATGAGCAAAGCGACAGTCAAGTTTGATGTAGCGAAAGGCAAGATTCTCTCACAACAACACGATCTAGATGAAATCATCATTGGCTTTCAAGGACCAGCCTCGTCGATGAAATCACTGGCACGCATGACCGAAGAACTGCTTAAAGAAAAAATTAAAGTGGCCGCGAAGCCAGCGAAAGAGACCGCTAAATAGAGGGGAAAATCCATCAAGAATTCGTTCCTTATTATACCCAAACCCGGTTTAGGTACAATAAGGAACCGTTTTCTGCTCCTTATTGTACTCAGGGTAAATAAGGCTCGATCAACGGTTTTTTCTGCCAAGTAAGGTCAAATACTCTTTCCATGCGGCGTCATATTCTGCAAGAGTCTTGCCGGTGAGGTTGGATAACTTCTGCTCGATGCTTATTTCAGGCTCATTGATTCGGACCAGTTCAGACAACTTCTCGCCTTCGAGTAATTGATGGCGATAGATCAAATACCAGACCATGGCCCAGGCCGCATCGTACTGAGTTGATTCGTGATGCAATGCTTCGGAGAACAAGAATTGATTGCGATCATCTAATAGCAACTTGGCTACACTTAACTGATCCCTGTCGAGTGATTTTTGAATGCGTTGGAAAAACTCGGCAGGTGGCTGATCAATCCGAAACATTTCATCTTCAAGCTGGCCATGTTCAAACAATTGGGCCAGGCCTTCGTTGAGCCAAATCGGCACGTCATGCGAGTTATGAGGGAACACAAAGTTTTCTAGGTACGCATGAAAGGATTCGTGCGAGAGTCGACGGAGTGCTTGACTAAGTAAGTGGTCGAGTTGTGTCTGATTTCTGCGGTCGGCCGTTTGCAGTTGCCGCAAATTAGAATCACGATCTTTCTGCCAGGCCAGCTTACGAATTGCCAGTTCGCTATCGATGGCCTGTTTGTTGTAACCATCGAGTCGCAATTGTTTTCCAAGCGTGACTAATTGCTGCGGTAAAAAACCCTCTTGTTGTTTCCATTGCTCTCGCTGGGCGTCGTGTTCCTGTATTGCCAGCTTGAGTCGCTGGCTGAACAGTTCGAGGTTCGTGCTAATCACAATCAGATTCTGCTCGGGCAAATAGACCGCAGGGTTCACCACGGTTAACCCAATTTGCTGTGTGAATGTTTTGTATTGTTGGCTTGAACCCAGCACGATAATCCGCAGCATCGAGTCTGATTGCACCTGCACAGGCAAGGTATGTCGAAAAGCCCGGAAAACTTGATCAGCCCTGACCGCGATCTTTCGGGTCAAACTTTCATCAACACGACTTAATAAGACAAAACCATGGCCGGCAAAGTGGAGATACTCTTCTCCCTCATGTTCAATTTCTTTTAGACGAACTTCGCTTAATTGTTTGGCCTCGATCTGTACGCGGTTTCGCATCCGCTCGGCAATCGTTTCCAGCCGTGATCTTTCGGCCTGATTGATGCGAAGAATTTTATCAATCGTCACCTTCGAGTAAACTCGCACCACAGCAAACGATGGTCGACCAGGAGGGCGTTCAATCTCCATCAGTTCAATTTCAAAATTGTTTTCCGAAGTAATCAACCCGGTTCGCGTTTCGCCTGTTTTTAGCAGCAGCGTATCAGTAACAATACGCGAATTCATTGGCTGGGATTGTGCGTGCCCATCGATCGACAGCGTCAAGAACAGCAAGAGACTCAACCCTGCGATCCATGTCCGCTGAGTGCTGGTTTTGATTTTGAAGGTGATCTCTTGCATAGTGCTGAATCGAGAGTTAGGGCCATGTTTATCTGCATTCTGCGATGCAACGACAAAAAACGCAAGTGAATGCACAGTGCCTGATGCCTTTTCTCGATTGATTTAGGCGGATTGAAGACTGGATTTCTTCCCAATAGTCAGTTAGGCTATGCGGTATTCATAAATCTAAGAAAATTCTAGACACCCTAGCTTAGATGACACTTTCAGGATGAAAACATGAAACTTGGATTAATTAACTCGGCTTGGGTGCAAGCCGATCAGCCAACGGTGTTTGGGCTACAAAAAACCAAAGAACTCGGTTTTGACAGCATCGATATTTTTGCCGACCCTTTGGATCTTGATATTCGAGAGCGTCGCTTAATCAAAGACGAATGTGATCGACTCGATTTGCCAATCATGTCGATCTGTTGCGTGGCGACCGGGTTGATTGATTTGAACCCTAGTGTTCAGCGATTCCACTTAGATCGGTGCAAAAAGTATCTTGATCTCTGCTACGAATACCAAGCAAAAAACCTGCTGCTCGTCTTGGGCGAGTACATCTGGAATCAAGAGGTCATCCCGCCAGCAGAACAATGGAAATGGGCCGTAGATGCCTGTAAAGAACTGGGCGATTACGCCGGCGATCTCGGGTTAGAGATTGCCTTGGAATTGGAGCCATTTAAACTCTCGCTTGTTCGAGATGTCGACACAATGGTGCAGTTTTTGGATGACACCAATCACCCGGCGGTCAAAGCAAATATCGATATTTCGCATCTAGTTCTCTCGAATGTTCAGCCGGAAGAATTGCAACGCCTCAAAGGCAGAGCGGCCCATGTGCATATTTCTGACTGCGATGGCAAAGTCCACGGCGATTTACCCCCAGGCCGCGGCGTAGTTGATTTTGCTCCCTATCTAAAAGAACTGAAAAAACTAGATATCGATGGAGCCATTTCCATTGAACTAGAGTACTCGCCTGAGCCAGATAAGATCGTCGAATGGGTCACCGAAGCCTACGAGGCCACCGATCAATTGATGCAACAACATGGACTGCGTGGGTGAGGAAACATTTCATTGGAATAATCTGAGTATTGTCCTTTGTGTGCCACTGGCTTCGCCAGTGCGAAGTGCAATTGCACTGTTTGTATATTAACTATTGTGAACAAAGCAATCAAAGGCAGCTCAAGTTTTCCTAATATCACTCTGTTTAGTTTCTACAATGAACTCGTTATATGGCTTAACTGTAATTCACACTGGCGAAGCCAGTGGCACCCGAAAATCATGCCCCAAATGTAGCATCAAAATTAATGCTTCACGCTTGAGATTGTATAAGGATCTACCCTGTTGGAATTTAAAATCGATTACCTGTCGGAACTACCTCAGAACAAGGACGTTAAAATTGGCTGTATTGGCGCCGGTTTTATTATGGCCGATTGTCATCTGGTCGCTTATCGGCAGGCAGGTTTGAACCCGGTTGCCATTAGTTCTCGAAGTGTTGATACTGCAAAAGAAGTTGCGGCCCGGCATAAGATCGATACTGTTTATGCGACCTATCAAGAACTGCTGGCAGATCAATCGATTGAAGTCGTCGATATCGCCGTGCCGCCTGATATTCAGTTGGCAGTCGTGGAAGAGGCGGTCAAGCATGCCGATCATATTCGCGGCATTCTGGCCCAAAAACCGCTCGGCGTAAATTATGCCCAGGCCCAACGCATTGTGCGACTTTGCGAAGAGGCGGGCATTACGCTGGTCGTGAATCAAAACATGCGATACGATCATTCGATCCGTGGGGCCAAAAGCCTGTTGGATCAAGGTGCATTTGGCCAACCGGTCACCGCCACAATTGACATGCGTGCCATTCCCCACTGGATGCCCTGGCAACAAAAACAAGGTTGGGTCACCCTGCGAATCATGTCGATTCATCACCTCGATACCTTCCGCTACTGGCTCGGTGATCCTGATCGCGTAATGGCCAGTATTCGCAGTGATCCTAGAACAGACAAGCAGTTTGCACACACCGACGGCATCTGCATGTACATTTTAGAATACGACAACGGCCCTCGCGCTTCCGCCTGGGATGACGTGTGGGCCGGGCCTGCCAATGAAGGAGCGGCTGCTGATAATCGAATCCAATGGCGTCTCGAAGGCACCACCGGTATGGCCCGCGGCACCATCGGTTGGCCCTCGTACCCAGAACGTACTCCTAGTACGCTTGACTATACGACGATTGAACTAGGAGACCGCTGGATCAAACCACGCTGGGATGAAGTCTGGTTCCCCGATGCGTTTATTGGGCCGATGTCAGAACTATTGATCTCGCTCGAAACTGGAACCGCTCCGCAGATGAGCGGCCAAGAAAACTTAGGTACCATGGCATTGGTCGATGCTTGCTATCTCTCTGCGAAAGAGCATCGTAGTGTTAGCTTGATGGAAATTATTGAATCACATTCTGGCTAAGAATTCGTAAGCCAGAATGTGCCTAGCATTGAAGCAAGGGTGCCATGCCCTCGCTTGCGTGGGCATGTGAAGCAAGTAAGTCACGAATGGTGCATTCCCTACATTATCATAAGATTTCCGAGTTTTATGATGGGCAGTTTGCATTGATATGAAGTTGCCATAATAGGACTCCCAAAACATGCCCACGCAAAAATGCGAGGGCATGGCACCCTGATCTGTATTAATTCCCTCTTACGACTGCACCAGGGCTCCGTGTGATTGTATCAAAGCTTCGCGTTCCGCCACTGGTGATCGCATGATACTGCGGATGGCTTCTTGATCTTCGGCGGAAGGCAAACCCCAATCGGCCCAGTGTTCAAACACTTTAGTGGCCGGTTCCGAGCGTAAATTCTCTTGCAAGATATCGAAGTGCTCCAGCGTAATCAGTGAAGGATGTTCTTGGCCACAGGCTCGGGTTAACCGCAACATTTCTTTTCTGAGCGTGATGATATAGTTGGCCACACGGACTGATTTTAAAGTTGGATCGAGTCCCCGTTGTAGCCAGCGATTTTGTGTGGCGACACCAGCCGGACAGTGCCCGGTGTGGCAGCGTTGGGCCTGAATGCAACCGATGGCCAACATGGCTTCGCGGGCAATGGAAATCGTGTCACAGCCCAGGGCCATGGCAAACAGGCCCGATTCTGGGAAGCCCAGTTTTCCGGCTCCGTTGAATACAATTTTATCGTGCATGTCATATTCAACAAACTCACGATAGACTCGGCTAAAGCCAAGCTTGAACGGCAACGAAACATGATCGGCAAATACCAGCGGGGCCGCACCAGTGCCCCCTTCGCCGCCATCGACAGAAACAAAGTCGACGCCACGATTGGTGGTCGACATCAACATGGCCAAGTCGGTCCAGAAGGTGGTCTCGCCGACTGCCGATTTAATTCCGACCGGCAAGCCAGTGGCATCTGCCAAGCGTTCGACAAAATCGAGCATGCTGTCGACATCGTGAAACTCTGGGTGGGCCGAAGGACTTGCACAATCGACACCCATCGGGATTCCACGAATCTCGGCCACTTCAGCCGTAATTTTAGCAGCAGGCAGCAACCCGCCCATGCCTGGCTTGGCCCCTTGGCTCAACTTGATTTCAATCGCTTTGACTGGATTTTGTTGAATTTTGTCTTGGAACTTTTTCAGGTCAAATCGGCCTTGATCTGTCCGGCAACCAAAGTATCCGGTGCCAATTTGCCACAGCAAATCTCCGCCCTGTTGATGATAGGGCGTAATGCCACCTTCGCCGGTGTTGTGCAAGAAGTTGGCCAGTTTGGCCCCGCCGTTTAATGCTTCAATCGCAGGCCCACTGAGCGATCCGAAACTCATGCCTGATAAGTTGACAATGCTCTTTGGACGAAACGCATGCTTGCGATTGCGATGCTGACCCAAGATCTTGGCACAAGGGATATTGAAATCATCGTCGTAAGTTGGCTCCCCTTTCAATGGATCATGGACCGGAAATCCGGCTTGTTTCAAGATCAAATAATGGGGCGAGCTTTCCAAGTCTTCATCGGTGCCGAAACCAAAATAGTTGTTTTCATTTTTAGAAGAGGCATAGACCCAGCGTCGTTGATCACGGCTGAAAGGGCGTTCTTCGTTATTGCTGGTCACAATATATTGCCGCAGCTCAGGTCCGATTGCTTCTAACCAATAGCGAAAGTGTCCGACGATGGGAAAATTGCGTAAAATGGCATGCTTCTTCTGTATGATGTCATGCAAGGCCCATGCCACAAGCACTACCACAACCGAGATACCAATAATCTGTCCCATGTTCTACTCCGCCGCGTTATTAATACAATCGAATATCTAAGCCAAACATTTGCCTAGTCTAGCTCGCAGTGAAAGGATAGGATTGCCCCTGGTTGAGGCTGCCTGTTCGCTAGAAACTATGATTATCGTTGGCAATATCCGCTAGTGTGAACTCCTAGAATCGTCATAATCGTAACGATTTTCCCCATATCAAGCTATCGAAATATGCGTAAAACCGTACGATTAGAGATAAGTTTCTTCTTTGTGCCGGTTCGTATATTGAGTTAGCTCTGTTGGAATCAAGTAAGAACAAGTCGAAAAATGATCAAGTCGCTGGTCTACTGCGTCCGCCTACGTTCACATTGCGTGCTTTAAGTATTGCCATCGCTTTGCTCTGTATCGTACTGGCCGTGATGCACTACCTGGGGCCGATGGCTTCTTTTGTGTTTGTACTTTTTGTGCTGGCCGTGTTTGCCCATGTTGCTGGTGCTTATATCGGCGACCGTTTAAAGCAAAGACCGAAAGGAACACAGCCTTCGGATAAATACCCTGATTTCGATCCAATTCATGATCGACCCTTGACCGACGAACATTTTGCGCCCACTACTACCCTTGGTCATACTGGCCCTGTGACCCTGTGGATTCGCTATGCCATTGTAGTTGCCGTGGTAATCGGTGGGCTGTTGGGTGCGTATGCCAGCAGTTGGGTCGACCCGGCTGAGTTCAACTATGCGGTGCTAGGACTCTGCTGTTTATCAGGTGCCGCACTGGCTGGAATCTTTGCGTTTACGATCAGCAGTTTTCTAGAACAACTGCTGAGTAGCTGGATTCAGGCTTCGCGTGAGAGTTCACGGAGGTAGAATGCAAGGTCTGATTGCGATTATTCTTTGCATACATGTGTGGCTTTAATGTTTAATTTCTCCGTACACAATCTCAAACGCGAAGCGTAAGCGAGGAGGAAGTGCAAAAAGATGAACCACCAAGGCACGAAGACACAAAGAAGAAAGGAAATTCATTACAACTGGGTGCCACTGGCTTCGCCAGTGTGTGCTGCAATTGGACCAGAGATCTTGTAGGTTTTAACACAAGTTGAACTATTGCGATTCAAAATAATAGCTGTCGAGTGAAGCCAAATTGCAATTCCGCACTGGCGAAGCCAGTGGCACACGAGAAAGAAGTGCGACAAGATTTTACGACAGCAGGCGTAGCTGAAGTCGTGAGACTTCAGAGAACCCTCAATGCCGTAAAGCAATGCCGAAAAACCGAATCCTTACGGATTCGGCTACCGGATACCGGAACCAGCAACATTGATTCGCAATAGCGACTATGCTACCGAACCACTCTCCCAGACCCGCTGCCGTGCATTAGGGCTTCAACTTCGCCACGACTACTAAAGTTGAAGTCGCCTTTGATGGAGTGGGCCAGGCAGGATGCGGCGACGGCGAAGTTGATTGCCTGTTGGTCAGTTTCATATTCTCCACTGTTGAGTGCGAAGATTAGCCCAGCGGCAAACGAATCGCCGCCACCAACGCGGTCGACGATGTCGCGGATTTCATAAGGGCGGTATTCTTCGCCGGCTATTGGAGCAAATAGGGCAACCGCTTGTGCGGCATCGTAAAGCATGGCACCCCAGTTGTTGTGGGTGGCTGAGATACTTTCACGCAGCGTGATCGCTACTTTTTTGACATTGGGGAACTGCTGGACAATTTGAGCGGCCACTTCAGGATAGCGGGCAATCGAGAGATGACCTGATTCGGCATCAGAGTCTCCGGCACGAATACTCAACACATCGGCCGCATCTTCTTCGTTGGCAATCATCACGTCAACAAAAGGAAGCAGTTTTCGCATCGTCGATTCTGCCAGTTCACGCGGTGTACCAGAAGTGCCCCACTGCCAGAGTTTTTTGCGGAAGTTCAAGTCGCATGAAACCGTAATGCCTGCCGCTTTTGCTTTTTCGACTGCAACCTGAGAAACTTCGGCAGCACACTGGGAAATGGCGGGCGTGATGCCGGAGATGTGAAACCAACCGGCATCGGCAAAAATTTCGTCCCAGTTATACGCATCGGCTGGAATCATTGAAACGGACGCACCGCTGCGGTCGTAGATCACATTGCTGGGTCGTTGATTGGCGCCGGTCTCGACAAAGTAGAGACCAAGCCGACCTTGATCGGTTCGTAAAAGATGCCGGGTGTCAACATCGAGCCCGTTAAGGGTTTGCACACAAGCATCAGCAATCGCATGTTTTGGTAGTGCTGAGACAAATGACGAAGTTCCGCCGAGCATGCTGATCGAGGCGGCCACGTTGGCTTCGGCTCCGGCAAAGGTGAGGTCTAACTTGCCAGGGCAACTTTGGCTGAAACGATAAAATTGCTCTGGTGCCAAACGACCCATGATTTCGCCAAAACATACAACTTTTTTCATCAGATACTCACTAAGGTTCAAAAAAAATAAATGGAAAAATGTTCTGGCTACGTCAACGGAATACTCAATCCATCGTAGGCCAATTGCATGTTATCAGGTAAATACTCGTTGGTACGATCATGATCAAGCTTGCAAGACATGTGGGTAAAGTAGGTTTGTTTGGCCCCGATTTTTTGTGCCGCTTCAATCGCTTCATCGATTCCAAAATGCGTTGCGTGTGGATCAGGACGCAGGGCATCTAAAATTAAAACGTCGAGCCCTTCCAACTTGGGCCAACTTTCCTCCGGGATTTCATTGGTATCGGTACAGTAGGCCACATTACCGATGCGAAAGCCGAGGACATCGAAACGGGGCCCATGTTTTAATCGGATAGGGACTACCGTGGTATCAAGCACGCGGAATGCGTCTTTTTCAATTCGATGAAATTCCAGCGAAGGCCGGGCACCTTGGTGGGTTTGTGTGACATCGGTGAAAGCGTAGTCGTACGAGGTGCGAATCCGTTGTTCGACATTTTCTTCACAATAAAGGGGAACTGGATGGCCTAAATAAAATTGAAACATCCGCAAATCATCCAAACCAAACAGGTGATCTGCATGTTGATGGGTGTAGAGCACCGCGTGAATGATTCCGAGACCTTCTCGAATCAATTGAGTCCGCATGTCTGGCGGGGTGTCGATTAACAGATTTCCTTGCGGAAGACCTAGCACTACGGAACATCGCATCCGTTTATTTTTCGGGTTTTCGCTTTGGCAGACATCGCACGCACACCCAATTGCAGGCACTCCAACCGAGGTTCCGGTGCCTAAAAAGACTAGTTGTCCGGTAATATCCTTGGTTTTTATCTTTTTTTCTGGCTTCACGTTGTTCAACTTTGGTCCTCGTTCAAAACCATTCAGGAATACTTGTCTCTAAGTTTCCTATTCTAGTTTGGATCGTAGAGAGAGGAATCAGGGGGACAAAAGACATACCCAACCCCTAATTCGAGCCATTTACAAGACAGGGAATGCTTACTCAGTGTGGCCTGTTGCTAAAATGTTAAAAGATGAAAGACTAAAATTAGGCAAGATCGACCGCCGGATCACGAATTTACCCTATAGAATATGACAGCTTGTAATGATCAAGGCGAGGTTGACCGCCTAGTGTAATCCATATAAGCTACTAAACGGGAAGGGTTTGCGCGCTTTTACTAGCCGCTTTATCGAGTTGGGAAGTAACCCAATTCACACCCTTGCACCCGGCCCTATTATCTACCGAAGGTTATCGGAAAGCATGGAGTTATTGGAACAAATTTGGGAGCAAGTCAGCTCTTTCTTTGGTAGTTTGCTCGGCGGTTTTGAGCGATTTATCACCACACTGTTTGGCTCATCGAATGCGCGTTTCGTTAAGAAAATGCAAGCCCGAGTCGACGCTATCTCTGCGCTCGAAGACAAATGTCAGTCGATGACCGATGAAGAGTTGCGCGAACAAACCAAGTTATTCAAACAACGCCTGGCAGTAGGCGAGACCTTAGACGACATATTAGATGAAGCCTTTGCCGTTTGCCGAGAAGGTGGCCGCCGCTTTATGAGCATGCGTCATTACGATGTGCAATTGATTGGCGGCATGGTTTTGCACAGTGGTACGATTGCCGAAATGATTACCGGAGAAGGTAAAACCTTGGTGGCCACGTTGCCTGCGTATTTAAATGCGCTTGAAGGCAAAGGCGTACATGTGGTCACGGTGAATGATTACTTGGCCCGTCGTGATATGGAGTGGATGTCACCCATTTATCGCGGGTTAGACTTAACGGTCGACGCCATTCAAAGTGATATGCCTGTCGACGAGCGGCAAAAGGCCTATAGCTGTGATATCACCTACGGAACCAACAACGAATTTGGCTTCGATTACTTACGTGATAACATGCGACCTGCGGCACGTGGTGATGATCGTTTCCCGAAAGAGCGACAACAATCGCAAGGTCGTTTACATTATGCGATTATCGATGAAGTCGACAACATTCTGATTGACGAAGCCCGAACTCCGTTGATTATTTCTGGTCCATCGAACCAAGGTAAAGAGAAGTACTCCAAAGCGAACAAAATTGCGGCAACACTAAAGAGAGACCTTCATTTTGAGGTCAACGAAAAAGATCGAAACACGGCCTTAACCGAAGATGGGGTCCGTGAAGCCGAGAAACTTGCTGGTGTCGAAAGTTTTTACACCGCTGGCAATATGGAATGGCCTCATTTACTAGACAACGCCCTTAAAGCTCGCTATTTGTATCAACACGATGTCGACTATGTGGTCGAAGACCGCAAGGTGGTCATCATCGATGTGCATACCGGTCGAAAGATGGATGGGCGTCAATGGAGCGATGGTTTGCATCAAGCGGTCGAAGCAAAAGAAGGCGTGCCGATCAAAGAAGAGACGCAAACCCTGGCGACCATTACCCTGCAAAACTTCTTCAAACTGTACAACAAGGTCTGCGGTATGACTGGTACCGCGATGACCGAAGCCAACGAGCTTTGGAAGATCTATAAGCTTGATGTGATTGCGATTCCAACCAATCGTCCCATGCAGCGGCTGGCTTATCAAGACGTAATCTACATGACGGAAGACGAAAAATATAACGCCGTAGCCGATGATATCGAACGCATTCACAAGTGGGACTTGCTCGAAATGACCTCGGGCGAAGATCGCCTGGGAACGATCATCAAAACCGAAGAAGACGTCATAGTTTTCGAAGAGTCTGGCAAAAAGAAACGGGAAAACATTCCGAAAGAACAAGTCAAACATATTCAGGGCAAAGGCCGGCCTGTGTTGGTCGGAACCGTGTCCATCGAAAAGAGTGAACGCTTGGCCCGGTTACTTGAACGTCGTGGTATTAAGCACGAGCTTTTGAACGCCAAACAACATAAGCGTGAAGCGAATATCGTGGCTCAAGCAGGTCGTATCGGGGCGGTCACTATTTCAACCAGCATGGCCGGTCGTGGTACCGATATTGTGTTGGGCGGTAACCCTGAAACCATGGCCTGGGCTCAACTGCAAGACACATACAAAAACCGGTTGGAAGTCCCACAAGAAGAATGGACCAAATTGGTTTCTGATATCGAAGTTGCCGAAAAGATGAAGGAAGAAGGCAAAGTCGTTCGTAGCCTAGGCGGACTCCACGTGATGGCCACCGAGCGTCATGAATCTCGCCGAATTGACCTTCAGCTTCGTGGACGTTGCGGACGACAAGGTGACCCTGGTAGCAGTAAGTTTTTCCTTTCGCTTGAAGATGATTTAATGCGAATCTTCTTTGGCGATTGGGTCAAAAACTGGCTGACCAGCATGGGCGGCATGGAAAAAGGAGATGCCATTGAAAGTAAAATGGTCTCTCGCCGAATCGAAGGCGCCCAAAAGAAAATCGAAGAAAAGAACTTCGACATTCGTAAAAACTTGCTCGAATACGACGAAGTCATGGACGAGCAGCGGAAACGCATTTATGGATTCCGCCAACGAATTCTCGAAGGCGCCGACTCCAAAGACTTGATCATGGATATGATCACTGAACAGGTTGATATCTTTGTCGATAAACTGCTTGATAAAAAGTATGGGCAAGATACCTTTGCCGCCTTTGCAGGGCATGCAATGTCGTGCAAGTTAGAGCCGAAAGATTTCCGCGGCATGGAATATGAAGCGGCCGCAAATCATGCAAGATCGGAAGCCGAGAACGCGGCTTCCTCGGATATCATCGCCGCGATTGATGAAAATCTGCCGAAGGAAGAAGAAGAGGCGGAATGGAACTGGACTGCCATGGCCCGGTTCGCCAACTCGATGTGGGGACTGAGTCTGAATGAACGCGAACTCAAGAAAATTGGTCGCGATAGGGTCGATGAGTTCCTCGTTGAAAAATCTCACGAGGCCCTTGATAAGGTTGACCTGGAGGATGGTAAAAAATTCTTAGACGAGGATTTCGGTCTCAAAAGCCTTTGCGGTTGGGTTCACTACAAGTTCGGTTTAACCATCGAACAAGAGGAACTGAAGGAACGCAGCAATGATGATATCACCGATTTGATTCTAGAACGTGCCCATAAGATGTACGACGAAAAAGAGTCGATGTACCCTGTGTTGGCCGGCCTGTATCGATTCAGCGAAAAGCGAGGAGCTCACTCACAATTGGATCGCGATTCTCTCGTAGAATGGGCCCAACGTCGATTTGAATCGAACGTGAGTCTCGAAGATTTCAAGAGTAAACAGCGAGATGAAATCCAAGGCTTCCTAGAGGAACAAAGCCAAAAACATATCCAACAAGTTCCAGCGAAGATGGAAAAGGTCAAGCAGAAAGTGGCCACAATTTACGAAGACAATATCGACACGCAAACCCTGGCAGTCATTAACGGCGGCAATGGCAAACTTGATTCGTTGTCAGACTGGATCAAAACCACCATCGATCAAGATGTGGCACCTGAAGAGTTAGCCAAACTAGATCGTGAACAACTTGAGCAACGACTGATTCGGGAAGTCAACGAACGCTATCGACCTGAGATGACCAGAATGGAACGTAGCGTACTGCTGGAACTGGTAGACAACACCTGGAAAGACCACCTGCTTTCCATGGATCACCTGCGCAGTGCCGTGAGCTTTGTTGGTTACGCCCAGGTCGATGCCAAAGTCGAATACAAACGCGAAGGTATGCGGATATTCGAAGAGATGTGGGCCTCCATCGGAGAGAGGGTCACCGATTTGGTTTTCAAAATCGAAAGCTTAAACGAAGAGTTTGTCAGCTCCACCTGGACAGAATCAGAAGCTCGACATGACTCGGCTGAATCAACCAACGACATTGCCCAGCAACAGCAAGAGGCCATCGATGGTTCACAGAATAGCGACAAGAAGGCCGAACCGATCCGCAACACTGGCGAACGTATTCGTCGTAACGACCCTTGCCCTTGCGGGAGCGGAAAAAAATACAAAACCTGCTGCATGAGAAAAAGCTAACACTCATATTTTGACAGATGGGAAAGGACTCCCGGAGATGCACTTACTGCTGAACATCTTGTACCTTGGCTTGATCGTAGCGGTATCTCCGTACTTGGTTTGGGCCGCATTTTTTCATGGGAAATACCGTGAAGGTTTTGCGGCCAAGTTCTTGGGGAAAGTCAAAATTCGGCAAGGGGATAAAACGTGTATCTGGTTGCACGCGGTCAGTGTTGGCGAAGTCAATCTGTTGCAAACCTTGATCGATCAACTGCGAGTTCAATACTCGGACGTCGAGTTCTACATTACGACCACGACCAAAACTGGGCATACGCTGGCGTGCAAAAAATACTCAGACTGCACGGTCGATTACTGCCCGTTAGATTTTAGTTGGGCAGTCAACAATGCGTATCGTCGCATTCGCCCAAACATGGTCATTCTGGCCGAACTCGAACTGTGGCCCAACTTGATTCGTTCTGCGCACCAATTTGATGCGACCATCTGCGTGGTGAATGGCCGTTTGAGTGAGAAAAGTTTTCGTGGTTATCAGCGACTCAGTTTTCTGATGCGTCCCTTACTGCAACAGCTTGATTTAATTGCGGTACAAGATCCGGTCTACGCCGAACGATTTCAAAATCTTGGTGCCAAAAACGTTGAAGTTACCGGCAGTTTGAAATTTGATGGGGCCGAAACTTCTCGCAATAATCCCTTTACAGTCAAGTTGAAAAAGTTGGCCCAACTTTCTGATACCGATGTGGTCTTCTTGGCCGGGAGCACGCAGTCCGGAGAGGAAGAGGCCGCACTAGAAACGTTTTCAGCGCTCACCCAGCAGCATCCAGAATTGCGATTAATTTTGGTGCCCCGGCATCCAGAACGATTCGACGAAGTGGCCCAACTGTTAGATCAATCGCCTCATGCTTGGCAGCGGCGTTCTAATTTAGAGGCTGATGGACCTGATTTAAATTCCAAGATTCTGCTGGTCGATACCATTGGCGAATTGGGTGCATGGTGGGGAACGGCCCAAATTGCATTTGTCGGCGGCAGCCTGGGCACCCGTGGTGGGCAAAATATGATTGAGCCCTCTGCGTATGGGGGCGCAGTTTGCTTTGGCCCCAAAACTCGTAATTTTCGAGATGTGGTTCAACTGCTACTTTCGCACGATGCGGCGGTGGTAGTTCAAGACTCAAATGAACTTAAAGTGTTTGTAGAGAACTGTTTGGAGAGCGTCAGATTTCGCCAAGACTTGGGAAACAAGGCCGCCCAGATAGTCCTGACTCAACTGGGTGCCACCAAAAAAACGGTCGATTTGCTGCAAAAGCACCTGCCGATGCGAGATTTATCTCGCAAAGCGGCTTAGATTTTATCACCACAGATCACGCCAGAACCGGGCTGCGACCGCTTGCCGGTTCGCCTTTCTACCCTCTATAATACCTAATTACACATTTTTGCGGTTGATTGCTTAGAGAAATTGTTCTGAAGCAAAACCGTACTTCGACATAACCAGTCAATCCAAATACCTAGGAGTTGAATCACGTGGCATCGGGTAAGTATCTCTTCACCAGTGAATCAGTTAGCATGGGCCATCCTGATAAGATGGCAGATCAAATTTCAGATGGAATCCTCGACGCCCTGTTCGAGCAAGATCCGATGAGCCGTGTTGCCTGCGAAACTTTGGTCAACACCGGAATCGCAGTTCTCGCTGGCGAAATCACCACCAAGGCAGTGATCAACTATCAAGAAGTGGCCCGCCAAGTCATCCGAGAAATTGGTTACACCGATGACTCGATGGGCTTCAATGCCGATACCTGCGGCATTCTAGTTACCCTAGATCGTCAAAGCCCCGACATCGCTCAAGGTGTGGATCACGACGAAGAATCTGGCAAAGAAGTTGGCGCCGGCGACCAAGGACTCATGTTCGGTTACGCTTGTACCCAAACCGAAGAATTGATGCCGCTTCCGATCTCGCTCTCGCACAAGATTCTAGATCGTTTGGTTGAAGCACGTCAAAACAAAGAAGTCGACTGGCTTCGCCCAGACAGCAAAAGCCAGGTAACCGTAGAATTTGAAGGAAGAACTCCGGTTCGGATTGATACCGTGGTTGTCTCGACTCAGCACGCTGAAGGCGTGACCAACGAAGAAATTCGTGACTTTATTACCCATAAAATCATCAACCCGCTGCTACCAGCCGAGTTGGTCAAAGGCGATGTCACTTATCACATCAACCCAACCGGCAAGTTTGTCGTAGGTGGGCCGATGGGTGACTGTGGCCTGACTGGTCGTAAGATCATTGTTGACACTTACGGTGGCTGGAGTCGTCATGGTGGGGGAGCTTTCAGTGGGAAAGATCCTACGAAAGTGGATCGCAGTGCCGCTTACATGGCTCGCCACGTTGCGAAGAACATCGTTGCTGCCGGTTTGGCCGACGAATGCGAAGTGCAATTAGCCTACGCCATTGGCGTGACCGAACCTGTGAGTGTTCATGTCGAAACCTTCGGCACCGGCAAAATAGAAGATGATCGGATCGTGGAACTAGTCCGCGAGACCTTCCCACTGAGCCCTGGCGGAATCATCGATTACCTCGACTTGCGTCGTCCAATCTACCGCAAAACTGCCGCTGGCGGACATTTTGGTCGTAGCGAATTCCCTTGGGAAAACACCGACAAAGCGGCCCAATTGGCCGAAGCTGCTGGTCTGAGTGCCGCTGCCAACTAGTCAACTAGATTTGAGCCTTGTATACAAGGCTCAATTTAAGCTTGCAACATTAAAACCTTCCTGTCACACTACGTTGACAGGAAGGTTTTTTTATTACCCAAACTCTCATAAGTACCACGGCCATGAATCAAGGACGATCATCTTCGCAGCCAACTGCGCACGCGGCTGAACAACAGATAGCACTAAAGTCGTACGCACTGACTGGCACCGTTTTTTATGCGTTTGCCGTTTTTGTTGCGATCCTAGTTCGCCTCGAAGCAGGTGTGTCTATCAGCATAGGTTCCTCGACTTTATTTTTAGCCGCGATAGCCGCAGCCCTACTCACGGCTTCGTTGCGTTTTAGCTGGTCGAACAATTCACAATCGAGTGCGGTGAATTGGAGCGACTACCTGGTGGCGATTGGGCCCTTGGTTTGTTCGGTTTTTTCAGTAGCACTACTAAGTGAAATGGCAGCGGATAAGTTCGCCATCTTTTTGATCCAGTGCACGCTGGTGACTGCCGAATGTGTGTCGCTGTTTTTCATGATTCCACCAGTCTTCTTTCATGCCAAGAAAACATCTTCGGCACCGGCCACTCCAACTGTTAGTGCAGAACCAAAACAAACACCAGAATCAACACCGCCCTCCCCTGCCCTGGACATTACTCTGCCTCAAGAACCACCATCCGAACCCGAACCAAGCCCTGCCGATGAGAACACGCCCACTTGGCGATTCGATGAACCGAGTGAACCGGCGCCGCATATCTTGCCCCAGAATGTGACTCAGGAGTTGACCCGAGCGGTAGAAGATGGAACCGAAGTACTGCACGGCCAAGTGCGTGCCGAGTTTGCTGCCGACCAACGACACGAATCCATCCACGTGGCATTCTGCCCACCACTGGATGGTATCCCTGAAGTGGAACTAATGCAGCTCGAAGGGCCTGAAGTTTCAGTCAAACCAGCGGTCGTTCAACCACACGGTGCCCGATTTGATCTGCAACGCAGCGGAGACTCAACCCAAGCCGCAACGGTGGTGATGGAGTTCTTTGCATCAGTAGCGGTTGGTGTGAAGTAGGCAGAACAGGTGCTAAGAGTTTCGTTGATGATTCGTGTTCTATCGCGAAACCTTCTGTCCCGGAGGGACAGTATCGTGTAGCCAGGGGATTCATCCCCTGGAATCGAAGCACTCAAAGATCTCGAAGCCCCAGCGGGGCGAAATCGAGGGGCATCTGAGAACGAATTTCATAGAGAAAAATCTTTAATTCGTAGATTTTATATGGGTTCATTGAAGCGATATCGCCCCTAACCGGGGCTTGGGGGATTCTGTATTTCGTCTCCAGGGGATGAATCCCCTGGCTACATGATGACGTCCCTACCGGGACTGGAAAAACGGGGAAATATGGTCGCAATAAAACCCCATCCTTCGTGAGTATTCACCAAAGTAAAATTCAACACACTCTATACCCGAAGTTCCTCATCGGCCAAGTCCAAGTCGGCGTAGCGATCACGAATAGGGTTCACGATATCGGCGATGAACTCATCGACTTGCTCAGGTGACCGGCCAATGTACTGTGATTGATCCAGGGTCGATTCGATATCGAATTTGGGGAAGCCGGGGTCATCTTTCAGACGTTGGAGCAAGTCGTTGGGCTTGCCTTCGGACTTCATCATATTGCCAGCGGCTTGGGCATGTTGGCGAATGCTTTCGTGCAATTCTTGACGATCTCCGCCGGCTGCGACTGCGGCCATCAAGATGTTTTCGGTCGCCATGAACGGTAGCTCTTCGCTCAAGTGCTTCGAGATCATCGCAGGGTACACAACGGCCTCGGAAGTCACATTTTGCAAGATGATCAATATCGAATCGATGGCCAAGAATGATTGCGGCAAAGTCAAGCGGCGATTGGCGCTGTCGTCCAAGGTGCGTTCCATCCACTGGGTAGCCAAGGTATTGGCTGCACTCGACTGCATGCTGATCACGAATCTAGATAAGGAACAAATACGTTCGCTCTTCATCGGGTTACGTTTGTAA
This sequence comes from Blastopirellula sp., assembly GCA_002733575.1. Taxonomy (GTDB): domain Bacteria; phylum Planctomycetota; class Planctomycetia; order Pirellulales; family Pirellulaceae. The sequence goes on along the minus strand of NVWB01000191.1, from coordinate 9,962 downwards.
GGCATGGCTGAAGAGCCAACTTGATTTGCACCAAACGGCTCTTCCATCTCTCGGCGATGGGCCAGCAGTCGCATGTCGGTTGCAATTTTATGCGAAGATTGGGCAACACCACTCAAGGCATCCAAAACTTGCGAGTCAATTTTTCTTGAATACGTTTGCCCGGTCACCGCGTAGGTTGAATCGAAGCCCATCTTCTCAGCGACCAAGCGTTCCAATTCTTTGACTTTCCCGTGGTCGCCTTCAAACAGTTCTAAGATACTGGCCTGAGTCCCGGTTGTGCCTTTGACGCTACGCGCTTTAAGCGTCGCCAGCCGATGTTCGAGTTCCTCTAAGTCCATCACTAAATCGTAGGCCCACAGGCAGGCACGTCGGCCAATTGTAGTTGGCTGGGCCGATTGCATGTGGGTAAAACCGAGACAGGGAAGATCGCGATATTTGGCCGCGAATGTTGCCAAGCCATCGATCACCTTGAACAGTCGATTTCGAACTAGTTCCAAGCCTTCACGAAGCAGAATCAGATCGGCGTTGTCGGTCACGAAGCAAGACGTGGTGCCGACATGAATGTTGCCAGCCGCTTCAGGGCAAGCGTCGCCATACGTGTGGATGTGGGCCATGACGTCATGACGGAATTTTTTCTCGTAGTCTGCCGCTTTCTCAAAATCAATGTCGTTGATGTGCTCCTTCATTTGAGCAATTTGGGCATCGGTAATAAACGACAGCCCTAGCTCTTGTTCTGACTCGGCCAACGCAATCCACAGTTTCCGCCAAGTAGAAAACTTCTTTTGAGGGCTCCAAATAAAGCTCATCTCTTGAGAAGCATAGCGAGAAATCAGTGGGTTTTCATATTGATCGTGCGACATCAGCAGCATCCAGGCTAAGTAGGAAAGGGCAAACAGAAGTCTCTATTTTAGCGTGCAAAGCGAAGATCGTGCAGGGGGAGGCCGTAGACTAGATGGCCTAAAACCAGGGCTCTTACAAAATAATTAAATTGATCACGATGATCGAGCAAACTGGAAAACAAGCTGGCCGAGATCAGCGATTCAAAAGATATTCGTTCATTGACAACCGAAGCAGTTTATTGAAGCAAGGTCAATCAGTCAAATGAAGTTGCTTTAACGTAACAATTGGGCAATGCCTTTTTAAGCTTGCCGATCTCTTCTTTTGGAACTGGCATGCCACCGTACTCTAAGTATAATTCTTTAAGATTGGAAAGTTGATACAGCGGACCAAGGTCATTTGCTTTAGGAGTTTCGAGCGATAACTCTCGCAGATTGATGAGCTTGGCCAAGGGGGTGAGATCTGTGACATTTCCATCAACAATTTGCATATACTCAATTTTGACAAGGTTTTCTAACGGAGCAAGGTCTTTTGCCTTAGCGTCGTAAAGCCATAACTCTCGCAGGTTGACTAGCTTGGCCAAGGCTGCAAGGTCATTTGCCTTAGGGGCTTCGAGCCATAAGTCTCGCAGATTGATGAGCTTGGCCAAGGGGGTGAGATCTGTGATATTCGCACCATGAATGTGCAACTCCTCAAGGTTCACAAGGTTTTCTAACGGTGAAAGGTCTTTTGTCTTAAGATCGTAAAGCCGTAACTCTCGCAGGTTGACTAGCTTGGTCAAGGGCATTAGATCCGTAATATTTGGACCTTTAAGGGAGTTTGGAGAAAATGCCACTGGAGGGCCTACGAGCCTTAAGTCTCGCAGTTTGACGAGCTTGGCTAAGGGTGTGATATCCGTGAAACCCGAACCAACAATGTGCAATTCTTCAAGCTGCGTGAGATCAGATAATGGAGAAAGGTCTTTTGCCTCAAGGGTGTCAAGCTTTAAGACTCGCAGATTGATGAGCTTGGCCAAGGGTGTGAGATCTGTGACATTAGCACCATCAATGTCCAAAAGTTCAAGCTGCATGAGATCAGATAACGGTGAAAGGTCATTGACTTCGGTATGAATAAGCTCGAGCTCACGAATATTGTTCAGTTGCTGAACTGGCGTTAAATCATCAATGAGTTGGCCGTGGAGAAGTATATTTAATGAGCAGTCTAGTTTCGATAACTCTTCCATATTCTTTGCTGTATAACTCTTCTCCGAGGAAAAGGTGATATCAAGAGAATCAAGGTTCTTGAGTGAACCCAGTGGAGATAAATCGACATTCTGAGGATCTACTAGAACAACCGTTTCAATAGATTGCAAATGCGTTAATTGAGAAATATCAGTGACTGTAAGGTTTTCAAAACCAACCTCAACAACCTCATCAAAAAAATCATTGCCGAGAACACTTCTCAGCCATAGATTGTCCGCTGGGTCACTTGAATGAAAATACCCATATTCGTCCTCTTGGTAGTCATAATGAACAGAACCCCCATTCGCCAACACCCACTCGACCGCCAACCGCTGCTGCCGGGCTTGGTAAAGCTTCACGCTCAGCGGCACCAGTAGAACACAAAGTAGCGTGACGATAATAAATAACGTTCGCATACTAAATCGTAATTTAGGCAGCCACTTCATTTTCCGTTTTTCCGGTAAAAGGAGAATTGCAGTTATGCAAAATCGTACCTGTTATGTTCGACCATTGCAAATGAAATGTGTTGCCAACGTAGCTGTAGCTGAAGTCGTGAGACTTCAGAGAAGTATCAATGCCGAAAAACCGAATTCTTACGAATCCGGCTACTCCTCTTACACATCCACCCTGCCTGGCCGAAAGTTAATGAATGAGAATATTCCCGATACGCTAGACATTGTGGGTGCGCATTCAGTTACAATAGGAACTCCCGGATCAAGCGGAATTTGTAACGGCGATTGAGTGCAACCTACTCGACTGCCAACCAATACAACGATGAAAGGTCTCTGTTATGCCTTCTGTGAATCGTCGAGATTTTGTTAAGCAATCGGCGGCTGGCGTTGCTGCGGCTGCTCTTGCCTATCACCCGTCCTCAGTTTTTGCCGACACTCCGACAATCAACGTCGGGCTTTTAGGCTGCGGACGCGGTCGCTCTGTTGCGAGTGCGATGCTGCGAGTTCAGGGAGTGAAAATTGCGGCCGTTTGTGATCCTGACAGTAACCGTGGCAAGCCAACTGCCGATAAGTTCAAGGCACGTTATGTTGGTTCAGACATGCGTGAGATTTTCAATGACGATAAGATTCAGGCGGTCATCGTGGCAACTCCTGATCATTGGCACGGGCCCGCAGCGATTCGGGCAATGGAAGCAGGCAAGCACGTTTATGTTGAGAAACCTTGCAGCCACAATATCCGGGAGGGGCAAATCATGCTCCAAACCGCAAAGAAATTCAATCGCGTACTTCAGGTCGGCACGCAAGCACGCAGCACCGTGGCCACCCGTGAGGCAATCCAACGGATTCACGATGGCGAGATTGGTGAGGTGCTGCAAGCAAAGTGCTGGAACAGTCAGCGCCGTCGCAACATTGGGTATGGTAAGCAGACGGAAGTACCCGGACATCTCGACTTCGATCAATGGTGCGGACCCACGCCTAAATTTTCGTATCGCAGCAACCTGGTGCATTACAATTGGCACTGGTTTTACAACTTCGGCACGGGCGACATTGGCAACGATGGTTCGCACGAGTTAGACATCGCTCGTTGGGGGCTAGGCGTCGACAGTCACCCTCATCGGGTGATCGCTGCCGGAGGCAAGTTGTACTTCAAAGACGACCAGGAGTTTCCCGACACCCAATACGTTGCTTATGAATTCAACCAGGAAAAGCAGCCCAAGCAGTTGGTCTTTGAACAGCGAATCTGGGCGCCTTATGATGAGCATGGTCATGCGAACGGAAATGCGTTTTACGGCACGAAGGGGTACATGATCCTTGGCAAGGAAACAGGCTGGCAGCAATTCGGTGAGCGAAACAAGTTGGTCAAATCGGGCAGCTGCAAAAACGACACCAACGCACATACGGCAAACTTTATCACCTCGATCCGTACCAACGCAACTACAAACGCATCGATCGCCATCGGTCACGCTGGGGCAACCCTCGCACACTTGGGCAACATTGCCGTGCGTGTAGGTGAAAGTCTTGAATTCGATGCGAGTACAGAACAGATCACAAACAACAAGGAAGCCAACGCCCTAGTCGGACGAGAGTACCAATCAGGCCACTGGGCCGCGATCGCGTAGAACGCCAACAGCCGTATTTCGGTTAATGAACCTGGCAACCGATTCCAATGGAAAACGGTTGGAAGGTGGGTGGGAATATAGATTTCATTCACCCTGTCTGACTAGAAAAACAAGTTGGGCCGCGATCAGCGATTCGAAAGAAGTTCGTTGATTGACAATCGAAGCAGTTTACTGAAGAAGAGGGGGACATTCAGAATTTACTTAAACGAAGATTCAAATACAATACATCTGGGCAAAGCCTTTTTAAGCTTGTCGAACTCTGCTTTGGAAACTATCAACATTTCAAGATTGACAAGGTTTTCTAATGGGGAATGGTCTTTTACCATAGGGGTGTTAAGCGAAAGATTATGTAGCTTGACTAGCTTGACCAAGGGTGTAAGGTCTGTGATCTTTGGATCATCAAGAGTTAATGCTCTGAGTTGGGTGAGGTAGGACAATTGTGAAAAATCATTGACTTGGCAATTTCTAAGTCTTAGCGTTGTAAGTCTGTTTAGATTATACAGTGCCGAGATATCTTTCACCGGAGTCCTTTGAATACTTAAATTTTCAAGCTGATCGAGATTGATCAAAGGGGCAAGGTTCGTGACTTGAGAGTCAGTGATATTGAGTAAACGAATATTTTTCAAACTCTGAATCAGGGTTAAATCATCAATCAATTGACCAGTGATACCGACAGATAATGAGCAGTCGAGTTTCGATAACTCTGCAATATTCTTTGCCGTATAACTCTTCTCCGAAGAAAAGGTAATATAAACAGAATTAAGCTGCTTGAGAGAACCCAGCGGAGATAAGTCGGCATTCTGTGGATCCTCTAGAGAAACAAATGTTAGAGATCGCAAGTATGTTAATTTTGAAATATCAGTGACTGTGGGGTTATTAATGCGAACCCGAATAACCGTACCAAAAAAATCATTGCCGATAACACTTCTTAACCATCGAATGGCCTTAGGGGTATCTGAAACAACCATTGGATTTAGGTCCTGTTGATTGTCATACACCGCTGAACCACCATTCGCCACCACCCACTGCACTACAAGTCGCTGCTGCCGGGCTTGGTAAAGCTTCACACTCAGCGGCACCAGTAGAACACATAGCACCGTCACTAAAATAAATAGTGTTCGCATACTAAATCGAATTTTAGGTAGCCACTTCATTTTTCGTTTTTCCGGTAGAACGGGGGATTACAGTTATGCACAATCGTACCTGTTATGTTCGGCCAATGCAAATGAAATGTATTGCCAATGTAGCTGAAGTCGTGAGACTTCAGAGAACCCTCAATGCCGAAAAACCGAATTCTTACGAATCCGGCTACTCCTCATACACATCTACCCTACAACGGAGCGCAGAAAAAAAGCCGCTGAAACTTGTGTTTCATCGGCTTTTGAATGTCTTGCGAATGCTTGAATCGGAATGCTGTTTAATATCCGGCGACTTCCAATTGATTTTCTATTTCATTCACGCCATCGATTTGCCGCAAAGACTCTTGGGCCATTTGTTTTTGGAAGTACGAGTCGACGGTGCCTTTGAGTACCAGTCGTCCTTCTTTGTTTTCAAAACGTAATTGACGCGAGCTTAGATAAGGGTTCGTAGCTAACGCAGTTTCAATTTCTTTGGCAAAGTCCGTAGCATTTTCGATCATTGTGATAATCTCTTTGGGGGAATGAGAATAAGGTAAGATAGTCGGCCTTCGTACTAGTGCTATCGTCCGAATGGGCGGTATGCTTGCATGTAGAAGCTGCGAAGTCGTGAGAAAGTTTAAGACTAGTTCCGGTTGTGCTGGATGCTGGGGTTATGCAGATCGCTGGTTCGTGAAGAGTATTTTGAACATCACTATTCTACTGAAAAAACAGTCCCGGTAGAGGCTGTGAGTTTTTGGTGTTTTTTTATTTTTGAGATAATTCTCGAAGGGATTTCTTGTTTTTCAATCGATTTTTAATTCGATTGCGTTGAAAACATCTCTTCGTCCAAGCCGTGGCGGCTCTGGGCTGCTTGTTTGGGGAGATTCTGCTCTCAATTTGCCATGACAACCTCCAAATAACTCATCTTGCGCAGCGGACAGATTAGGTTTCGCATTCTCATAAAGTTGAAAGCCAAGGCGTGCCATAACGTCTGAGCTTTGGCTTTCGCCCGGCCGCGTACTCGAAACTGATACAAGCCTCGGTTGCGACAATCTGCGTTGGGGAACTCGGCGATTCCCATGCGACGCTTGTATTTTTCTTTCGCTTCATCCGTTCCCATTCGCTGGCGATGCTCGGTCATTTCAGAGCTTTCTTTGGGCCTTGCAGCGTACGGATCCTCGCCGGCAGCGAGTAGTTTTTCTTCGGCATATAAAGGTGCATACACCTGCGATCCCTGCTTTTCGGCGTGCGTAATATCGTCCTTTTTGCTATAGCCACCATCGACGAGATAGTCGTCGGGAACCTGGCCATAACGCTCGCACACATCGTCAAACATCGGCTGCATCAAACCGCTATCGCTGCCTTGGCTGGTTACGTCGACCGAGATGATCATCTGTGCATCCCCGTCGCTGGCAAATTGAACGTTCATCGCTGGGCGATTGCCACGATCACTCATCTTCGTGCGACGTGCTTCTGGATCGGTGGTCGAGGCACGGGGTTCGCTACGTTTTTTACCCGAACGTTTATCGTATTTCTCTTGCATGTCTGCCAGCTCGACTTGTGCTTGCTCGATGCGTTCCAGCTTTTCCCGCGCGGCCCGTTTTTGGGCTGCCTGACGACGTTTGTCTCCGCCATCGGTTTCTATTTCGTGTTGTTTTTTTAGCTCTTCAACATGCGTTTGAGCCCGCTGCCGAGCCTCTTCCAGCGAAGCGGCTCGGCGGAACGATCCACTGCCAGCCGATGCACGAACTCGCATTCCGTCCTGGGCAACAGTATTCAGATTGATCAGATCTTGGTGAATCAGTACCGCAATCGAGTCGGTCAGAACGCGTTCGAGTAGATCGCCATGCTCGGTTCGAAAGTCGCTGACGCGGTGATAGTTGACTGACACACCTCCGCAAATCCACATATAAGGAATATCACGGGTCGTCAGTTCAGCAATTCGACGTGCACTGGTTGTGCCTTCGATTGTGGCAAACAACCAGAGGGCGAACAGAATTCGCGGATCAATCGGGTCACGACCGACATTATTTCGCGTTGCTTTGATCGATTGATAAAGTTCACTCAGATCAAGAGTCTCTACAAAACTCCAAACGGTGCGAACACGATGGTCTTTGTCGAGCCATTGGTCGAGCGAAAGGAACTGCATCTCAACCTGCCGTCTTTCAGGCATCTGGCTACGAGCATTACCACGCTGCTGCTGTATTGATTTACTCATTACAATAATTTATCGCAAGAAGATTATAAAGAAAGACCAAAGGTTCTAAAAACTCACAGCCTCGGTAGGGACGAAGTCACCTAGCCTGGTTCTTCAGAGCCAGGAATCGAATTGCCCAAAACAGATGAAAGTCCCGGATGGGACGACGTCGAATCAATACGCCATTTTCAAGCGGTATAACAAAGATCTATCTACCACGAATCGGAACTGAGAAGTCAAAGCATCCATGATTCGCCCGATATCGCCCCCGTCTGGGGCTTTCTTGAATTGAGGCATATCTATTCCAGGGAATGAATTCTCTGGCTACACGATATCGTCCCTAACGGGACTGAGAAAACTGGAAACAAAGGAACGCGACTCGTAGATAGTCGGTACGCGGAATTTAAAAATGCTACTAAGTCACGAACTACACGAAAGGAATTTATTTCAATCTTTATTCGTGTCTTAGTGCCTTGGTGGTTATAATGGAAACCGCTCTAGCCTCTGATCGACGACAGTCGAACCCGACGTCGTTTTGAATATGCGTATATGGATGGCCAGCGATCTCCAAAACCGACATCGCGGCCACCCGAAATATAAAACCTCGCAACTTATAAACGCGGGGCCAGTTTCAGGCGTTTTTTGATTCGATCTTTTCCCCGTTGAAATTCAATTTCGATTTCATCTCCAGGGTTCAATTGCTTTATTGCTCTTTCGATATCAGCCGAACTGTTGATTGTTGAAGAGTGAACGCGAATGAGAATATCAGTCTGCTTAATGCCGCTTGATGCCGCTGGTCCAGCAGCATTGACGTGGGTGACTTCCACTCCATTGGCCGTTGTTTTTGCACTTAGCCCAAGCACTGGCCCACTGCCAATCGCCCAATTGCCGATGACTGCCCCGCCTTTGAGTCGATCATAATGCGCCCTGACTGCACCCAAGTTTGCAATCACTGGTTGTCCAGATGGTAAGCGATGGGTGAGCATGCCAGATACTTTATAATTTTTATCAACTGCAATGGTGCCACGCAGAAATTCAACGCTGGGACGACTTGGCCATAAAGCCCCTTCTTCATTCTTGCCATTCATCCGAATGATTTCATGCAGCCATGAAGTAGGGTCTTTTTTAGTTGATCCGATCAGCATCGAAACTTCATCACGATCAAACCCGCTACGATACATCAGCTCGCCATTAGGCCACCAGCCTCCCACTGGAGTCTTCCCTGTTATTTTAGCAATCGCAATATTTTGTGGACGATGCAGCCCCAAAGTTATGGCCGGATGCCTAGTGCCATCTTGTGTGATTACAGTGATGTCTCGACCTGGTGTAATCACCAGGTGCCCAGGTGTAATCACGAAGCCTACATCTTTCTCAATAATGGCACCAAGGCTTCGTTTGCCATCGCCAAAATCTATTTGAACCATCGCTTTAGGGAGGTAACCATTGATCTCTTTCGCACGCTTCACCCAATCATCCCAGTTATTTCGATCAGGACTCGGAAACGTGATGAGTTCTAAGTCGGAATAAGACCGAGCCAAATAGAAGTGATCCCAGATGCACTTTTGGCCATCGGGTACACGGACTGCGATGCCGGTGATGTTGAGTGATTTGAAGTCGCTATTGAGATTGATATTGATTCTGTGCCAGACGTCTGTGATTTGAAGACGCTGTAAACGAACAGGCGTCTCTGCTTCTTTATCCTCTAGTCCTACTCGGATAATGGCCGGGCGGTCGTGCTCCTCGTCGTGTAATAGCTTTACTTCGATTGACCCGCCCCCGAACTTTTTGAAAGCAAATCGCAGATCTCGGAATTCGCCTAGTCGCGGTCGTTCACGGACGGGAACTGGCTTGTCGAACTTGACAATTTGCACCCAACCGCCGGCGGTTGTTTCAATGCCGGGCCTGCCGATATGATCCTCTTGGTTATAGAGAGAGACTTTCACTTCTGGCCCCTCGACGGTTTTCATTAATTGAACGTCATCGGCGGTCGGATGTTCTAGCGCAGTCAGCAATGTGGTTCGCTGCTTGCCGATCTGGATGCCGCGCCAGTCGATGGGGGCTCTTTCGTTACTTGGATGTTGGCGAATTTCGAGTTCGACTTCTTTGCCGGCGAAACCTGCCAGTGAAGCGTAGAGAGGCGTTTGCCCCAGGTCATGCTTGCTGCTGGTCGGGATTGTGGTATCGAGCATTAGCTGCCCATCAACAAAGACTTCGACTTGCGGTTCATTGCCATAGTTGCCAAACTTTCCGTGGGCCAACATCAGCCAGCGGTCGTCTTCGCCTAACTGAATGCGTTTCACAAAACTAAACGGAGCCTTTTTTGCCAAGACGGTGGTTCGCCAAGAATCGCGTTCATAATCGACATCACGCAGTGTGCTACTAAACTGCGGGGGACTGTTTTCAGAAGAGACCAACTGCCAGCCACTTAGTGCCAAGATGGTGGCTGGAACCTGCTTGAGAATTTCGGTCTCTAGCTTTTCGCGATCAAGCAACAAGACTGGTTCTAACCAATTAGTCAT